>JAUNCQ010000026.1:0-23447 GCA_030526515.1 Coriobacteriia bacterium
CCTGAACGCCCTGTGGGTGCGCAACCGCACCACCAAGACCAACGGCATCTCCTACGTGCTGCAGAAGGCGGCCGCAGCGGCTCTTTCGCCCACCGGCATGGAGCAGTGCGCTGCCAACGTGGCCGTGTACCAGGAAAACGCCCGCATCCTCATGGACGCCCTTGACGGCGTGGGCGTGTGGTACAGCGGCGGCAAGAACGCGCCCTACGTGTGGATGCGCTGCCCCGGCGGCCTGACCAGCTGGGAGTTCTTCGACCGTCTGCTGGAGCAGGAGCAGGTCATTGGCACCCCCGGCAGCGGCTTCGGCGAGTGCGGCGAAGGCTACTTCCGCCTGACCGCCTTCAACACGCCGGAGAAGACCCGCGCCGCCGCCGAGCGCCTGGCCCGCCTGTGCGCGGAGCTGGGCAACTAGGGGGCGAAGACCAGCATGGCGAACCTTCATGAGGAGTGCGGCGTCTTCGGCATGTACGTGCCCCAGGAAGCACCCCTTTCCACCTACGTGTACGCAGGCCTGACGGCGCTGCAGCACCGAGGCCAGGAGTCCTGCGGCATGGTGGTGAACCGCGCCGGCCTGTTTTCCGTCCACAAGGGCATCGGCCTGGTCAACGACGTGTTTCCGCCCGAGGTGCTGGACCAGCTGGGCGGCGGCAGCATTGCCATAGGCCATGCCCGCTACGGCACCACCGGCGGCAATGAGATGTGCAACGTGCAGCCCATCGTGGTGAACCACCTGAAGGGCCACACCGCCCTGGCCCACAACGGCAACCTGACCAACGCCCTGGAGCTGCGCACCGAGCTGGAGCGCCAGGGGTCCATCTTCCACACCACGGCCGACACCGAGGTGATCAGCTACCTGATCACCCGCGAGCGCCTGACCGCCCCGTCCCTGGCAGACGCGGCCTGCCGGGTCATGGACCGCATCCAGGGCGCCTACTCCCTGGTCATGATGAGCCCCACCAAGCTGGTGGCCCTCCGCGACGAGCGCGGCTTCCGTCCCCTGTGCTACGGCACCCTGCCGGGCGGCGGCTACGTGGTGGCCTCCGAAAGCTGCGCCCTGGACGCCGTGGGCGCCACCTACGTGCGCGAGGTTGAGCCGGGCGAGATCCTGGTGTTCAGCAAGGAGGGCATCCGCAGCATCCGCGACCACTGCGGCAAGAAGCCCCGTTCCCTGTGCGTGTTCGAGGCCGTGTACTTCGCCCGACCTGATTCCATCCTGGACGGCGTCACCGTGCACGAGGCCCGCGTCCGCGCCGGCCAGATCCTGGCCCAGGAGTGCCCCGCCGACGCCGACGTGGTGGTGGGCGTGCCCGACTCCGGCCTGGACGCGGCCCTGGGCTTTGCCCGGGAGTCGGGGATCCCGTACGAGATCGGCTTCGTGAAGAACAAGTACATTGCCCGCACCTTCATTGTTCCCGGGCAGGACAACCGCGAGCACAAGGTCAGCCTGAAGCTGAACCCCGTGGTCAGCTCCGTGGCCGGCAAGCGCGTGGTGCTGGTGGACGACTCCATCGTGCGCGGCACCACCAGCAAGCGCATCGTGAAGATGCTGCGGGACGCCGGCGCCACGGAGATCCACCTGCGCAGCTCCGCCCCGGCGTTCCTGAACCCGTGCTACTACGGCACCGACGTGGACTCCCGGGAGAACCTGATCGCGGTGGATCGCACGAACGAGGAGATCGCCGCGCTGATCGGCGCCGACTCCGTGGGCTACCTAAGCGTTGACGCGGTCCAGCGGCTTATGGGCGACGACCCGGGCAAGGGCTACTGCACCGCCTGCTTCGGCGGAGAGTACCCCACGGACCCGCCGTCGGATACCCGGAAGTACCGCTTCTCCAACGCGATCACCGTGTAGGGCGCTGGTGGCGACGGCCCGCGCCACCACCGATGCCGCGCACAGCAACGCCCCGAGCTGCCAGGCCTTGCGCTTCGGCTGCTCGGGGCGTCTTTCGTTCCAGGGCTGTTGTGCGGCCGCGGCTACGGGTGCTTGGCCAGGACGACCTGCTGCCTCTGGCCGTCGGCCAGCTCCAAGGTCAGCTTGACGGTGCCGTCATCCTCCCCCGCCGGATCCGCTTCGTGGGAGGCGTAGACGATCTGGCCCATGCTGGGCGCCAGGGTGCGACGCAGCGTGGTGGGCTCGAAGTCCAGCGACGTGCTGGGCAGAGGGTTAGGCAGCAGGTAGACGAAACTCACGGTGCCCCGCAGCACTCGCGCGCCGTCCAGGGAAAGAGCCGCCGCGCTCTTGTCGGTCACCTTCAGCTCCCAGCGGCCGTCGTCGCTGACCCACGTGCCGACCAGCCGCGCCAGCAGCTCGTCGTTGGCCACGTAGGTCCGGTCGCCATCCAGCAGCTCGTAGCGGCCGTCGTCAGGATCGGGATCGGGGTCAGGTGCGGCGCCGGACTCGGAACCAGGCGCGGCATCAGGCTCGGGGTCACCGGCGCTTTCGCCCGCATTTCCCGACCCCTCAGCAGCAGAGCCGGAGTCGCTGGGGTCGCCGTCCTCGTAGCCGGGGCGCACCATGCCGTCGCGATCCTTGACGTTGGCGTCCGCATGCCAGCGCAGGGCAAGGAACCCGCCCGCCCCAATGGCAAGGACCACCACGCCGGCTATCACCGCAACCGAAATCCTGCTCATGACGCCTCCGTTCCACGCAACCGTCTTCCTGACCCCATTGTCCCACGCAACCAGCGCCACGACCGCGGCGAATCCACTGCATCACGGAACCTGCATCCCGCCCCTGAAACATTCCCGCAACACCGCACTAACACAGGCGTAATACCACGCTAACACGGGCGCAAATGCCGCTTCATAAACTGTCTACTAGTGAAAAAGGAGGAGCAGCTTATGGACCAGAAGACGCTATACAGCCCAGCATTCGAGCACGACGCCTGCGGCATCGGCGGCGTGGTGCAGATCAAGGGCATCCGCAGCCACGAGTGCGTGGAGGACGCCCTGAGCATCGTGGAGAAGCTCGAGCATCGCGCCGGCAAGGACGCCACCGGCCAGACCGGCGACGGCGTGGGCATCATCATCCAGGTGCCCACCGCGTTCCTGAACGCCGCCGTGGTGGAGGAGGGCCTGGTGCCGCCCGCCGGCACCGCTGACCAGGGGACGAAATCCCCGGCCGAAACCGACGCCGCGCCCCTGGGCGCCGACGGCGACGTGGGCGTGGGCATGTTCTTCTTCCCCCAGGACGCCAACGCCCGACAGCTGCTCATGCACCGGCTGGAGGCCATCTGCCGCCGTCGCGGCGTGCCCTTCGTCACCTGGCGCCCGGTTCCCGTGAACCCCCAGGTCCTGGGCGAAAAGGCCCTGGCCTGCATGCCCGCCATCTACCAGGCGCTGGTCACCCGCCCCGACGGCGTGGAGCCCGGCCTGGCTTTCGACCGCCTGCTCTACATTGTCCGCCGCGAGTTCGAGCAGTCCGCCCAGGACTGCTACGTGGCCTCCTTCAGCAGCCGCACCGTGGTCTACAAGGGCATGTTCCTGGTCCAGCAGCTGCGCCAGTTCTACCTGGACCTGCAGGATCCCCGCTGCGAAAGCGCCATCGCCCTGGTCCACAGCCGCTTCAGCACCAACACCAACCCCAGCTGGGAGCGCGCCCACCCCAACCGCGTCCTGTGCCACAACGGCGAAATCAACACCATCCGCGGCAACCAGGACCGCATGAACGCCCGCGAGGAGACCATGAGCTCCCCGGTGTTCGAGGACTACATGGAATGCGTCATGCCGGTCATCAACGCCGAGGGCTCCGACAGCGCCATGCTGGACAACTCCCTTGAGTTCCTCATGTACAACGGCGTGGAGCTGCCCAAGGCCGTCATGATGCTGGTCCCCGAGCCCTGGAGCAAGAACACCAACATCTCCACCGCCCGCCGCAACATGTTCCACTACTACGCCACCATGATGGAGCCCTGGGACGGCCCGGCGGCCCTGCTGTTCACCGACGGCCAGGTCATGGGCGCCGCCCTGGATCGCAACGGCCTGCGCCCGGCCCGCTACTACCTGACCGACGACGACCGCCTGATCCTTTCCTCCGAGGTGGGCGTGCTGGATATTCCGGACGAAAGCATCGTGGCCAAGTCCCGCCTGGAGCCCGGCCGCATGCTGGTGGTGGACACCGTCGCCGGCACCGTGCTGGACGACGATGCCATCAAGGAGCGCTACGCTGCCGAGCACCCCTACGGCGAATGGCTGGACTGCCAGCTGATCAAGCTCGACGAGCTGCCCCAGCCCAAGCAGGCCCTGGCCCACTACGAGCATGAGGAGCTGCTGCGCCTGTGCCGGGCCTTCGGCTACTCCTACGAGGACGTCTACCAGGTGCTGCTCCCCATGGCCCGCACCGGCGCCGAGCCCACCGCCGCCATGGGCATAGACACGCCCCTGGCCGTGCTCGACCAGGCCGAGCGCCCGCTGTTCGACTACTTCAAGCAGATGTTCGCCCAGGTCACCAACCCGCCCATCGACTCCACCCGCGAGTCCATAGTCACCGACACCACCGTCTACGTGGGCAGCGACGGCAACCTGCTGGAGGACCGTGCGGAAAACTGCCACCTGCTGCAGATCGACTCCCCCATCCTGACGGAGCTGGAGCTGGAAAAGATCAAGGCCCTGGACCTGCCCAACCTGAAGTCCCAGGTCATCAGCCTGCTCTACTACCCCAACACCCCGCTGGACACCGTCCTGGACCGCCTGTTCCTCAACATCGAGAAGGCCTACCACAACGGCGCCAACGTCATCATCCTGTCTGACCGCGGGGTGGACGAAAGCCACCTGCCCATCCCCAGCCTGCTGGCCGTTTCCGCCGTGGAGCAGTACCTGGTGCGCACCAAGAAGCGCACCGCCATCTCCGTGGTGCTGGAAAGCGCCGAGCCCACCTGCGTGCACCACTTCGCCACCCTGCTGGGCTACGGCGCCCGCGCGGTGTGCCCCTACCTGGCCCACCAGTGCATCCGCCAGCTGACCCAGCGCGGCGCCCTGGACCATGACCCCTACGTGGCCGTGGCCGACTACAACCGCGCGGTCCTGAACGGCGTGGTCAAGGTATCCGCCAAGATGGGCATCTCCGCCCTGCAGTCCTACCAGTCGGCGCAGATCTTCGAGATCCTGGGTCTGAGCCAGGACGTGGTGGACCAGTACTTCACCAACACCGCCAGCCGCATCGGCGGCATTGGCCTGGGCGAAATCGGCGCCCTGGTGGCAAAGCGCCACGCAGCCGCCTTCGACCCGCTGGGCCTGGCCGAGGACCTGACCC
The DNA here is from genome assembly GCA_030526515.1 of Coriobacteriia bacterium. GTDB lineage: Bacteria > Actinomycetota > Coriobacteriia > Coriobacteriales > Eggerthellaceae > SUG1186. The sequence continues at coordinate 5,252 of JAUNCQ010000026.1, forward strand.
TGCCCACCGCCGGCGACCACAAGATGAGCAGCGCGGCCGAGGCCCGCGACCACATGCTGAACCCGCTGACCATCCGCCTGCTGCAGCACGCGGCCCGCACCGGCGACTACCAGGCCTTCAAGCAGTACTCGGCCCTGATCGACGATGAGCAGCGCCCCCATACCCTGCGCGGCCTGCTGTCCTTCAACCCCGAGGGCTGCCAGCCCATCGACCTGGACCAGGTCGAGCCCGCGGAAAGCATCGTGAAGCGCTTCAAGACCGGCGCCATGAGCTACGGCTCCATCTCCCAGGAAGCCCACGAGTGTCTGGCCGTGGCCATGAACCGCCTGGGCGGCAAGAGCAATTCGGGCGAAGGCGGCGAAGATCCCGCCCGCCTGGGCACCGAGCGCGGCAGCGCCATCAAGCAGGTGGCATCCGGCCGCTTCGGCGTGACCAGCGAGTACCTGGTCAGCGCCCAGGAGATCCAGATCAAGATGGCCCAGGGCGCCAAGCCCGGCGAAGGCGGCCACCTGCCCGGCGGCAAGGTGTGGCCGTGGATCGCAAAGACCCGCTACTCCACCCCGGGCGTGAGCTTGATTTCGCCCCCTCCCCACCATGACATCTACTCCATCGAGGACCTGGCGGAGCTCATCTACGACCTGAAGAACGCCAACAAGGACGCCGCCATTGCCGTGAAGCTGGTCAGCGAGGCCGGCGTGGGCACCATCGCCGCGGGCGTGGCCAAGGCCGGCGCCCAGACCGTGCTGGTTTCCGGCTACGACGGCGGCACCGGCGCAGCGCCCCGCAGCTCCATCTCCAGCGCGGGCCTGCCCTGGGAGCTGGGCGTGGCGGAGGTCAACCAGACCCTGATCATGAACGGCCTGCGCTCCCACGTGCGCATCGAAGCCGACGGCAAGCTGCTGACCGGCCGCGACGTGGCCGTGGCTGCCATCCTGGGCGCCGAGGAGTTCGGCTTTGCCACCGCCCCGCTCATCGCCATGGGCTGCGACATGATGCGCGTGTGCAACCTGGACACCTGCCCCGTGGGCATTGCCACCCAGAACCCCGAGCTGCGCAAGAACTTCACCGGCAAGCCGGAGGACGTGGTCAACTTCATGCTGTTCATCGCGGAAGAGGTCCGAGAGATCCTGGCATCCTTCGGCATGCGCACCCTGGACGAGCTGGTGGGCCGCACCGACCTGCTCAAGGCCGACCGCACCAAGCCCGGCAGCCGCAGCGAAGGCGTCATGCTGGACCGCATCCTGGCCCGCGCCAGCGACGAGCCCGTGCTGTTCGACCCCGCCTGCTCCTACGACTTCAAGCTGGAGCAGACCCTGGACGCCCAGCACCTGCTGCCGGTCCTGGGCGAGCCCCGCAAGCGCTCCAAGAAGAGCGGGGCGAAATCAACGCCGCCTTCGCCCGTCACCGCAGGGCCCATCCCCATCTCCAGCACCGACCGCGCCTGCGGCACCCTGTTCGGCGCCGAGGTCACCCGCCGCTTCGGCACCAGCCTGGAGCCGGACACCTTCCACTTCACGCTGCAGGGCGGCGCCGGCCAGAGCTTCGGCGCGTTCCTGCCCAAGGGCGTGACCCTGGAGCTGGAGGGCGATAGCAACGACTACCTGGGCAAGGGCCTGTCCGGCGGCCAGATCGTGGCCTACCCGCCCAAGGGCAGCACCCGCGCCGCCGAAGACAACGTGCTGGTAGGCAACGTGGCCCTGTACGGCGCCACCAGCGGCCGCGCCTTCATCAACGGCCGCGCCGGTGAGCGCTTCTGCGTCCGCAACTCCGGCGCCATTGCCGTGGTGGAGGGCGTGGGCGACCACGGCTGCGAGTACATGACCGGCGGCATTGCCGTGATCCTGGGCAGCACCGGCCGCAACTTCGCCGCAGGCATGAGCGGCGGCGTGGCCTACGTGCTGGACCCCGACCACGACCTGTACCTGCGCACCAACAAGCAGCTGGTGGCCATTGAGCAGGTGACCAGCCCCGACGACGTGCAGACCCTGCGGGAGCTTATCGAAGAGCACGCCCGTCTGACCGGCTCGGCCCTGGCAAACCGCCTGCTGCAGGACTTCGACGGGCACCTGGGCGACTTCAAGAAGGTCATCCCCCACGCGTACCGCCACATGACCGAACTGATCGACCGCAACCTGCGCCAGGGCATGGCAGCAGACGACGCCGCCACCAAGGCGTTCCTGGAAAGGGGCGAATAGCCATGGGAAAGCCCACCGGATTCATTGACTACTCCCGTCAGGAGGCGGCCGACCGCCCCGCCGCGGAGCGCCTGGCCGACTACGGCTGGATCCACACCGACCTTGACCCCGAGCAGCGTCGCCAGCAGGCGGGCCGCTGCATGGACTGCGGCGTGCCCTTCTGCTCGGCCGACGTGTGCCTGCACGGCGTGGCCCAGGGCTGCCCGCTGCACAACCTGATCCCGGAATGGAACGAGCAGCTGTGGAACGGCCGCCTGCCCCTGGCCCTGGAGCGCCTGCACAAGACCAACTGCTTCCCGGAGTTCACCGGCTACGTGTGCCCCGCCCCCTGCGAGCGGGCCTGCTCCTGCGCCAAGTCCTCCGCGGCGGTGACCATCAACCAGAACGAGCGATACATCATCGACGAGGCCTTTGCCCAGGGCCTCATGGAGCCCCACGTCCCGGCCACCCGCTCCGGCAAGACCGTGGCCGTGGTGGGCTCCGGCCCGGCGGGCCTGACGGCAGCCACCCTGCTGAACCAGCGCGGCCACGCCGTGACCGTGTACGAGCGCAGCGCCCGCCCCGGCGGCCTGCTGACCTACGGCATCCCGTCCATGAAGCTGCCCCAGCAGGTCATCGACCGTCGCGTGGCGCTGCTGGAGGCGGAGGGCATCCGCTTTGCCTGCAACGCCAACGTGGGCGTTGACGTGACCGTGGAGGAGCTGGCTGCAAGCTACGACGCCGTGGTGCTGGCCCTGGGCGCGCAACAGCCCCGCCCCCTGAGCTTCGACGGCCGGGCCAACGGCGTCTGCTATGCCCTGGACTACCTGGGCGCCGCCGCCCAGAATCAGCTGGGCGAAAACGACCTCGACCCCCTCATGGACGCCTCCGGCAAGGTGGTGGCCGTGGTGGGCGCGGGCGACACCGCCAACGACTGCATAGCCACCGCCCTGCGCCAGGGCGCCACCGACGTGATCCAGCTGATCCGCCGCCCCGCCGCGGACTACGGCCCCGCCACCGACTACGCCCACCAGGAATCCGAAGCCGCCCTGGGCCGCGACATCCGCCGCTTCCAGACCCAAGTGGCCGCGGTCGCCCCGGACGCCGACGGCAACCTGGCCCAGCTGACCCTGACCACCCCCGACGGTCCCCAGGAGGTGGCGGCCCAGCTGCTGGTCATTGCCTCCGGCTTCACCGGCGCAGAAACCTACGCCACCGAAGGTGCCGATCTGGACGCCCTGCCCAACCTGTTCCAAGCAGGAGACATGGCCACCGGCGCATCCCTGGTGGTCCGGGCCATGGCACACGCCAGATCAACCGCACGAGCCGTCGACGAGTACCTGACCGGCTACTCAACCATCCGTTAAACCCAGGGCGAAAGGGAGCTCCTTCCCTTTCGCCCTTTGAATTGCCCCCCACGAGCACGAAAGGCGTGACACCACATGACAAAGTACATCTTCGTAACCGGCGGCGTCGTATCCTCCCTGGGCAAGGGAATCACCGCCGCGTCCCTGGGACACCTGCTGAAGGCCCGGGGCTACTCGGTCATGATGCAGAAGATGGACCCGTACCTGAACGTGGACCCGGGCACCATGAGCCCCTTCCAGCACGGCGAGGTGTTCGTCACCGAGGACGGCCACGAATGCGACCTTGACCTGGGACATTACGAGCGCTTCATTGACGAGAACCTGCTCTCCGAGTCCAACTTCACCCAGGGCTCCATCTACAAGGACCTGATCTCCCGGGAGCGCCACGGCGACTTCCTGGGCGGCACCGTGCAGGTGATCCCCCACGTCACCGACGCCATCAAGGACCAGCTGTACCGCATTGCCCAGCGCGCCGGCGCCGACTTCGTGATCACGGAGATCGGCGGCACCGTGGGCGACATCGAGTCCCAGCCGTTCATCGAGGCGGCCCGCCAGTTCAAGAACGAGCAGTTCCCGGGCAACGTGGTCTTCGTCCACTGCACCCTGGTCCCCTATATTGCCGCCGCCCACGAGATCAAGACCAAGCCCACCCAGCACTCCGTGAAGGAGCTGCGCTCCCTGGGCGTGCAGCCGGACTTCATCGTGTGCCGCAGCGACCACGAGGTAAACGCCAACGTCCGCGCCAAGATCGCGGCCTTCTGCGACGTCCCGGCCGAAAACGTGCTGGCCTGCGAGGACTGCCCCAGCATCTACCAGGTGCCCCTGAAGCTGCATGACCAGGAGTTCGACTCCAAGGTGCTGGCCCGCGTGGGCCTGGGCATGCGCCGCTGCAACCTGAAGCCGCTGGAGAGCTTCCTGAAGGCCATGGACTCCTGCACCGAAACCGTCACCGTGGGCGTGGTGGGCAAGTACACCAGCCTGCCCGACGCGTACCTGTCCGTCATGGAGGCCCTGCGCCATGCCGGCGTGGCACACCACTACACCGTCGACGTGCAGCTGGTGGACGGCGAGGCCCTGACGCCAGAGAATGTGGCCGCCGAGCTGGGGCACCTGGACGGCATCCTGGTGCCGGGCGGCTTCGGCCAGCGCGCCTTCGAGGGCAAGATCTTGGCAGCCCAGTACGCACGTGAGAACGGCGTGCCGTTCCTGGGCATCTGCCTGGGCCTGCAGGCCGCCGTCTGCGAGTTCGCCCGCAACGTTGCCGGCCTGACCGGCGCCACCTCCGCCGAGTTCGAGGATGACGCCAAGTACCCGGTGATCCACATCATGCCCGACCAGGAGGGCATTGCCGACAAGGGCGGCACCATGCGCCTGGGCGCCTACCCCTGCACGGTGCGCGAAGGCAGCCGCGCCGCCCAGGCCTACGGCTCCCTGGAGATCAGCGAGCGCCATCGCCACCGCTACGAGGTCAACAACGACTTCCGCGAGCAGCTGGCCGAGGCCGGCCTGGTCATTTCCGGCACCAGCCCCGACGGCCGCCTGGTGGAGATGGTGGAGCTGCCGGACCACCCGTGGTTCGTGGCCAGCCAGGGCCATCCGGAGTTCAAGTCCCGTCCGACCCGCCCCCATCCCCTGTTCCTGGGGCTGGTGGAGGCTGCCATCGCCCGCAAGGAGGCGTAGGCAGCCAAGCGCCGCGGCACCCAGGCTCGACTCCAGGCGCCGCGGCACAAGGCGGTTCCGGATTCGCCCTCGGCACTGCGGAACCGCACGGCATCCCGAGCATGCAGAAGGGCCCCGACCATGTCGGGGCCCTTCGTCGTTTCTTTCGTCCGATCGGCCTGATTCGTCCTGCCAGCCAGGTTCGTCCAGCCGGCCCGCTTGGCCCGCTTGGCCCAGGCGGTACTGGTCGCGGCCGGCTTCCTTGGCCTTGTAGAGCTCGTCGTCAGCCATGGCCAGCAGCTCCTCGGTGGGCAGCTCGTTCAGGGCGGAGCCGTAGATGACGCCCATGCTGGTGGAGACGGGAACCTCCACGCCGTCCTTGGCGTAGGTGCGGCGCAGGCCATCGGCGATCTCGTTCAGGCGCACCCGCAGGATATCCTCGGGAATGTCGCGAATGAACAGCATGAACTCGTCACCGCCGAAGCGACCCACCAGGTCGTTGCCGCGCAGCTTGTCGGTGAGCACGTGGGAGGCGTCGGTGATGGCCTGGTCGCCCACGGCATGGCCCAGTGAGTCGTTGACCTCCTTGAAGTGGTCAAGGTCAAGGAACACCAGCGCGGTGGGCTTGCCCTTCAGGACCTCGCGGGACTTGGCCACGGCGTTGAAGAAGGCCTCCCTGTTCAGGACGCCGGTCAGGGCGTCGACGTTGGCCCTGCGTTCCAGCTTGCGACGGTCGCGGCGGACGATCAACGTCACGGCGATCATGGCAATGGTGAAGATGGCCAGCAACGCCACCAGCAGGTTCTGGAACAGGTTGATGTACACGGACGCACCCTGGGTTTCCTTGGAGACCACCAGGTACCAGTCGAAGGCGGGCACGTAGCGGGTCACCAGGTAGCCGCCGGTTTCCGTGCGATGGTAGGAATACTCCTGGCTGCGGTCGAACTCGGCCACGGCGTCCTCGAGGACGCGGGTCTCGATGTTGACGCTGTCGGTGTCAACCTGGACCAGGCCCTCCTCGGTGACCAGGCTCACGTCAATGCCGTAGGCCTTCTCATAGTGCTTCAGGCGCTCCTGCAACGCGTCCATCTTCACGCCGACGCCGCACACGCCCAGCAGGTCGTTGCCGTTCATGACGCGGGCGTTCACGAACACGGTCCACTGGTTCTGGTGGACTTCGTCCGTGCCAACGTCGAAGTCGTACATGCGGCCGCCATCCAGAAAGGCGGAGTACCACACGTCATGCTCGTCGTTCTTGGGGTCGACCACCTTGTTCAGGCCGTTGGGGGTGTAGTAGCGCTTGTTCAGGTCGGACACGATGAAGCTGGTCTCGCAGCCCATCTCCTCGCAGATCTCGCCCAGGTAGGTGGTGATCATCTGCTCCTCCGCAGCGGCGCCGGGGAAGTCCTTGTCCTTCAGGGCATCCTTCAGGTACAGGTCGCTGGACATGGTGCGGGCCACGGTGATAGGAGCGGACAGGGCCTCGTTCATGTCGTCGTAGATCTGAGTGGCCAGGTTGATGGTGGTCTCCTTTTCGTTGTCCACCACCACGCGCTGGATTGACGAATAGGCAACGGCACTGGCCGTGAAGAAGCTGGCCAGCATCACCAATGCGGCAAGAACATACAGGTACGAACGCTTCACTCAAATCTCCTCGAAGAACACAGGTTGATTTTCGACCCGAGTATTCTACGCGCGCGCGAGCGTCCCGCCCACCTGCAGCGCAATTTCGTTACCTTTTGTTGAATATGTCCTCGAACAGGCAAAAGTCGGTGGACGAAATAGACGCTCGCCTCTCGCAAGCAGGCTAGCGCAGGGGCATCTCCTCGACGGAGCCGAAGAGCAGGTCGATCATGAGGAGCCGGTTGCGGAGCAGGTCGTCCTTGCCCAGCAGGACCTTGGCGGCCTCAGCTGCCTGGAAGGACGCGGTCACGCCGGCAGCGAAGGGCAGGTTGCCCTCGGTCTTCTGGACGCCGGACGGCGCGGGCTCGCCAGGAGCCCCCTCGACGGCGCCGTACAGGGTGACGAAGGAAACGTCCCCGGGGAACACCGTGCCCACCTGACCGAACCAGCCGGCAATGGCTCCGTAGACCAGGGGCACGCCGGCGTCAGCGCAGGCGCAGGCCAGAACGAAGCGGGACTCCACGTTGTCCAGGCAGTCCACCACGCACTGGCTGCCGGCAATGAGCTCGGCGGCGTTGCCAGCGTCCAGGAACTGCTGGCAGGGCTCCACCTGCACCTGGGAGTTCACCGCGGCCAGCCGCTGGGCCGCGACCTGGACCTTGGGAGCATCCAAGGTCTGCTCGGTGCAGAAGAGCTGGCGGTTCAGGTTGCTTTCCTGAAATACATCAGCGTCCACCAGTCGAAGCCGGCCCACGCCCAGGCGAGCCAGCTGCTCGGCAACGTAGCCGCCCAGGCCACCGCAGCCTACCACGGTGACCTGGGCGCAGGACAGCACCCGGCAGTCGTCGTCCGAAAGCGCCTGATGATTGCGGTCGTAACGATGCTCGAAGGCCATGGCCGTCCCCTTTCACGTTGCGGTTATACGAATCGATAGGCCTGTGCCAGCTGGTCGGCAATGGCCTTCTTGCGGCACTCGTCGCAGGTTTCGAACTCCGCCATGTCCACGGTGTCCATGACCTGGCCGCACTGGGAGCAGCGGGCCAGCGGGAACGTCCGGTTCCAGATGGTGCGGGTTTCTTCGTCCTGCTGATACTCGATGGCACCGGTGGGACACACGTTTGCGCAGCTCAGGCAGCCTATGCAAGCATCGCTGGCCATGCCGTAGGGCGTGTTGACCTCCTTTTCGGTACCGCGGTTGACGGTGGATATGGCACCGGTCCCCATGCTTTCGCACGCCTGCACGCACAGACCGCACAGGATGCACTTGCCCGTGTCCAAGGGCTTCAGGCGGCCGTAGCCTTCGCCCGCCCCCATGAAGGACGCCATGTTGCGGATGACGTCCGACTCAGGCGCACGGGCGGCCAGCAGCGCCATGAGCACCTTGCGCTCCTGGCGGATGCGGGGCGAATCGGTGACCACCTGGCACTCCCCCTCGACGGGATACACGCAGGAGGTGACCACCTTGGTGCGGCCGCGGACCGTGACCTCGACTATGCACACGCGGCAGCAGGCCCGATGCTCCTCGAAGCGGTCGCTGCGGCACAGCGCCGGGATATGGACGCCGTTGCGCTTGGCCACGTCCCACAGGAACTCCCCGTGGCGGGCCGTGCAGGCCTTTCCGTCAATGGTGATCTGATAGGTCTTGTCCATAGTTACCTGCCCTCCGTCAGAACCGCGTCGAAGTTGCAGGCCTCGCGGCAGCTGCCGCAGGAAATGCACTTCGCAGCATCGATCACGTGCGCTTCCTTGCGCTCCCCGGAAATGGCGTCGGTGGGACACGCCTTGGCGCACAGGCCGCAGCCGGTGCACGCCGGGGCGTCGATGCGGAAGCTGGTCAGCTCCGGGCACACGCCAGCCGGACAGCAGCGGCCCTTGATGTGGGCCTCGTATTCTTCCCGGAAGAACTTGATGGTGGTCAGCACCGGGTTCGGGGCCGTACGGCCCAGGGCGCACAGGGACGCGTCGGTCATCATGGCGCCGATCTCCTCCAGCAGCTCCACATCGCCCTCCCGACCACGGCCTTCGCAGATCTCGGTCAGGATATGGCGCATCTGGCGCAGGCCCTCGCGGCAGGGAGTGCACTTGCCGCAGCTTTCCTCGCACAGGAAGTCAATGTAGTAGCGGGCCACCTCGACCATGCAGCTGCGGTCGTCCATGACGATCATGCCGCCGGAGCCCATCATGGCGCCGTACTCGGTCAGGGTGTCGAAGTCCACCGGCAGGTCCAGCAGCCGCTCGGGGATGCAGCCGCCGGAGGGGCCGCCGGTCTGGATGGCCTTGAAGGGACGGTCGCCGATGATACCTCCGCCGATGTCGTAGATCAGGGTCCGCAGCGTGGTGCCCATGGGCACCTCCACCAGGCCCGTATGCTTGACCTTGCCCACCATGGCGAAGACCTTGGTACCCTTGGACCCTTCGGTTCCCACCTGGGCGTAGGCTTCGCCGCCGTGGGCCAGGATCACCGGGATGGAGGCCAGGGACTCCACGTTGTTCAGCACCGTGGGCTTTTCGAACAGGCCGCTCTGGACGCTGCGGATGTACTTGGGCCGGGGCTCGCCCACCTTGCCCTCGATGGAGTTCATGAGGGCCGTGGACTCGCCGCAGACGAAGGCGCCGCCGCCGCGGACGATGCTCAGGTCAAGCTTATGGCCGCTGCCCATGATGCTTTCGCCCAGGATCCCCGCCTCGTAGGCGTCGTCGATGGCGTGCTGGATGTGGTCACGGGCCAGCGCGTACTCGTCACGGATGTACAGGACGCCCGTTTCCGCCCCAATGGCCAGGGCGCCGATGATCATGCCCTCGATGACCGCGTGGGGGCAGCCCTCCATGATGGAGCCGTCCATGAACGCGCCGGGGTCGCCTTCGTCGCCGTTGCAGACAATGTACTTGGGGAACACGTCGTAGCTGGCGGCGCTGCGCCACTTGCGGCCCGTGGGGAAGCCTGCGCCGCCCTTGCCGCGCAGGCCGCTCTTCTCGACCTCGGTGATGATCTGGTCCGGGGTCATGTCCAGGGCTCGCTTCAGGCCCTCGTAGCCTCCAGCGGCCACGTACTCGTCCAGGCTCAGAGGGTCGATCACGCCCACGTTTGCCAGGACGGTCTTATGCTGCAGCCCGTAGAAGGGATTCTTGGCCTGGGCTTCATGCCGCACGCCGTCGGGGTCGCGGTACAGCAGCTTCTTGACCGGCTCCCCCTCCAGGGACTCCACTATGGCCTTGGCGTCCTTGGGCTTGACCTTGTAGTAGGTGGTGTCACGGGGCATCAGGCGCACGATGGGCCCCTGCTCGCATTCGCCGGAGCAGCCGGTACGGCACACCCGCAGCTCCACCTGGGCGTTGGCGCCTTGGGCGACGATCTGCTCCTCGATGGCGTCGGCCACGTCGTACGCGCCGTTGGCTATGCAGCCGGTGCCGCAGCACACCAGGATGGTGGTGGTCCTGCTCATCTTTCGCCCCCTTGCTCCGCAGCCTCACGGGCTTCCTGGGCGTCCTGGGCGCGATAGTGCTCCACGATGCCCGGGACGTCCTCCAGCTTCAGCTTGTTGTGGTACGTGCCGTCCACCAGCACGACCGGGGCCAGCGCGCAGGACCCCAGGCAGTTGACCATCTCCACGGAGAAGTCGCCGTCCTCCGTGGTTTCGCCGGGATCGATGCCCAGCTCGCGCTTGAGTCCCGTGGCCAGGTTCACCGACCCGCGGATGTGGCAGGCGGTGCCGTTGCAGATCTTGATGATGTGCCGGCCCTTGGGCTTCAGCGACAGCGCCTTGTAGAACGTGGCCATGGAGTAGAGCTGGGCCACGCCGCAGCCCAGATGGGCGGCCAGCGCCTGCAGGCCCTGCTCGGGAACGTAGTTGAACGCATGCTGCATGTCCTGCATGGCCGCCAGCGCGAAGCGGCGCTCGGCGGGATAGGACTGCACTATGCGGTTGATCTGCTCTTCGGAAACCATGTAGTCTCCCATCGGTTGGAACGGTTGGGCTATCCCCCGGCCACCAGCGGGGTCAGGGCAACGTAGTCCTGCTCGGTCAGGACGGTCCGCACGCCGTCCAGGTGCTCGATGTGCCGTCCGCACACCAGCACGATGGCCTCCGGGGACTTGTCGGTCCCGTCGGCGCTCAGCAGCTGGCCGCGGAACGCCGGGTAGCGACGCTCCATTTCGGCCAGCAGGTCAAGGACGGTGCCGGGGGCAGGGATGTCGATGCACCCCTGCCCCACGATCTTGCGGTAGGTGGCGAAGAACTTGACGTTCACCGGAGTCCCTTACAGCGAAAGCTCGTCGAACTTGGCTGCGGTGGGCTCGCCTTCGTCGGTCCAGCCGCGGGCCTCGTAGTAGTCGGCCAGCATGACCTGCAGCTCCGCGACCTTGCCCTTTGCCGGACCGCTGGGCAGCTCCTCGCGCAGCAGGCGCGGCGGCAGCGTGTCCTTCTCCACGCCGGCGGCCATGTTGAAGCGCTTCTCCAGGTTCCAGATGCGCTCGCCCTTCAGCAGGATGTCCTCGTCGGTTTCGTCCGTGCCCACGGCCTCACGGTACAGGCCCGCCAGCTCGGGAAGGCCCAGGGCGAAGGTGGTGAACAGGCAGATGCCCGTGGAGTCGCACAGAGCGGTCAGGTCCTGGAAGGTCTTGAGCAGGGCGCCCTTGCCTTCGGTGACCAGCGGGTCGGTCTTCACCGGCAGGCCCAGGACCTCCGGGGAGATCATGTAGCCACGCACGTGGCAGCCGCCGCGGTTGGAGGTGGCGTACTCAAGGGCAATGCCCTGGATGGCACGGCCGTCGTAGGCGGGCATCTCCTGCTTCTTGACGGACATGGACAGCTCCGGGTGGCCGTAGTGCTCGGCCAGGCGATAGGAGCCCTGGCCCAGCAGCTTGCCGAAGCCCTCACCGTCAGCGGTCATGCGGACGCAGCGGACCATGGCGGCGGCGTCGCCGAAGCGCAGCGGGAAGCCGATGTCGGACTCGGGGATGGCGCCCAGCTCGAACAGCTCCATGGCGCAGGCGATGGTGGCGCCCAGGGTGATGGGGTCCATGCCCTCCTCGTTGCAGATCCAGTTGGCCTTCAGCACGGCGGCGATGTCGTCCACGCCGCAGTCGGCGCCGAAGCTCCAGCCGGCCTCGTACTCGGGGCCTTCGCCGAAGCCGTAGAACTCGCTTTCGTCCGGCTCGATCTTGGTGACGCGGCCGCAGGCGATGGTGCATCCGAAGCAGCCCTGGTTCTTGACCAGCGCGCCCTCGGCCAGCTTTTCGCCCGAGATCTCATAGGCGCCCTCGAACACGGCGCCGTCGCGGCCGTTGTTCTTGGGCAGGCCGCCCACCTCGTTGATGATGTTCACCAGGATCTCGGTGCCGTAGGCTGCCAGGCCCTCGCCGCAGACCGGATGCTCCCGCAGCATGGTGCGGGTGCGCAGGGTTTCCTTCAGGAAGCCGTCGGGACGGGCCACCTTCACGCTGCCGGTGCCGCGGACCACCACGGCCTTCAGGTTCTTGGAGCCCATGACGGCACCCATGCCGCCACGGCCGGCGGCGCGGTTCTTGTCGTTCATGACGCCGGCGAACAGGACGCCGTTTTCGCCCGAAGGAGCAATGGTGGCAATGCGGAACTTGCCCACCTCCTGCTCCAGCAGGTCCGTGGCCTCATGCACGTTCTTGCCCCACAGGTGGGAGGCGTCGCGCAGCTCCACCACGTCGTCGTTGATATAAAGGTAGACGGGTGCGGCGGCCTTGCCTTCGAAGATGATGCCGTCGTAGCCGGCGTACTTCAGCTCCGGGCCGAAGTGGCCGCCGGAGTTGGCGGCGCCGATGGTCCCCGTCAGCGGCGACTTGGACACGACCTCGTAGCGACCTGCCGAGGGGGCGAAGGTGCCGGTCAGCGCGCCGGTCATGAACACCAGCTTGTTTTCGGGCGAAAGGGGATCAATCTTCGGATCGACTTCGTTGCAGTAGTACTTGGTGCCCAGACCGCGGGCGCCCACGTAGTCGTTGGCGTCCTTCATGTTCAGGGGCTCTTTTGCAATGGTGCCTTCGGTCAGGTTGACGCGAAGGATGGTGCCTACCCAGGCGTTTCCGACTGCCATGATCTACGCCTCCTCTGCCAGGGCCTTGAGCTTGTCAGCCGCAAGCTGCTTCTTGTCCGGTGCCTCCGTGGGATCCACCGCCGAAATGGCGCCCGTGGGGCAGAACTTCACGCACTGCGGGTCGCCGTCGCACAGGTCGCACTTGAAGACCTTGGCCTTCAGCGGGGAGTAGCTGATGTTGCCCAGCGGGCACGCGCTCACGCACATCTTGCAGACCAGGCACTTGAAGGGGTCATGCACGACCAGGCCGTCGGTGTTGCGGGTCAGCGCATTGGTGGGACAGACCTTGGCGCAGGCCGACTCATCGCACTGCATGCACATGACGGGCACGGTGATGGCCGCGTCCTCGTAGTGGAAGATGGTGACGCAGGACAGGCGCGGGTTGAATTCGCCGTTATGGCCGAAGGAGCAGGCGAGCTCGCATGAGCGGCATGCCTTGCACTTCTTCGGATCAACGACCAGGTGCATAGCCATGGGGTGATCCCTTCTCTTGATGGTGTACCGCTAAGGATAATTTACCCCCGCACTGGGCAGAAACCGAGCTGGTTTTGGTCCCTCTACCGCTAATATGAGGTTACAGCCCAAGGCACCACGCCAGGATTGGGCAGAAAACCGGGGGAAGGAGCCCGCCATGAAGTCCTTTGCGTACTGCAGCATGCCCGCATCTGCCTATTCGGAGGAGTGCCGGCGCCTGCAATCCCGGATTCACGAGCACAAGGGCCGCCTGGACGCCCTGCGCGAAGCCCACGCCGACCCGCTGGCACGCCTGGAGTCCCGGGCGCTGCTGGACAACGTGGACGCATCCGCCCGCATCGACGGCATCTGCCTGGACCCCCGCCGCATACAGGAGCTCATAGACGGCAGCGAGCCCCTGACCGCCCGGGAGCAGCAGGCCGCCGGCTACGCCCGCACGCTGCGGGCCTTCGCGGCCGAGCCCGACCGTTTCGCCATTGACGCCTCCACCTTCCTGGCCATGCACACCGTGCTGACCGGCGGCGCGCCCACCGGCAAGAAGAGCGCGTATCGCAAGAAGGACCACGTGGACATGATCATGGACGGCCAGGTCCGCCGCGTTCCCGCCAGCCCCGTGCCCGCCTTCGAGACCCCGCTGTACCTGGGCTCCGCCTGCGACAACCTTGCCCAGGCCTTCGCCGAGCACCACAGCGACCGCCTGCTGCTGATTCCCGCCTTCGCCGTGGACGTGATGTGCATCAAGCCCTTCGACGAGGGCACCGGCCGCCTGGCCCGCCTGTTCAGCCTGCTGCTCATGGCCAAGTCCGGGTTCGACGTGTTCCGCTACGCCAGCATCGACCGCCTGTGCGAGCAAAGCGCCGCCGACTACTACGCCGCCCTGAACGCCTGCCTGGCCACCTGGGACGGCCCTGCCTGCGACTACTCCCCCTTCGCCCTGCTGTGGCTGCGCATGGTCGACCGCGCCTACGCCGGCCTGTTCCAGCTCATGTCCGATGGCAACGCCGCCAAGACCGGCGCGCCCAGCCCCAAGAGCCAGCAGGTCCGGGAGCTCTTCGCCTTCCGCAGCTCACCCATGACCAAGGCCCAGGTGGTTGCCGCCCTGCCCGACGTGTCCCTGTCCACCGTGGAGAACGCGCTGCGGGCCCTGGTGGCCGAAGGGTACCTGGTCAAGCTGGGCCAGGGGCGCTCCACGGCCTACGTGCGCGCGCAGGACTAGCATCCTCAGGACGAAAGCAACGCCGGACCGCAGGCGACCAGAGCCGGAGAGGCCGGCGGGTCAAGCCTCGCGCTGAATCCGAAGGGCAAGAAGCCGGTGTTGGGAAATGGGCGGACAAGGGCACGCATGGCTCACCGCATCCCCGCATCGCATCTGCCCAATCCAAGCTAGCCCATTTCCTTCAACTAATGCCCTTCGGGCGCTCAGATAGACCCGCCGGCCTCTCCGGCTCCGGCCACCTCGAAACAGGGGCTTGGCCCATGGAGCTCATGGGCTTGGCCAGCGGGGCTTTCGTCCCGTGGAGCAGAAGCGATCAGCGGCGGGGGCGCATCCACTCCTGGAAGGACTCGGCGTCCTCCAGGTCCAGGTCCCACAGGGACTCGGTGGTGCCGCCGGAGCCGGCCGCGGTGGTCACCTGGACGGAACGCAGGTCGCGAAGGCGCTGGAACGGGTTGGCCGCCAGGGTGCTGAACTGGACCTTCTGGCGCGGGACCAGCACCTCCGTGCGGGAGAAGCCGTCGTTGGCCAAGCGGATGAAGCCGTTGCCGTAGGTCAGGCGGGAACCGCGGTGCCACCTGAGGCCGCGGACCACGCCCACGGCCATGGGGATCAACGTCAGGAGCAGGAACGGGGCGAAGGCGCAGACCGCGCCCAGGAACGCAACCGCTTCCTCGGGAGCCGCCAGGACCAGGCTCACCATCACGATCGCGCCGGTGACCAGGATGCCGGCCAGGGTCCAAAAGCCGCCGTTGTGCCACAGGGCACCTCGCAGCACCGCGCGGAAGCGGGCCTTCGGGGGCGGGGCGACCGTGACGGCGCTTTCGTCCGCAAAATGCAGCTCGGGGACCAGGGACCGGACGAAGCCATCCAGCTGGTCCACGGGCAGGTACGGGTGCACCAGCATGCCACGGGACATCTGCAGGTCGGCCTGGCCCTTGTTGGATTCGTCGGCAGCGCTGTCGATGCGGCCCAGGTAGACCTTGCAGTAGCCCAGCAGGCGGCGGATCCAGCCCTGCTCGACCCGCAGGAACTGCACGCGGTCCAGGTCGACGCCCTGGGTCTGCCTCTGGAGCAGGCCGCGCTCAACCTCCACCCGGGAGCCGCGGCGACGGACCTGGAAGCCGCCGTAGGACACCAGGCTCACCAGCGCGGAGATGGCCAGCGTGGCCACGTAGGAGGCAACGCCCACGCCCACCAGGTACGGAACCGCACGCATGGCCAGGCGCCACGCCAGGTCGGAAACGGTCATGCCCGCCGCCAGGCCAACGTCCAGGTAGTCGTCCAAGTAGGCACCCACGCCGTCCAGCACCAGGTCGGCCAGGCCCAGGGAGCAGCAGAACGCCAGGGTCCAGAAAATGATCAGGCCCACGGAGCCGTTGGCATCTGACAGGCCGGCCAGCAGCAGCTGCCGGTTGCTCAGGCCCTGGCGATAGGTCACGGGCTCTTCGTCCACGAACTCGGCCTGGTCGAACACGCCGTGCACGCTGGAGAGGGCGCCGTCGATTTCGTCCAGAAGATTGGAGGCAGTCGGGTCGCCCGCGGTCGCAGGGGTCGGGGCCGCGCTGGACTGCTGGCCCAGGAGGATGCGCTTGCGGCGGAAGAGCTCGGCGCGCAGGGCCTGGGCGTCGGCCTTGGTCAGGTAGGGCACCAGGATGGCCTTGTTGGAGGAGCCGCCGGCGGTGTCTATCTCCAGGGTACAGACGCCGACCAGCCGCTGCAGCACGCCGGCGCGCAGGTCGACGCTTTGGACGCGCTGGCAGGGCACGTGCAGGCGCTTCTTGCTGAACACACCGCTGTACAGGTTGAACTCGCGGTCGGTGAGCTGGTAGCTCAGGTGGCGCCAGGCGATCCAGCACATCAGCACGCTCAGGCCCACCAACAGCACCACCGCGGAAGGGGCGGCGCCCACGGCCATGAGCAGGCTCAGGAACACGCCGGTCCCCAGGTCGCCGTCCAGCAGGGCCGTGAGCAGCGGGGTCAGTGCGCCGGCGCCCGTTGCCGCCAGGGCAAGCGCCGCCACCAGGCCGGTCTTGATGCCGCCCAGCCACACGTAGCTGTGGTGAACGCGATAGGATCCGGGCTCCATCAGATGTCCTCTCGGGCCAGGCGGGCCTGGGTGGCGATGGCATCGCGCAGGGACTCCGCCTCCTCCACGGTCAAGCCGGGGATGCAGTGCTCGCCGGCCGCGGTGGCCACGGTGACCTCGGCCAGGCCGAAGGCGCGCATGATGGGACCCTGCTTGGTGTCGGTGTTCTGCACGCGGATGAAGGGGATCACGAAGCGCTTGCGCCAGAACAGGCCGCGCATGATGTCCAGCTCGTGCTCCCCCACCTGGTAGCGCCAGCGGGCGAAGCGGATGGGCGGGAACGCGCCGACGAACCATGCGGCCAAGGCGGCGTGGACCGCTGCCAGGATGCCGGCCACCAGGAAGGCCCAGTCCTCCTCCCCCAGCGCGCCGGCCAGCAGGAAGGGCACGGCGCAGCACACCAGGCTCAGGGCCAGGACTATTGCCGCGGAGATGCGCCAGACGCTTTTCACCTTGGGATCGAGCTTGCAGGAAGGAAGGGGTCGCATGAGGGGGCTCCTGTCCGTTGACGGTGGGTTTTGCCCATTGTAGTGCTGGGCGCACCGTTTTGCAACGCATGTTTTCCAACGTTTGTTTTCAATCAACCACGAAGCGCGGAAATCAACCAGGCGGCGGGGTCGCTCCGCGAGTAGCGCCAGCGTGCCTGAGGCGGCGCGGCGGAAGCGACGGCGCGGGCAACGACCCTTCTACAACAGGCGTGCGTTTTGCGAAGGTGCTTTCGCCCGTCGCTCAAAGTCGACGCCCCCTCTACAACGAGCGTTCGTTTTGCGGAGGGGCTTCCGGCCAGTTCTTCAGAATCGACGCCCCTTGTACAACAGGCGTGCGTTTTGCAAAGATTCCCTCACCCGTCAGCGCAAACTTGACGCCCCTTCCACAACAGACGTGCACTTTGTAACGGAGTTCGCGTCGTCGGCGAAAAACGTTCGACTGTTGTAGAACAGCCGTAGGGAAAATCGCGAAATCGGCATTTTCGGGCCGTCCCTTATAGAACAGCCGAAAGAAATCGCTGGCGGGCACGGGGCCCCACGCATTTCTTTCGCCCCTTGTACAAGGGCCGTGTGTTTTGGCGACGGCTCCCTACTGTTGCTGCAGCAGGTCGATCAGATCCTGCTTGGAATGGACGCCGACCTTCTGATAGAGCGTGGTGATGTGCCGCTTGACGGTGTTCTCCGAAAGGTACAGCTCCCCGGCGATGAACGCGCGGGTGCGGCCCTGGGCCAGGTAGCCGGCCATCTGGACCTCGCGGTCGGTCAGGCCGTAGGCCTCCCGCAGGCGCTCGAGGGGCGACGGCGGCTCGGGCGCGGGCGCGGGCTCCGACTCGTGAGCGGACGCCGCGGCGAGCACCGCCGCGTCCGCAGCCACGGCAGTTGCGGACGAAACGGCAGGCACGACTACGCCAGTTGCGGGCGCGGCCGCGGCAGGCCTGGGGCTTCACCGCCCTGGAACTCGACGCGGCGGGGCTGGAGGCGGGGCAGGTCGCCCTCGCGGCGGCGGAGGGGCTGCTGCCGGACGGGACCGCGTTCCAGATCCT
>JAUNCQ010000026.1:23457-29754 GCA_030526515.1 Coriobacteriia bacterium
CGGCGGTCGCGAGCTCAGGCGCGGGCGCGGCGGTCGCAGGATCAGCCGCCGCAGCGGACGCAGGCTTGGCAGCGCGCTGTCGCAGCTCGGGGAACAGCACCACGCCGCCCATGCCCGCATCGGACAGCAGCAGCGCAATGCCCGCCGCCAGCAGCAGCGTGATGGTCAGCACCAGGAACACCTCGGAATCGGTGGCAGCCACCGCGGGACCCAGACCGAACACCATCAGACGGCCCGCCTCGCGGGGCAGCAGATGGGCGATCCACACCACGCCGAATACCGCGTACGGCACGACGTCCGAATGCCGCGACAGCTCGTAGGCGGTGTACCACAGCACGCCGATGAACAGCGAGTTCGAGATAGTGATGAAAGCGCCGCCCAGGGGAATCACGTCCGGCGTGCCGGTGACCACCAGCACCACGCCCAGGGCCATGACCGCCGCCGGCACGCCCCAGAAGAGCACGCGGGTCAGCCGACGCCCCAGCACCAGCACCATCCACACGTAGCTCAGGGCCAGCAGCGCCGTGCCCAGCTGATGGACCAGCTGCATCTCTACGGGAAGCGAGATAGACGAGCCGTCCGGGAAGCCACGGGAAAGGCCCAGGGCCAGGTTGAGCAGCGCAAGGCCGGCCAACGGCAGGACGAAGTCCCGCATGCGAACGGCGCCTTCGCCCTGCTCCCCCACCAGGGTCGCGGCGTGGCGGTCGGGACGGGATTCATCGCGCGGGCCATCCAGGGCGTCCAAGGTCTTGTGGGCCTGGACGCAGGTCAGATACGAGCACAAGGGCAGGAAGATGCAGAATGCGTACGCCATGGAGCCGTCCATCAGACCCAGGACGAAACCCAGGACGGCGCTGAGCGCAATGCAGACGAAGGAGTACAGGAACGCCTCGCCCGGCTCCATGCGCACGAACACGCGGATCCACATGACGCCGGCCCAGGCAATGCCCAGGCTGGCCAGCAGCGACGCCGGGAGCGAAAGGGGCGCGCCCGGGAAGCTGTACTGCAGCAGGTACAGGGCGGACGCCATCGTCATGAGCACGCAGGACAGCACGTCCATGACCCTTTGGGCACGCGTGCTCAGGCCGGCCCGACCGCCTATCATTATTATGAGGAGCATGGCCGCGACGCGGACGAAGGTGCCCATCACGGTGATGGCGCCGAAGTCGGTGCTGGAGTAGCGGTCGTACAGGTCGCACTGGATCCACAGACGCAGGGTCACCACGCCCAGCAGACACAGGGCAAAGCGGGGCCCGTAGGTGGAAAGGAACTCGCGGAAGGACGAAGGATGCGTGAACGACGCGACGTGCTGCCGCGTGACGGGGGCTTCGGGTGAATTAGACATGGTGCCGGCGTCCTTTTCGTCCATAAAACAAGGGGGTGACCAGCGAAAACCAGTCATCCCCCTATGTAAGTCCTGCTCGCTCAGGGCATCATAGCACTACTTGCTGATTCCCAGGTACTCCAGGGCAGTGTTGGAGGCGGAAAGGCCGTTCACGTTGATGTCGCAGACGGCGTTGCCTCCCAGGCGGTTGCCACCGTGGGTGCCGCCGGTCACCTCGCCCGCGGCAAACAGGCCCGGGATGGGGTTGCCGTCGGTGCCGATGACCTCGTTCTTGGTGTTCACGTGCAGGCCGCCCATGGTGTGGTGCACGCCCGGAGCCACCTTGACCGCGTAGTACGGCGGCTTGACCAGCGGGTTCAGGCTGTGGGTGCGGCCCATGGGATCGGGCACGTTGTTCTTGATGTTGTCGTTGTAGGACGTGACGGTCTTCACGAAGGCGTCAACGGGCACGTCCATCTTCTTTGCCAGGTCCTTGAAGTTGTCCGCGATCTGGATGATGTTGCGGGCCACGAACTTCTCCTCGATGGACAGGTTGTTGTCATGGACGCTCTGATCGAAAACAGCCCAGGCGAACTTGCCCGGCTGGTCCCACTCGGCGTAGGACACCACGTCGCGGGTGCGCAGCTCGTCGCCGAAGCGCAGGCCCTTCTTGTTGACCAGGATGGCGCCGTCGCCGCGGATGTTTTCGGACAGCAGGGTGCCGGTGGTCTGCTCGACGATGGGATGGGTCTGGATCTCGCCGATGTCGGTCAGGTCAGCGCCGACGGCCTCGCAGAACACGATGCCGTCACCCTGGGCGCCCGGCTGGTTGGTGGTCACGGCGTCCAGCAGCTCAGGACGGTACTTGGCCAGCATCTCGGAGTTGGCGCCGAAGCCGCCGGTGGCCACGATGACCGCCTTGCACTTGTACACGATGTCCAGGCCCTGCGGGTTGGTGGCCTTCACGCCGGCGATCTTGCCGTCCTCCATGATGAGCTCCTTCACCGCGGTGTTGCACACGGCGCTCACACCACGCTGACGGCACTGCTCGCTCATGCCCTTGACGATGTACTTGCCCACGGCCTCGCCGGTTTCCGGACGATGGATGCGCACCACGGAAGCGCCGCCGGAGGTGCCCAGCTTGCTCAGGGTGATGCCCATGGAGTCCAGCCACTCGATGGCGCCGTTGGAGTTTTCGCACATGTGGCGGATCAGGTCCTTGTCGCCCTTGCCATGGCCGCCCTCGAAGGTGTCGGCGCACATCAGGTCGACGCTGTCCTTGATGCCGGCCTCCTTCTGGAAGCGGGTGCAGCAGGCGTTCATGCCGCCCTCGGCGAAACAGGTGTTGCCGCCGGCAACGGGCATCTTCTCCAGCAGGCACACCTTGGCGCCGCCGTCCACCGCGTTCACGGTAGCGGCCATGCCGGCGCCGCCGGAGCCCACGACCACGATGTCGTACTCGCCGCCGTCAAGCACCACGGCGGACTTTTCGTCCTCGATGGAACGGGGTGCGCAGCCCGTGAGCGCACCAGCGCCCACCACGCCTGCGGCCAGGAGGCTGCCCAGGAAGCCCCTTCGGCTGATCTTCTGGTTCATATCAGGCCTCCTTACTTCTTCTCGCGGTACGGGATGGAGTCCCAGCCCTCGGGGACGTTCTCTGCTGCCTGGTAATGGCACTCGGTGCAGACGTACACGGAGGTGTCGTGCATCTTGTGGCAGTCGCCGCAGTTGGTCACGCCGTGCTCGGTGAAGTCATGCGGGTTCCACTCCATGTAGGAGGTCTTGTTGCGCAGGTCCTCCTCGGTGAACAGATGGCAGCTTTCGGTCATGCAGCCTTCCTGCGTGCCGAACTCGCCGCTGCGGGACACCAGCTTGCCGGTCTCCTGGTCGAAGGCGTAGTCACCGGTGATCCAGTGGGTGCCTTCCTTGATCTGGCTGCTGAGCTCAGCCGGGTGGCAGCTCAGGCAGTCCTTGCCGGCCTGCGCATGGGTGGCCACCAGGGTGGCATCTTCGGACTGGGGGTCGGCGAAGTACGTTTCAGCGTACTTGTCCATGGGGGTGTGGCAGATGGCCGCGCAGAACGACGGCTGCTCGTGCCAGACCCACATGCCGATGCCGGCCACGATCACCACGGCGGCAACCAGGATGCCGGTAACGGCCTTCTTGCCCAGGCTGATCACCGCAGGCTTCTTTTCGGACGGAGTGGTCTCAGGCTCGGTCACCTGCTCCAGCTCCTCCACTTCGGGATTGCTCCCCATATGCAACTCCTTTCCTTGCATAAGGCGCCCTCCTTCCGAGCACCGTGGGCACCACAATACGGAGGCACCCCGCCGCCCGTAAGGTATGAAGTGCGCCATATTACGCGCGCACATGACCCGAAAAGGGTCATTTCGGGGTAAAACCCCCGCTTATACGCGGGTATTACCCGCAACTTGCCCCGCTTCGGGCGAAGTCCGCGCCCACCCGGCCCGACTACCATTACCCTGTCCCCAAGCAAGCGGGAGGCCGTACCCCTTCCCCCTCCTGGGCCTCCCGCTGCCTTACCCGACACCTTGAGCGCATGCTTCCCCAGGTTCCGGACCGCCCCTTCGCAGGAGCTCGCTGGGCCCAACGGGAGCTGGCTTTGCTATATTTATGAGCAACTGCGTTTAGGTATCTTTCGCCCCGTGATTAGGGCGAAAGCAAGCGCGGCGCCCGACCCCGGACCCAAGGAGGAACAGCTTGGAATCTGCCGTACACGCCCACGGGCTCACCAAGGCCTTCGGCAACCGCAAGGCGGTGGACCGGCTGAGCTTCGACCTGCCCCGCGGGTCGTTCCTGACCGTGCTGGGTCCCAACGGCGCCGGCAAGACCACGCTGCTGCGCCTGCTTTCCACCCTGGAGCGCCCCAGCGCGGGCTCCCTTACCGTATGCGGCGTGGACGCCGTGGAGGAGCCCGAGGAGCTGCGGGCCAAGGTGGGGCTCATCTCCCACCAGCCCATGCTGTACCCCGACCTGACCGCCCAGGAGAACCTGGAGTTCTTCGCCCGCCTGCACGGCGTGGCCGATCCCGCGGACCGCGCCCTCGAGCTGCTGGACGCCGTGGGCCTGAAGGCCCGGCGCATGGACCGGGTGGGCACCTTTTCCCGTGGCATGACGCAGCGCGTGTCCATCGCCCGCGCGCTGGTGAACGACCCGGAGCTGGTGCTCCTGGACGAGCCCTGCTCCGGCCTGGATCCCCACGGCATGCAGGTCTTCGCCCGCCTGATGGAGCAGGTGCGGGAGGACCGGACCTTCGTCATGGTCAGCCATGACGTGGAGCAGGGGTTGGACATGGCCGACCACGTGCTGGTGATGAGCCGGGGCCGCGCGGTACAGTTCTGCCCCGCTATCGACGTGGACCGCGGCCAGCTGGCCGACCTGTACGCCGGCAGGAAGGGAGGTGCCGCGTAATGGGCGTCAAGAAGAGCCGCGGCGCAGGCGCGAAGGGCGCATCGTCCTTTGCCCAGTACCGCATCCTGCTGGCCAAGGACCTGCGGCGCGAGGTGCGCAGCCGCGAGATGCTGGTGTCCATGGGCGTGTACTCCCTGCTGGTCATAATCGTGTTCGGCGTGGCGCTGAGTTTCGCCCGTCCCGACGAAAGCTTCGGGCAGGTGTGCGGCGGCCTGCTGTGGTCCATGATCGTGTTCACGTCGCTGATGGGCCTGAACCGCTCCTTCGCGGCCGAGCAGGAAAACGGCTGCATAGAGGGCCTGCTGCTGGCACCGCTGGACCGCGGCGTGATCTTCCTGTCCAAGGCCACCTCCAACCTGGTGTTCCTGCTGGTGGTGGAGGTCATTGCCGTGCCGTTGTTCTGGGTGTTCTTCGGCAGCTATGCTTCGCCCGCTGAATCCGCGCCCCTCATGGTGGCGCCGTTGCTGCTGGGCTCCGTCGGCATTGCCGGCGTGGGAACGCTGCTTTCCACCATCACCTCCCGGACCCGCGGCAAGGACGTCATGCTGGCGCTGCTGTTCGTGCCCGTGCTGTTCCCGCTGCTGTACGCCTGCGTGGCCGCCACCACCGCCGCCGTGGCCGGCGGAGACCTGCTGGCGGAATCCTTCGTTACCTCACTGGCCCTGGCCGCCGGCTATGACGTGATCATGACGCTGGTTTCCTGGGTCCTGTACGACTTCGTGGTCTCGTAAGAAAGGTTGACTATGCAAGATCGCAAGAAGAAGCTGCCCGAAAGCGGGCAGTGGCCCGACAAGCTGGTCCCGGCGGCCATCCTGGCCGGCCTGGTGCTGACCACGCTGGGCTTCCTGGACGCGTTCTTCCTGGTGCCGCCGGTGCCGGGCGCGTCCGTGGACGGAGCTGCGCTGATCGGCGACTCCATGGTGACCAGCAAGATGCTGCTTTCCCAGAAGATCTTCTACTTCCACATGCCGGTGGCGCTGGTATCGTTCTGCGCCCTGGCCTTCGGCGCCTACTACAGCGTGCGCTTCCTGGCCAGCCGCGACCAGCGCTGGGACACCTGCGCCTGCACCGCGCTGGAGATATCCCTGGTGTTCGTGGTCATGACCATGGCCACCGGCGAGATGTGGACCCGCTTCGAGTGGGGCGTGTGGTGGACCTGGGAGCCGCGCCTGACCACGTACCTGGTGCTCATGCTGATCATCATCGCGTACCTGGTGCTGCGCAACATGGTCGACGAGCCTGAGCGCCGCGCCGCGTTTTCCGCGGTGGTCTCCATCATCGCGTTCGTGGACGTGCCCATCTGCCTGATGGTCACGCGCCTGATCCCGTCCTCCGTGCACCCGGTGGTGCTGCGCGAAGGCGGCATGACGGGCGAAATGGGCGCCTGCCTGGCGCTGTGCCTGGTGGGCATGCTGTGCGTGGGCTTTGCCCTGTACCGCATGCGCTTCGGCCAGCGCCGCCTGGAGCAGCGCGTCGAGGCCGCCCTGGAGCAGCTGGAGGACTAGCGGCTGCCGGCCAATGCCGCACCCGCGCTGCCGGCC
>JAUNCQ010000026.1:29764-30293 GCA_030526515.1 Coriobacteriia bacterium
CGCGTCCCTCAGGGCTTTCGCCCACCTGGCCGCCTCCCCCGCCGGGGCTTTCGCCCACCCGATTCCGTAACCCCGCCGCCACGAGCGCGGCTTCCCGAAAGGAACGAACATGGATCCCATCCTCGAGAGCATCTACTCCACCGTCATCCCCAGCGCGCCGTACCTGATCGCCGCGTACGCACTGATCTGGGCAGTTCTGCTGGTATTCGCGCTCATGATCTGGCGCGGCACCAAGAAGGCCAGCGACCGCATGGCGCTGATCGAGGAGGAGCTGGCCGAGCGCAACCCGGGCTCCGACGCCGAATAGCGCTCCGAACCAGTTCGGTCGTGCGAAGTTTTCCATCGGCCTCCTGGCCGTTTCTTCGCACAACCGGCTCCGCTCAGCCCAAAAGTTCGCACGGTCGCGTCAAGCAGCGGGCGAAAACTTCGCACGACCGTCAGGCACGCACGGTGGCGGCCGAACCGCTAGAATGGGACGGTTGCAAGAACCACCGCACGTACGACGAAGGAGCACGCATGACGCACGAGC
>JAUNCQ010000026.1:30303-33398 GCA_030526515.1 Coriobacteriia bacterium
CCGCCAGCAGGAGCACGGCCGCCCGCAGGAGTCCCGTCCCGAGCACCAGAAGCTGCAGTTCGCCAGCGACTACCAGGAGGGCGCGCACCCGGCCATCCTGGAGCGCCTGGTCCAGACCAACCTGGAGCAGACCGCCGGCTACGGCCTGGACCCCCACAGCGAACGGGCCCGCGAGCTCATCCGCGCCGCCTGCGGCACCCCCAGCGCCGACGTGCAGTTCCTGA
The DNA here is from genome assembly GCA_030526515.1 of Coriobacteriia bacterium. Taxonomy (GTDB): domain Bacteria; phylum Actinomycetota; class Coriobacteriia; order Coriobacteriales; family Eggerthellaceae; genus SUG1186. Next base: position 30,528 of record JAUNCQ010000026.1, read on the forward strand.
TGGGCGGCACCCAGGCCAACGCCGTGGTCATCGACGCGCTGCTGCGCCCTTGGCAGGGCGTGGTCGCGGCCGAAAGCGGCCATGTGAGCGTGCACGAGGCCGGCGCCATCGAGTTCACCGGCCACAAGGTCATGACCCTTCCGGGCCGCCTGGGCAAGATCACCGCCGAGCAGGTGGATGCCCTGGCCCTCGATTGGGAACGGGACGAAAACCGCGAGCACATGGTCCAACCCGGCATGATCTACGTGAGCCAGCCCACCGAGTACGGCACCCTGTACTCCCTGGCGGAGCTGGAGGCCCTGGCCGAAACCTGCCGCGCCCACGACCTGCTGCTGTACGTGGACGGCGCCCGCCTGGCCTACGCCCTGGCCGCGCCGGAGAACGACGTGGCCCTGCCCGACCTGGGCCGCCTGTGCCATGCCTTCTACCTGGGCGGCACCAAGTGCGGCGCCCTGTTCGGCGAAGCCGTGGTCATTCCCGACCCCCAGCTGGCCCCGCGGTTCTTCACCCAGGTCAAGCAGCACGGCGCCCTGCTGGCCAAGGGCCGCATTGCCGGCATCCAGTTCGAGGTCCTGTTCGAGGACGGCCTGTACCAGCGCATCGGCGTGCCGGCCATCCGCACCTCCGAGCGCATCCGCGCCGCCCTGACGGCCGCCGGCTACGAGCTCTACTTCGACTCCCCCACCAACCAGACCTACTTCCTGGTCGACGACGAGCAGCTGGAGCGCATAGGCCGCGTGGCCGCCTACTCCTACGGCGAGCGCGTGCCCGACGGCCGTGCCGCCATCCGCTTCGCCACCAGCTGGGCCACCCGTGACGCCGACGTCGACCGCCTGATCAAGCTGCTGTAGCCATGCCTTCGACTCCCCGCACCCGACCCGACGCGGCGAACGCCGCCACGCCGGCTCCCGGCCCCGCCGCCGACCCCATCGCCGCGCCCGCCCCCGCCGGCCCGCCCCTGCAGGCCGTGCTGCTGGTGTTCCTGGGCGGCGCCTGCTACGGCTTCAACGCCACGTGCTACAAGATCGCCTACAGCTGGGGCTTCGCGTCCGCCCAGGTGGCGGCTGCCCAGATGTGGTTCGCCTTTGCCCTGTGCGCCGTAGCCTTGGCGGGCGAAAGGCTCCTCGGCCGCCGATGGACCCGCCTGGGCCCCGCCACCGCCGCCAAGCTGGCCGCCATCGGCCTGGTGAGCTGCGGTACCTCCATCACCTACACCTACGCCATGAGCGTGCTGCCGGTGCCGCTGGCCCTGACCATGCTGTTCCAGTTCACCTGGATGGGAACGGTCATCCAGGTCGCCATGACCCGCCGCCCGCCGGCCGTCAGCCAGGTGGTTTCCGCGGCCATCATCGTGGTGGGCACCGTGTTCGCCAGCGGCCTGTACGCCACGGACCTGAGTTCCGTCGACCTGACGGGCATTGCCGCGGGCCTTGCGGCAGCCTTCTGCTGCGCGCTGTTCCTGGCCCTTTCCGGCCGCATCCAGCCCGCCTGCTCCCAGGCCCAGCGAGGCTTCCTCATCTGCGGCGGCGCCGTGCTGGGCTCCCACCTGTTCTGCCCGGACTTCATCGTGTCCGGCGTGCTGCTCCAGGGCATTGCCCCGGTAGGCCTGGTCATGGGCGCCTGCGGCTTCTTCCTGCCGGTGATCCTGTTCAGCCTGGGCACGCCCCACCTGCCCACGGGCCTGAGCGCGGTCCTGTCCGCATCCGAGCTGCCCGCCGGCCTGCTGGTGGCCATGCTGGTGCTGGGCGAGCCCCTGGGCGCGGCCGAATGGGCCGGCGTGGCCGTGATCCTGGCCGGCGTCTGCGTTTCCCAGCTGCAGTTCCTGCCCCGCCGCGGCGGCTCGGACCCGGTAAGCGGCAGCTAGGCGGGCCCAGGCTCCCTTTCGCCCAGAAAATACCCGCCTCCATCAGGGCGAAACGGCCCCGCAACACCGACCTCCCTACAATGGGACGTGCGTAGAAACACACGCCCAACGTTCCTAAGGAGGACACCATGGGATTCTTCACCGGCAAGACCGTCATCATCACCGGCGCAGGCCGCGCCGTCCTGCAGGACGGCAGCTGCGGCTCCATCGGCTACGGCATCGCCACCGCATACGCCAAGGAAGGCGCCAACCTGGTCATCACCGGCCGCAACGTCAAGAAGCTCGAGGACGCCAAGGAGGAGCTGGAGCGCCTGTACGGCGTTGAGGTCCTGTGCGTCCAGGCCGACATCAACGCCGGCGCCGACAACGAGGCCGTGGCCGCCGAGGTCGTGCGCCAGGCCGTGGAGAAGTTCGGCGGCATCCAGGTTCTCATCAACAACGCCCAGGCCAGCGCATCCGGCGTGACCCTGACCGACCACACCACCGAGCAGTTCGACCTGGCCCTGTACTCTGGCCTGTACGCCGCCTTCTACTACATGAAGGCCTGCTATCCGTACCTGAAGGAGTCCCAGGGCAGCGTCATCAACTTCGCATCCGGCGCCGGCCTGTTCGGCAACTTCGGCCAGTGCGCCTACGCCGCCGCCAAGGAGGGCATCCGCGGCCTGAGCCGCGTGGCCGCCACCGAATGGGGCCCGGACGGCATCAACGTCAACGTGGTCTGCCCGCTGGCATGGACCGCTGCGCTGGAGAACTTCAAGATGGCCTACCCCGAGGCATTCGAGGCCAACGTCAAGATGCCGCCCATGGGCCACTACGGCAACGTGGAGACCGAGATCGGCCGCGTGTGCGTGCAGCTGGCCACCCCGGACTTCAAGTACCTCAGCGGCGAGACCCTGACCCTGGAAGGCGGCATGGGCCTGCGCCCGTAAGGTCGCGGCCGGCTTGCTGACCTGCTAATAATCCACAGGACGAAAGGAACCCCGAGGAAGACCTCGGGGTTCCTTGTT
>JAUNCQ010000027.1 GCA_030526515.1 Coriobacteriia bacterium
GAGAGGAGCCCCTGGCTCATTCCTTGTATTTACACCACTTTACGGACGCGACCCCAGGCGCCGCTCCACAGGTCGGGGAACTGCCATTTGGCACCCCTCGAAAGGGGGTCCAACTCCACAGGTCGGGGAATTGCCACTTGCGCGGTTGGGAGGCAGGGCTCGGCGGCGGGGGCGCGAGCTCGGTCGGGCCTTGGGGCGCCCGCGGCACGGCCTCGCGGCGATGCGCGCAGTCGGCGCGCAGCCGCGCACCAGATTCGGTAGAATCGTGCCCAAAGAAACGCGAGCGATAGGAGGCAGCATGCCGGCATTGACTGAGTACGACGTTGTGGTGATCGGCGCGGGCGTGGTGGGATGTTGCGCCGCTCGAGAGCTTTCTCGCTATGACCTGCGCACGGTGGTGCTGGAGGCGGGCTTGGACATTGCCTGCGGCGCAACCCGTGCCAACTCCGGCATCGTCCACACCGGCTACGACCCCGAGCCCGGCACCCTGAAGGCCGCCTATAACGTGCGGGGCGCGGCCCTGTTCCCGGCGCTTCAGCGGGAGCTGGCCTTTGCGTATCGCAAGAACGGCGCCCTGGTGGTGGCCTTTTCCCCGGACGAGGTGGCAACCCTCCATGAGCTGGCGGAGCGCGCCCAGGCCAACGGTGCGCCGGCGGTGACCGTGGTGGACCAGGCGCAGCTGCGCGAGCTGGAGCCGGGCGTTTCGCCCCAGGCAGTGGCAGCGCTGCACGTGCCCGACAGCGGCATCTGCGATCCCTACGGCTTTGCCCTGGCCCTGGCGGAAAACGCTGCCGACAACGGCGTGGAGTTCGCCTTCGACGCCCGCGTGGCCTCCATCCAGGCGACCGACGCCGGCTACCAGGTGACCCTGGCCGACGGCACCCAGCTGCAGGCCCGCGCCGTGGTGAACACGGCGGGCGCGTATTCGGACGAAATCAACAACATGGTCAGCGCCCGCAAGCTGCGCATCGCCCCACGCCGCGGCGAGTATCACCTGTTCAAGGAAGGCGTCCACGCCTTCGACCACACCATGTTCCCCGTGCCTACCAAGGAGGGCAAGGGCATCCTGGTAGGCACTGCCGCCTTCGGCAACCAGTTCGTGGGCCCCAACGCCGTGCCCCAGGAAAGCCGTGCGGACGTGGCTACCACCGCCGTGGGCTTGGACCAGGTCATGGACCAGGCGGCGCGCCTGTGGCCGGACGTGGCGGAGCATACGGTCATCGCAAACTACGCGGGCATCCGTGCCACCAACGCGGAAACCGGCGACTTCGTGATCGGGCCGGTGGAGGACGCACCGGGCTTCTTCAACGCCGCGTGCATCGACTCCCCGGGCCTGGCCAGCGCCCCGGCCATCGGCGCCGACCTGGCCTCCTGGGTGGCCGAGTACCTGCAGGCTGCGCCCAACCCGACCTTCGACCCGCGCCGTGTGCCGGCGCCGCTGCTGTTCATGATGGACGACCAGGCCAGGGAGCGCCTGATCCAGGAGGATCCGCGCTTCGGCTCCAAGATCTGCGGCTGCGCCAACGTAACGGAGGGCGAGGTCGTGGCGGCCCTGCACCGCAGCATCCCGGTGCTGTGCTTCGAGGCCCTGAAGTGGCGCACCGGCGTGACCATGGGCGAATGCCAGGGCGGCCGCTGCGTGCCCCGCATCCTGGCGGTCATGGCCGCCGAGCTGGGGGTGGAGCCCTGCACCATCCCGCGTCGCGCCGCGGGCTCCTACCTGGTGAGCCATCGCCGCTGCGCCGTGGAGGTGGCTCTGCCGCCCAAGCCCAACCGCGTGTACGAGAAGCCCCGGTCCATGTACCGCATCCCCGGTGCCCGCGCCGCCGGCGTGTTCTCCGCCTACGGCGCCCTGTGCACCATGGCCCGGACGGGTTACTTGCCGGGCGAAACCGTGCTGGTGTGGGGCGGCCTGGACGCCGCCGACGAATGCGCCGCGGAGCTGGAGCGCGCCGGCGCCCAGGTGATCCGCGTCCGTGACGGCCAGGTGCTGCGAGTCGACGGCGACCTGCGGGTGGAGGCCGTGGTGATCGCCGCCCCCGACGGCACCCAGACCACCTATGCCTGCGATGCCCTGATCATGTCCGACCAGATGCTGGACCACGTCCCGGTCCGCGGCCACTAGGGGAGCATTGGGACCCGCGCTACTCTGATCCCGAAATTCCTACCCGCACACGGGGTAATGAGGCCCTGACCGCCAGATGTAACACCCCGTTTACAAATCTAGGCGTATTGTGGCCTTACATAACTTTTCTGCGAAAGGACGCGCTCATGTTCAAGATCCACTGCCTGAACAACATCAGCAAGGTCGGCCTGGCCGAGCTCACCGACCAGTACGAGCTCACCGACAACATCGAGGAGGCTGACGCCATCCTAGTCCGTAGCGCCAACATGCACGAAATGGAGCTGCCCGCCAGCGTCAAGTGCATCGCCCGCGCCGGCGCCGGCGTGAACAACATCCCGCTGGAGGCCCTGGCCGAGGCCGGCGTGCCCGTGTTCAACACCCCGGGCGCCAACGCCAACGCCGTGAAGGAGCTGGTCCTGTGCGGCATGCTGCTGGCTGCCCGTGACGTGGTGGGCGGCATCGAGTGGGTCAAGGAAAATGCCCAGGACGAAAACATCGCCAAGTCCGCTGAAAAGGCCAAGAAGGCCTTCGCTGGCGGCGAGATCATGGGCAAGACCCTGGGCGTGATCGGCCTGGGCGCCATCGGCAAGCTGGTCGTGGCCGCCGCCGAGGCCCTGGGCATGAAGGTCGTGGGCTACGACCCGTTCCTGGATGCCGAAAAGGCCGCTGCCATCTCCCCGAACATGACCTTCACCACGGAGCTTTCCGAGCTCATGGCCGCTGCCAACTACGCCACCATCCACGTGCCGGCCATGCCTGCCACCAAGGGCATGATCAACGCCGAGCTGCTGGCTGCCGCCCCGGAGGGCCTGGTCTTCCTGAACTTCAGCCGCGACACCCTGGTCAACAACGCCGACATGGCCGCTGCCCTGGAGTCCGGCAAGGTGGCCCGCTACGTGACCGACTTCGCCACGCCTGAGGTGGTCGCCATGAAGAACGCCCTGGTCATGCCCCATCTGGGCGCATCCACGGCTGAGGCCGAGGACAACTGTGCTCGCATGGCTGCCCAGGAGGTCATGGCCTACCTGGAGCGGGGCGAAAAGATCCACTGCGTGAACATGAAGTAGGACGCCCCTTGACGTGGTTCAAGACTCTGCGCGGCCCCAGGTCCGCTGCGGCGATCAGCTGGATTGCCGTGGTGGCCTGGGCCGCCTTCATTTTTGCGGCCAGCGCCCATACCGGCTCCGACTTCCGGGACCAGACCGACTGGCTGGGCCAGCTGAAGGCCCAGCTGGACGCCTGGCTGGCGGCCGCGGCCATCCCCGGGCTCACCGAGTCCTCCAGCCTGGGCCACTTCACCGAGTACACGGTGCTGGGCGCGCTGCTGGCCAATGCCCTGCGACACCACCTGCCGCTGGGCCGGGCCTGCCTGGCGGCCATTGTCCTGGCCAGCTGCTACGGCGTCACCGACGAGCTGCACCAGCTCTTCGTGCCCGACCGCTGCTGCGACCCCGCCGACTGGGTGGTGGACACCCTGGGCGCGGCGCTGGGAGCGGGCCTGGCGGGTGGGGCTTTCGCCCGAAAGACGGACGGCCGCGGTCAAGGGAACTGAGCGGGACTTGGCCAAGGGGACGGAGCGCAATCTGTCCAAGAGGGCGAAGCGGGGCGCCGTAAGCCCTGAGGTCGCCTGGTTCTGACCTGGGCCTTTGGGCGCGGCATGCCGTTGCTCGTAAAATGATTGTGAAATTCATGAGATACCACAGGGAATCAAAGTATTTCCCTATAATGGAAAGCTACTACAACCAGCTGTTTGCACGGGTCCGCCTGGAAGCTTTGCGGATCCGTGGCACTTTGACGTGAAGAAAGGGGTGTTTGCCCAATGTCAAGGCTTCAACTGATGGACACTACCATTCGTGACGGCCAGCAGAGCTTGTGGGCGACCCGCATGACCATCGGCGACATTCAGCCGATTCTGCCGAAGATGGATCGTGTGGGCTACTGGGCGATCGAGGCATGGGGCGGTGCGACCTTCGACACCTGCCTGCGCTTCCTGGACGAGAATCCGTGGGAGCGCCTGCGTTCCATCAAGGCGCTGACTCCGAACACCCCGCTGTCCATGCTTTCCCGTGGCCAGAACCTGGTGGGCTACAAGCATTACTCCAAGGAGATCGTGGACCGCTTTATCGCCGCTGCCCATCGCAACGGCATCGACGTGTTCCGCGTGTTCGACGCGCTGAACGACATCCGCAACGTGGTGGACAACGCCGAGGCCATCAAGGCCGTGGGTGCCCACTTCGAAGGCGCTATTTCCTACACCATCTCTCCGGTCCACACACTGGACGGCTACCTGGAGTACGCACAGCAGCTCAAGGACCTGGGCGCTGACTCCATTGCCATCAAGGACATGGCCGGCATGCTGACCCCGTATCGCACCGAGCGCCTGGTCAAGGCCCTGAATGCCGAAATCGGCCTGCCCGTGCACGTGCACTGCCACTACGTCGGCGGCATGGCTCCCATGAACATCGTGAAGGCCGCCGAGGCCGGCGCCGCCATTGCGGACACCGCCCATGCGCCCCTGGCCTTCGGCAACAGCCACCCCGCAGTGGAGACCATCGTGGCCGCACTGCAGGAAAGCCGCTATGACACCGGCTACGACCTGGACCTGCTGTTCGAGATCGCCGAGTACTGGGAGGAGGTCCGCCAGCGCGCCCACTACAAGCGCGGCGTTTCCTCCCTGACCCACATGCAGGTGTTCAGCCACCAGGTTCCGGGCGGCATGATGTCCAACCTGGTGTCCCAGCTGAAGATCCAGAACGCTGAGGACCGCCTGCCCGAGGTCATGAAGGAGATCCCCCGCGTGCGCGCCGAGGTCGGCTATCCGCCGCTGGTCACCCCCATGTCCCAGATCGTGGGCACCCAGGCCGTCATGAACGTCCTGACCGGCAAGCGCTGGGGCCTGATCTCCAAGGAGATGAAGGACTACATCTGCGGTTACTACGGCAAGGCGCCGGGCCGCATCGATCCCGAGGTGGCCGCCAAGGCCATCGGCAACGCCGAGGTCCTGCCGCCGGACGTTGCACCGGGCTCCCTGGTCACCACCACCTTCGACGAGGTCGCGGAGGAGATCGGCGATCTGGCAATGGACGAAGAAGACGTTCTGATGTACGCCCTGTTCCCCAATGAGGCGCGTACTTACCTGAGCAAGCACCGTACTGGAGAAAAGGTCGAGTTCCTCCTGGCCGAGGAATCGAGCGAAATCATTGAGGAGGATTACGTGGACATCAATCAGATTCGCGAGCTCATTCGCACGGTTAAGGAAGAGGGCATCGGCGAGGTCGTGGTCGAGGAGGCCGGTAACCGCATTGCCATCCGCTCCGCTGCTGCCGTGACCCCCGTGGTCGCCGCTGCTCCCGTTGCAGCCGCCCCCGTTGCCGCCGCTGCTCCCGCACCGGCAGCCGCTCCGGCTGAGGCCGCTGCTCCCGCAGCTGCCGCCAACGAGCGTCCGGCCAACTGGATTGCCGTGAAGGCCCCCATGGTCGGCACCTTCTACGAGGCTCCGGCTCCGGGCGAGGCTCCCTTCGTCAAGGTCGGCGACGAGGTTTCCGCCGGCCAGACCCTGTGCATCGTCGAGGCCATGAAGCTCATGAATGAGATCGAGGCCGAGGAGATGGGCACCGTCCGCGAGGTCTGCCTGAAGGACGCCACCCCGGTGGAGTTCGGCACCGTCATGTTCTACATCGAGCCCACGGCTTCCAACTAGGGCGAAGGGGAATCGATCAATGTTCGATAAGATCCTGATTGCCAACCGCGGCGAGGTTGCCCTGCGCGTCATGCGCGCCTGCCGCGAGCTGGGCGTGAAGACCGTCGCCGTGTACTCCACGGAGGACGAGAACACGTATCCCGTTCAGTATGCGGACGAAAAGGTATGCATCGGTCCCGCTCCGGCGAACCAGAGCTACCTGATCATGAGCAACATCATCATGGCCGCCAAGACCACCGGCGCCCAGGCAATCCACCCGGGCTACGGCTTCCTGGCGGAAAACGCCGACTTCGCCCGCAAGTGCCAGGAGGAGGGCCTGGTGTTCATCGGCCCCTCCCCGGAGTGCATCGAGTCCATGGGCGACAAGTCCACGGCCCGCGAGACCATGATGGCTTGTGGCGTCCCCACCGTTCCCGGCTCCGACGGCTGCATTGACACCGTCGAGGAGGCCGCCCAGTTCGCCGAGCGCGTGGGCTACCCCGTGCTGATCAAGGCTACCGCTGGCGGCGGCGGCAAGGGCATGCGCGAGGTGCATGACCCGGCCGACCTGGCTGCCCAGTACCAGGCCGCCCGTACCGAGGCAGGCGCTGCCTTCGGCAACGACGGCGTGTACCTGGAGAAGCTGGTGCTGCGTCCCCGTCACGTCGAGGTGCAGGTCCTGGCTGACGACTTCGGCAACCGCGTTGCCCTGTGCGAGCGTGACTGCTCCATCCAGCGTCGTCACCAGAAGCTGCTGGAAGAGGCTCCGTCCCCGGCACTGACCGAGGACCTGCGTCGTGCCATGGGCGTCGCCGCCCTGAAGGCGGTCCGCGCCGTGGACTACCGCAACGCCGGCACCATCGAGTTCCTGCTGGACACCGACGGCCACTTCTACTTCATGGAGATGAACACCCGCGTGCAGGTGGAGCATCCGGTTTCCGAGGAGATCACCGGCGTGGACATCATCAAGGAGCAGCTGCGCATTGCCTCCGGCGAGCCCATGAGCTGCGCAAAGCGCGCACCGTTTTCGCCCAACGGCCATGCCATCGAGTTCCGCATCAACGCCGAGGATCCCGAGCATGGCTTCCGTCCGTGCCCCGGCACCATCACCGCATTCGACGCTCCGGCAGGTCCGGGAGTTCGCGTGGAAAGCTATGTGCGTGCAGGATCTCGCATTTCGCCGTATTATGATTCCTTGGTAGCAAAGCTGATCGTGCACGGCCAGGACCGCGAAGAGGCTCTTCAGCGCGCCGAGCGTGCTCTGGACGAGTTCCGCATCGAGGGCATTGCCACCACGATTCCGTTCCACAAGCGCGTCTTGCAGAACGAAGCCTTCCGTGAGGGCAACGTGACCACGGACTTCATCGAGACGCAGATGGGAGACGTACTATGATGAAAGAGCTGAATATCGACGGCATGTCCATTTCGCCCAGCGTGGTCGAGACCATCGTGTCCATTGCCACCAGCGAAGTTGCCGGCGTTGCCTCCGTGGGCGCTGCAGGTCCCTCCGGTCTGCTGGGCAAGCTTTCCAAGCAGCCCGCCAGCCAGGGCATTGAGGTTTCCGTGAACGAGGACAACACCCTGCACATTGCCGTGCGCGTTGACGTGAAGGGCGGCTACGTGATCCCCGAGCTGGCAGCCAGCATCCGACAGGCTGTGGCTGACGCTGTGCTGACCCAGGCGGGTCTGCGCGTGGGCGACGTTGACGTCTACATCGACGGCATTCAGTTCTAAATCAATCGTTTTTCAGAGGGCTTTCGCCGTGCCCGCTCGGTCCCTTGCGACCGGCGGGTTCGGCGTGGGCCCTTGCCTGACTTTTACCTATGTACCTACGGGAGAACCATGTCTAAGAAGCACAAGAATACCGGCGCCCGTCGTGCCGCCCTGCAGGCCCTGTACGCAGGCGCCATTGCGGAAAAGAAGGCGGCCTTCCTGATTGCCCAGGGCCTGTTCCTGGAGGACAGCGAAAAGATGTCCGACTACGCTGAGCAGCTGGTCGCCGGCACCGAGCGCTATCAGAAGGAAATCGACTCCTACCTGGAGGAAGCGTCTGACAACTGGGCGCTGGACCGCATGCCCATCGTGGACCGCACCATCCTGCGCCTTGCCGTGTACGAGATGGTCTATGAGATCAACGTGCCCCTGTCCGTCACCATCAACGAGGCCGTTGAGCTGGCAAAGGCCTTCGGCGGCGAGGACGATTCCCCGCGCTTCGTCAACGGCGTGCTGGGCCGCATTGCCAAGCGCCTGGAGGCGGCTGTTTCGCCCGCTGCATCTGAGGAAGCGGAGCAGGGCGAAAGCGCCGCTGCTGAGGCTGCCCCTGAGGTCGCAGCCGAGCCCCAGGTTGAGGAAGCGGAGTAACCATGAGCAATGCTGCGGTGCCTTCCGGCTCCTACGAGCAGCTGAAGGAGCGCCTGGATCAGATCGTCGATGCCGTGAGTGTTGACGACCTGAGCCTGGACGAGGCCCTTGACCTGTACGAGGAGGCGGTGAAGCTGGGCATGCGCGCCAGCGAGCTCATTGAGCAGGACACCCGACCCCAGAGTGAGGAGCCGGCGGATGAGTCAGCGAATTCTTGATGCCGTCACCAGCCCGGCGGACCTGAAGGTCCTGACCGACGATGACCTGGCCATTCTTGCCGACGAGATCCGCGGCGAGATCCTGTCCGTCACGTCCAAGAACGGCGGCCACGTGGCGTCGTCCCTGGGCGCGGTGGAGACTATCCTGGCCCTGCACAGCCTGCTGGACTGCCCGAAGGACCGCATCCTGTTCGACGTGGGCCACCAGGCCTACGCCCACAAGCTGGTCACCGGGCGTCTGGAGGATTTCAAGACCCTGCGCAAGTACGGCGGCCTGTCCGGCTTCCCCAAGCCCAGCGAAAGCCCTTACGACGTGCATCCGTCCGGTCATGCGTCGGACTCCCTTTCCGTGGCGCTGGGCCTGGCCAAGGCCCGTGACCTGCGGGGCTCGGACGAAAAGATCGTCACTGTCATCGGCGACGCATCCGTTGCCGGCGGCATGGCCTGGGAGGCGCTGAACCACATCGGCCATGCGCAGACCCCCATGGTCATTGTGCTGAACGACAACGAGATGTCCATCTCCCGCAACGTGGGCGCCCTCATGCGCCATCTGGGCATGATGCGCGCCACCACCCAGTACCGTGAGGCCCGCGACTCCATGCAGGACAAGCTGGAGGCCCGCGGCAAGCTCGGTCGCGGCGTGGTGAGCCTGGGCCGCAACGTGAAGGAGTCGATGAAGCAGTTCATCATTCCTCACTCCATGATCTACGAGCAGCTGGGCATTGTGTGCACCACGCCCATCGACGGCCACGACATCCCGCTGCTGCGGGAGGTCTTCGCGTCCGTGCTGGAGGCCGACGGCCCGGTGCTGGTCCATGTGGTGACCCGCAAGGGCGAAGGCTACAAGCCGGCCATGAAGGACCCTGAGCGGTTCCATGGCGTGGGTCCCTATGACCTGGGTACCGGCCAGCTGCTGAAGAAGGCCGGCGGACCGCCGACCTACACCGCCGTGTTCGGCGATGCCCTGTGCCGTGAGGCCGAGGCTGATCCGGACATCGTGGCCATGACCGCCGCCATGAAGGGCGGTACGGGTCTGGGCGGCTTTGCCCAGAAGTTCCCGGACCGCTTCGTGGACACGGGCATTACCGAAGGTCACGCCGTGGGCATGGCTTCCGGCATTGCCGCCGGTGGCAAGAAGCCCTTCGTGTGCATCTACTCCACGTTCCTGCAGCGCGCCCTTGATCAGGTGATCATTGACTGCGCACTGCCCAAGGCCAACGTGAAGTTCTGCATTGACCGTGCCGGCGTGGTGGGCGATGACGGCCCCACTCACCATGGCATCTTCGACATTGCATATCTGCGCATGGTGCCTAACATGCGGGTGCTGACCCCGTCCAACGAAGCCGAGCTGGTGCACGCCGTGCATACGCTGGCCAAGCTTGAGGGCCCGGCTTCCGTGCGCTATCCTCGCGGTGCCGCCCAGGGCGTGCCTCTGCCGGAGGAGCCCCAGCTGCTGGAGGTGGGCAAGAGCCGTCTGGTCCGCGAAGGCTCCGACGTGGCCATCCTGACCTTCGGCGCCGTAAAGACTGCAGCCGAAGGCGCTGCCGACCTGCTGGCCGAGCAGGGCATTTCCGCCCGCGTGGTGGACATGCGCTGGGCCAAGCCGCTTGACGCCCAGGCCATTGCGGAAGCCGCCGCCACCCAGCTGGTGGTCACCGTGGAGCCGGGTGCCGTTGCCGGCGGTGCGGGCGAAGGCGTGCTGGAGGTGCTGAGCCTGCAGGGAGCCAAGACGCCCACCCTGGTGCTGGGCATTGGGGACGCGTTCGTGCCCCAGGGCAGCATTCCGCAGCTCATGCACGACCAGGGCCTGGACGCGGAGGGCATTGCCGCCTCCGTGCTGAAGAAGCTCCGCGGATAGGGGAGCGGGTATTTCGTCCTGCTGATCTGAAGCGTGCTACTGGATATGATGGCCGGTCCCGAGGAGTCGGGGCCGGCTCTTTTTATGCTCATATGAGTGATGCGGCGCCCGAGGTTCGGCGGTACGGTGTGAGCATGGGTAAATCTGTCTTTGGCAGGCCGTTTCCTCACTGGTAACGGTACACTGTTGGCAAAGGGATAATACCTGTTAGGAGGGGTAATCATGATTCAGGGCATTTCCCAGCGCATGGTCAGGACAGCGGCGGTATGCGCCCTGGTCCTGGGTGCCATGGGCCTGGTGGCGGCCACGTCCACCCAGGCTCACGCGCGTACGTACGTGGACCAGCTGACGTCGAACGCGGTGTACGTCAACTGCGACATGCCGACGGCGGAGCACTCCAAGATCGTGAGCATTGAGCAGTCGGCTCCGTTTGCGGGCGAAACCGCCTTCACGAAGGCCTCCTGGGCCGCGGTGGGCGATACCAATCGCATCAAGATCAAGGACCTGAAGCCGGGTCGCTTCTACGAGTTCCGCATCACCTACACGTTCACTGACAGCAGCGGCACGACCACGTCCGAATGGAACGTGTCGGGCAAGACCGTTCCGACCAAGCCGACCCAGGTGAAGCTGGCCGACCAGCTGTACGGTTCGAAGAAGCTGCGCGTTTCCTTCAAGACCAGCGTCTGCGACGGCTACACCGTGAAGCTTGACCCGGTGAAGAGCGGTCTGAGCACCCGGACCATCACCGAGGACTTCGATTCCGACAAGACCCGCGTGATCAAGTCCGCCTACAAGACCGCCTCCCAGAACACCGCCTATCTGACGAGTGTTCGCACCTGGGTGGAGGACGACAAGGGCAAGCGCTACTACTCCGCCTGGTCCACCAAGGTCCGCCTGCTGCCCCAGCCGGTGCTGAACAAGGTCAAGGCCGTTTCCGGCGGCATGCGCCTGTACTGGAACAAGATCAGCGGCGCCACCAGCTACACGTTGTACACCTCCACCACCAAGGGCAGCTGGAGCAAGGTGGGCACCTATAAGGGCACCCAGAAGGTAGTGAAGTCCATCAAGGGCCGCGCCTTCCAGAAGAAGCGCACCTACTACGCTCTGGTGGTCGCCAACTACGGCAGCACCAGCAAGTCCCCGAAGGTGCTGTACACGGGCTTCCGCAAGAACTAGCGCCTGTTGGGGCGGTTCGCGCTTTTGCCGGCTAAAGTAACCGCTGGTAGGAGTACACTAGAGACATCGGACTATTTCTTTAGGAGGGATTTATGGTTACGAGCATTTCCCAGCGCGCAGCTCGGATCGCGGCGGTCTTCGCCCTGGTCCTGGGTGCCGCAGGCCTGGTTGCCGCTACGTCGGGCCAGGCGCAGGCTGTCACCTACGTGGACGGTCTGACCACCAGCTCCATCACCGTCAACTGCGACCTGAGCGCTTACAACCAGGTTCGCGTTGACTACGTGGAGGCATCTGCCCAGTACGCTGACGACAGCACCTACAAGAAGCGCTCTTGGGAGATCGTTCCCAACAGCAATCGCGTGAAGGTCAAGGGCCTGGCCGCGGGCGTGTACTACGGCATCCGCATTCACTACAGCTACAACTTCAGCGATGACGGCACCTGGTATGACGGCACCTGGTCCACCTTTGCCAAGACCGTTCCGAACAAGCCCACCAAGGTGAAGATTGCTGATCAGCTGTACGCCACCAAGAAGCTGAGCGTTTCCTTCAAGACCGGCGCCTGCGACGGCTACACCGTGAAGCTGGATCCGGTGAAGAAGGGCCTGAGCAACAAGTACATCAAGTCTGACTACGGCGTTCTCAAGACCGGCTACGCCACCACCACCTACGCGAGCGCTTCCCAGAACACCGCTTACTACGCAACCGTCCGCACCTGGGTCAAGGACGACAACAACAAGAAGTACTACTCCGCTTGGTCCACCAAGATCCGCCTGCTGCCCCAGCCGGTGCTGACCAAGGCCAAGTCCATCAAGGGCGGCATCCGCATCTACTGGAACAAGGTCAGCGGCGCCAGCAGCTACACCCTGTACACCTCCACCACCCGGGGCAACTGGAGCAAGGTGGGCACCTTCAAGAGCACCTACAAGAACCTGAAGACCGTCAAGGGCCGTAGCATCAAGGTCGGCAAGACCTACTACGCCATGGTCGTTGCCAACTACGGTAGCAAGTACAAGTCTCCCAAGGCCCTGTGCCGTGGCTTCTATCGCTACTACACGTAGGATCTGCGCCTGATGCAGGTTGCTTCCGAGCCGCCCTCCGGGGCGGCTCTTTTCGTCTTGGGGCGCGTTTGGGCGCGCACGGCAAAAGGAAAGGGGACGAAAGGGCCGCTGGTTTGCGGATTCCCCTTTCGTCCCCTTGGCTTGCGGAGTGCTGGTGGGTGCGGGTCGCTACTGCTTCAGGCAGGCGTCCAGCATGGCCTCGATGGCGGGACGGTCCATGTCCTTGCCGATGATGACCAGCTCGATGCGGCGGTCGCCCACCTCTTCGTCCCAGATGGCCTGCATGCCGGGGTTGTCGGCCAGGATGCGTTTCTGCTGGTAGGGGTTGCGGGCGGCTACCCAGGGGCCGTCGTCTTCGAAGTTGACCTGGCGGCCGGCCTGCTCGAACATCATGCAGGTCGCGTTGTCACAGCTGAACCACAGGTTGCCCTTGGAGCGGATGATGTTGCGAGGCCAGGTGGCCAGGCAGGCTTCGAAGGCCTCCTTCACGAAGGGCTTGCGGCGCTCGTAGACGAAGGTGCTGATGCCGTACTCGGACAGGTGGTCGTGGCCTTCGCCGCAGTGGCCGCAGGTGCAGCCGGGACCGTGCTCGTGCTCATGGTCCTGCTCATGGTCATGGCCGTGGTCGTGGCAGCCGCAGTCGTGATGGTCGTGGCCATGCTCGTGCTCGTGCTCGAACTCGGCGTTGGTTTCGTCCGCATGGCGCAGAGCCTCCACCCAGCCGGCGGAGCCGAAGACCTTCTTGAAGTCATAGCGGTCGGTGTTCAGCAGGTCGGTCAGGGGAACGTCGCAGCGGACGGCCTCGATGATCTTGGCGTGCTTCTGCAGGGTGCCCACGATGGCGCGGAGCTCGGCCATCTGCTCGGGGGTCACCGTGTCCGCCTTGTTCAGGATCAGGGTGGAGCAGAACTCGATCTGGTTGATCAGCAGCTTTTCGATGGCGTCTTCCTCGGGGTTGATCTGGAGCAGGTCCTCGCCGCCGTTGAATTCGTCGAACATGCGGGCGCAGTCCACCACGGCGATCAGGTTGTCCAGGGTTGCCTCGGTGTCATAGTCCCAGCTTTCGTCGCAGAACTGCTTGATGCTGAAGGCAATGGGCATGGGGTCGCAGATGCCGGAGGCCTCGATGACGATGTAGTCGAAGTTGCCGCTGAAGGCCAGGCCGCGCAGCTGCGTGGTCAGGTTGTCCGAAAGGGAGCAGCAGATGCAGCCGTTGGTCATGGGGATCAGGCTGTCGTCCACGGTGCTCACGGTGCCGGAGCTTGCGATCAGGTTGGCGTCCACGTTGACTTCGCCGATGTCGTTGACGATGACGGCGGCGCGGATGCCTTCGTTGTTGGTCAGGATGTGGTTGAGCAAGGTCGTCTTGCCGGCTCCCAGGTAGCCGGTGAGAATCGCCAGCTTCACTCTATTCATGGGTATCCTCCTCCTAATTGGCCGCGACGGGCCAAGGTACCGATGTTTCGTATGACATTGTGTCACTGCGGCGGGCTAAAGTAAAACCGCGGGGCCCGCGCTGCCGACCCAGGTGGGCGTGGCGCAGGGTCGGGCGCAGCTGCCCGCCATGGAGTTCGGGACGAAACCTTCGTCCTGCGCTAGGCCTGCTTCTCCATGATGTAGTCGTCCATGATGAAGCCCTGGCCGATGTCCGTTTCCACGGCGTCGATGGTCTTGAAGCCCTTGGCCTGGTAGCAGCGGATGCCCAGTTCGTTGCCCTTGTTGACGGTCAGGTACATGGCGCGCAGGTCGCGCTGGACGCACAGGGCCGTGTAGAACTGGATGACGCGGCTGGCGTAGTGCTTGCCGCGCTCGCTGGCCAGCAGGTAGATCTTGGAGATGAAGAAGCGGTTTGTTTCCGGCTCCTCGTGGCCGCCGGTGAAGCCTACGATGGGACGACCGTCCGGGGCCTTCCAGGGGCTGTCGGACTGGCCCTCCGGCACGGTCAGGAACCAGTACTCGTAGCCTTCGGAGGCCATCTGGCGCTGGATGGCGGGCAGGCTCTGGAACTGCTCGATCATGTAGTCGGTCTGGGCCTGGCCGATGTGCTGGGGCCAGTACTCGTTCCAGATTTCGCCCGCAATGCCGGCAAGAAGCTCCTGGTCCTGGACGCGTACGGGCAGGAAATCGATGGTCATAGGGTGTTCTCCTTTATTAGTTGGTGGGCAGTGCGCCTGCGGCTGGCCCGGCCCGGAGCCGCGGGTGCGGCGGGCGGCGGGGGAGTCGCGGCGGGTCTTTCGCCCTCTGTGCCCGCTGCGTCAGGGTCCGGAGGCGGGCGGCGATGGGTTTATTTCCGTATTGTATCGCTTGCGTTTCCCAGTGGCTAAAACGCGTTTTTGCTTTGGTTAACAGAACAAGGCGAAACACTTCCTGAAACATTCGCGGGTGAAACTTTGAGCATCAAATCACTTAGCGACTTGAGGAGGTAAAGATGTTTGATACGGGATCGACCGGCTTCATGCTGGTATGCGCCATGTTGGTGCTGTTGATGACGCCCGGCCTGGCGTTCTTCTACGGCGGTCTTTCGCGAAGGAAGAACGTGGGCAACACCATGGCCATGTGCTTCGTGACCATTGGCATTGTTGCGATTACGTGGTGCCTGGTGGGATGGTCGTTCGCTTACGGCGGCGACGGTTCCTGCCCGTTCTTCGGCGGCTTCGACCAGATCGGTCTGACGCAGCTGACGCAGGACATGCTTTCGGAGGAAGGTGACGGCAGCGGTTATCCGGGCATCATCGACGTGATCTTCCAGGCAGCGTTCTGCATGATCACCACCGCCATCATCACGGGCGGCGTTGCCGGCCGTATGAAGTTCGGCGCGGTGTGCGTGTTCCTGGCTGCTTGGACCGTGATCGTGTACCCGGCCCTGGCCCACATGGTGTGGGGCGGCGAAGGCTCCCTGATCGGCGATAACCTGGGTGCCCTTGACTTTGCAGGCGGCGACGTGGTTCACATCAGCTCCGGCCTGACTGCCCTGGTGCTGGCCCTGGTCTGCGGTCGCCGCAAGGGCTTCGGCATGATGAGCTACCGCGCTCACAACGTTCCCTTCGTGGCGCTGGGCGCAACCTTGCTGTGGTTCGGTTGGTTCGGCTTCAACGCTGGCTCCGAGTTTGCTGCTGACGGCACTGCCGGCCTGGCTCTGGTGAACACCGTGTTCGCTTCCGGCGCTGCCCTGGTTTCCTGGCTGGTGGTCGAGCGCATCCGCGTTGGCAAGCCCACCCTGGTCGGCGCTGCAACCGGTCTGGTTGCCGGCCTGGTCGTGATCACCCCGGCTGCTGGCTTCGTGGAGCCCTGGGCAGCCATCATCATGGGCCTGATCGTTTCTCCCATCTGCTACTTCGCCATTTCCTTCTGCAAGGCAAAGTTCGGCTACGACGATGCCCTTGACGCCTTCGGCTGCCACTGCGTGGGCGGTGTTGTAGGCGGCATCCTGACCGGCCTGTTCTGCGTGCCGCAGCTGGCTTGGGAAAGCGCCGCAAGCGCTGGCGTGATCGGCGCTGGCGGTCAGTGGGGCGGCCTGTTCTACACTGGTGACCCGGCCCTGCTGCTTGCCCAGGTGGAAGGCATTGCACTGACCTTTGTGTTCGTGGGCATCCTGAGCCTGGTGCTGGCCCTGATCGTGAAGCTGATCTTCAAGGGCAGCCTGCGCGTGGCCGACTCTGACGAGGCAATGGGCCTGGACGTTTCCGCACACGGCGAGTCCGCTTACCCGGCATACGTTGGCCTGGACTAGCCTGGACCATCTAGAGAGGACGTGAGTTTACATGAAGCGAATCATTGCGATTGTCCGACCCGAAAAGCTCGAGCCGGTGAAGGAAGCCCTGTTCGCAGCAAGCGTTTCCGGCATGACCATCACCCAGGTCAACGGCTGCGGCAACCAGCATGGTTGGAAGGAGTACTTCCGCGGCACCGAGGTCTTGCTGAACATGGTCCCCAAGGTCCGGTTCGAGATCGTGACCGACGACGCCGAGGTCCAGCGAATCGTGGACGTGATCGTTGACGCGGCGGCCACCGGCCAGGTGGGTGACGGCAAGATCTTCATTTCCCCGGTGGAGGAGGTCATCCGCATCCGCACCGGTGAGCGCGGCGCAGGCGCGGTCTAGCCTGACGTGGGACAGCGCCGGCGGGGCGGCCCCCTCCAGCCCGGTCGGCGCGATGCTCCCGGAACCTTGACAACCTCGGCGGTCCGACCAGTGTTCCCGTTTCTGGTCGCGACCCGGCGGCGATCTGTGTGGCGTCGCCTTCCGTTCCCGGCCCGGTCATGCGTTTTCCTGTGCGCGTGGCCGGGCCACTTTGCGTTTAGAGGGAGGGGCTGTCGGGACCGCGGAGGGGCTGAGCGCGGCGAGGGTTGCGAGGGCGGTTTTTCGGGTTTAGAGACCCCTGCCCGACAGAAGTGCGAGTTTAGAGAGGTCTAGACCTTTGATCCGTTTTCCTGGATGCCTGGATTCGCTTGATATGACTAATATGACCTGAATAATGTATTAAATTGTATGTTTAATATAAATTACTAGATGGAAAATGAGGGTGGAGAGGCCAGTCGAGAGGCTCTGCTCTCTCTAAACGCGCACTTCTGTCAGAGCGCTCTCGCTAAACTGCAGAAACTGTCCAGAGGCGGCGTGGCTTTGCTAGAATGGGGCGAAAGTAATCTGCGGTTGCCGGGTTCGGCGTCGCGAACTGCGAAAGGAATTCCCATGCGTGAAGGTAGCGCTCCTAATTTCTGTCCGCCCGTGGAAGAGGGCATGGTCCTGACGTTCCAGGATGAGAAGGGCGATCTGGTCGAGCTGGAGTTCCTGGGCCTGATCCTGCATGAGGGTCGCAGCTACGGCTTCTTCTTCCCGATTGACGAGGACAACCCGGCCCTGTCCAGCGGCGAAGTGGTCCTGCTGGAGGTCACCGAGCTGGACGAGGACGGTCAGCCGGCCGCCTTCGAGCTGGTGTTTGACGAAGCCGTGGCGGCTGAGGTCTACGCGGACTTCCGTGCGGCCACTGCCGACCTGTACGACTTCGCCTAGGACACGGGTCATCGGAGCAAGCTGAGGACGCGGGCCGTTAGGGTCCGCTATGACGACGGGGCGGGAAGCATGTTGCGCTTCCCGCCCCGTCTGCGTTTGGGCTTGAATTGGGGTCGTGCTTGAGCTGGGGCCGCGTTAGAGCAGCAGGCCGGCGGCCGTGCTGGCGGCGGCCATGGCGACCAGGACCGCAATGGCAACGAAGTCCCGGGATCCCATGCGGGCCACGTGCAGGCGCGTGCGGCCGGCGCCGCCGTGGTAGCAGCGGGCATCCATGGCGTTGGCCAGGGTTTCTGCATGGCGGAACACGCTGACGAACAGGGGAATGACCAGGGACTTTGCCGCGCCGTAGCGCTCCTTCAGGGACCGGTCCACCAGCTGCGCGCCGCGGGATGCCTGGGCGTTGCGGATGTGGTCCAGCTCGGTCATGAACTGGGGCAGGAAGCGCAGGGCAATGCCCGCCATCATGGCAAGCTCGTGGGAGGGCAGGCCGAAGCGGGAAAAGGGCCGCAGCATGTCCTCGGCGGCATCGGTCACGTCAAGGGCGGTCGTGGTCAGCGTCAGCAGGCAGGCGCCGAACAGCAGCAGCATCAGTCGGCAGCCCATGAACAGCGCCTGGTACACGCCGGCCTCGGACACGTGAACGGGCCCCAGGCTGAGCAGCACCGCACCGCCCTGAGTCCAGAACAGGTTGATGAGGGCCGTGACCACCACGATGAAGCTCAGCGGCAGCACCGCCCGAATGGCCACGCCCATGGGAATGCGGGCGCAGACGTAGAACCCCACCGTGAACAGGGCGCACAGCCCCAGGGCCGTCGGGTTGGCGGCCAGCAGCACCACCACGATGTAGGCCAGCAGCAGCGTGACCTTCATGCGGGCGTCCATGCGATGCACGGGGCTGGGGGTGGCGTAGTAGCGGCCGAAGACCAGCGGCGTCATGGGCGCTCCTCCGGCTCGGCGGCTTCAGGTTCGGGGGACGAAAACGCCGTTCGACCGGCGGCTTTTTCGTCCCCGTGCGCATAGAGCGCTGCCAGCTCGGCGGCCAGGTCGGCGGCGGTGGCGTACAGGCGAGTGGGCAGCGCCAGGCCGCGGGCGCGCAGGGAGTTGGCCATGCGCTGGGCCTCGGGCACGTCAAGGCCGGCGGCGTGGAGCTCCTCCTCGTGGGCGAAGACCGCCTCCGGCACGTCCAGGAACAGCTGCCTGCCCTGGGAAAGCACCAGCACCCGGTCGCACAGGCGCGCCAGGTCGTTCATGTTGTGGCTGACCATGACCACGCTCAGGCCGCCTGCATGCAGGTCCTTGATCAGGTCCAGGAAGCTGGCCCGCGCCGCCGGGTCCAGGCCGGCCACGGGCTCGTCCAGCACCAGGACCTGGGGGTCCATGGCCAGCACGCCGGCAAAGGCCACGCGGCGCTGCTGTCCGCCGGAAAGCTCGAAGGGGCTCATGGTGCCAATGGCGGCCACGTCCAGGCCCACCTGGGCCAGGGCCCGCTCCACGCGCTCGGTCACGGCATCGGCATCCAGCCCCAGGTTGCGGGGGCCGAAGGCAACGTCGTCGAAGGCGGTGCCGGCGAACAGCTGGTGCTCCGGATACTGGAACACCACGCCCACGGCACCGCGGATGGATCGGGCCGCGGCCTTGTCCGCCAGGTCGGCGCCGTCCACCAGCACGCGGCCGCGGGTGGGATGCAGCAGGCCGTTCAGGTGCTGGATCAGCGTGGACTTGCCGCTGCCGGTGTGACCGGCAATGCCCAGGAACTCACCGGGCTCCAGGGAAAAGCTGACGTCCTGCAGGGCCCACAGCTCGTCGGGGTCGTTGCCCCAGGCCGCCTGGCCGTGGCGCTCCAGCGAATCCGACGGGGTGGCTCCGGCGTTGCGACGTCCTCGCTTGGACCCGCGGCGCTTCTGCGTCCCGGCGTCGGCGTAGGAGAAGCTTACCTGCTCGAAATCAATGCGCACAGCTCCTCCTCCAGGTCGTTGTCGTGCAGATGGGTGCCCACGGGCACGCCTGCCTGCTGCAGGCAGCGGGAAAGCTCGGTGGCAAAGGGGACGGTCAGGCCCCGCTCAGTCAGGGCGGCGGCGTCGGTGAGCACGTCGGCCGGGGCGCCTTCCCGCACCACGCGGCCGTCGTCCAGGATCAGCACCCGGTCGGCCAGGGCCGCCTCCTCCATGGAGTGGGTGATGGTCACCACGGTCATGCCCGCCTGGTGCAGCTGTTCCATGACCCGCAGCAGGCCGGTGCGGCCGCGGGGGTCCAGCATGGCGGAGGCTTCGTCCAGGATCAGCACCCGGGGGCGCATGGCAAGCACGCCGGCGATGGCCACGCGCTGCTTCTGTCCGCCGGACAGCTGAGCGGTTTCACGCAGCTCGAAGCCCTGCAGGCCCACGGTGTGCAGGGCTTCCGTCACGCGCTCGCGCAGGTCGTCGGCGGGCAGCCCCAGGTTTTCCGGGCCAAAGGCCACGTCGTTTTCCACCAGGGTGGCCACCAGCTGGTCGTCGGGGTTCTGGAAGACCATGCCGGCGGTGGAGCGGATCAGGTACAGCGCATCCGGGTCCACGGTGGAGCGGCCGTCTACGGTGACCGTGCCCTCATCGGGCACCAGCAGGGCGTTCATGTGCTTGGCCAGCGTCGACTTGCCGCTGCCGTTGCCGCCTAGGATGGCCACGTATTCGCCCGGCCGCACGTGCAGGTCAATGCCGTCCAGCACGAAGCGCTGGCCGTTGTAGGTGAAGCGCGTGTTGTCAAAGGTGATCATGGGAGTCCTTGCGTGTTGCCAGGTCGGGATCAGGAGGGCGAAAAAGCCGCCGGCCGGCCTCTGTTTTGCCCCCTACATTAATAGAGATGCGAAGCAGGGGCCGGTCGGCGGCGTTCGATTTCCTTAGCGGCCCTTGACCTGGTCCTTCTTGGGGGTGATCAGGTTGCTGATGCTCTTATACACCACCAGCGTCAGCACGGCGTTGAGTGCGGCCTTGATGGCGTTGAACGGCAGCAGGATGGGCACGATCATGGCCATCACGGCGTTAACGTCCACGCCGGCGTAGATGGGGGTGATCAGCAGGTTGCCCACAATTGCCAGCACCAGCGCGGCCAGGAAGCTGACCACCAGGCCGATGACGGCGCCCTTCATGGTGTGCATGCGGCGGTAGATGATGGCGGAGGGGATCACGTAGCCCATGATCACGATGACGTTCATCAGGTTGCCCCAGATGTTGCCGTCCATCAGGCAGTGCAGGGCAATGGCCACAATGCCCACGGCCAGGCCGGGGCCGGCGCCGAACGCGAAGCCGCAGACCATTGCCGGGACGAAGGACGGGTCGTACTTCAGCCAGGGGGCGGCGGGGAACAGCGGGATCTCCACGAAGGTCAGCAGGATGCTGATAGCGCACATGAGGGCCATGACGACCAGCTGACGGGTGGACCAGACGTTGGTGTTCTTGATTGCTTCGGACATGATGTTCCTTCCTATGAGGCCGGGTGCGTTGAGCGGGTTTTCTGGCCTCACAAGAAAACGAGCCCGTATGAATCCAGTCAATACAGGCTCGTGAGTTCGCGTATGCGCAGGCATCGCCATGGGGGCGTGTCAGGGTCGCGGCCGGGGCCGCGGGTGCGAACGTCTGCCTCTTCCATCCGGACTGTGACCGTTGGTCCCGGAGTCGCACCGGGTCAGCCTGGTCGGCGCGGGGCCGGCCAGGGTCGCGGACTTCCGCAGTGCTGCGGTTACCGCCAGTGGGGAATTTCGCCCCGCCCTGAAACAGAATTCATGGGGGCTATTGTAGGCGCGCCGTGTTTCCGTTTCAAGAACTGGCGGACGGAACTTGGAATGTGGCCGAGGTCGGCGGCCAGCTCTGGTATTATGGTAGTGGTATTACGTACAACAATGGGCGAAAGGGGTGTCCCGTGGACGATGCCATGGTTACCGCGCGCGTTCCGCGAGGGAAGAAGCAGGCGGGGAATGCGGTGATCGCCGGGCTGGGCGAAACCACCTCCGGGGTCATCAATCGG
This sequence comes from Coriobacteriia bacterium, assembly GCA_030526515.1. Lineage (GTDB taxonomy): Bacteria > Actinomycetota > Coriobacteriia > Coriobacteriales > Eggerthellaceae > SUG1186. Next base: position 21,484 of record JAUNCQ010000027.1, read on the forward strand.
CTGTACGACTACATAATCGCCAACGGAGCGCTTCCCTTCGAGCGGGAGACCGGCCCGTCGCGGGCATCGGGAGAAGAGCGCGCTCGGGCCCTTCGGGAAGCTCAGGCGTGGGCGGATGAGGTGTGCCTGCCCGAGGGCAACCGGTTCGCGACCATGACCGACGATCAGATCCGCGCTGAGCGGCTGCGTGATCGCGGATTGATGTGATGGGCATGATCAACGTTCTGGTGGATAGCAACGTGGCCATTGATTTTCTGGCGCGTCGCCCAGGGTTTTACGAAGACGCCCGGAAGCTGTTCGTGTTCGGCGCCATGGGGGACTATCAGCTGTGGATGAGCTCGTCCCAGTTGACGGACCTGTTCTACATACTGACTGAGGGCAAGGCATTCGAGCGCGCACGGGGCAAGGAGCGCATGAGGCAGCTGCTCAGGTTCGTGCGGGTGTGCAGCATCGACGAAGGGGACGTGGTTGCGGCCTTGGATTCTCCGTGGGATGACTTCGAGGACGCGCTGGTCCACAAGGCGGCCCTGAAGATGAACGCGTCTGCTCTGGTGACGCGGGACGAAAAGGGCTTTGCGGCCTCCTTCGTGCGGACGTGCGATGCAGCGGGGTTTCTCCAGTGGATGGAGGGGCAGAACGGCATCAGCTATGCGGAGGTGGAGTTCTAGGGCGGCCTGCGGGATGTGGCCTGCGGCGTGGTCTTTGGGATGTGGCCTGCGGCGCGGCCTTCGGGGCGCGATTCGACCGCTATAATCGGGGGCATGAATACGCTTGCAATCATAGGTGGCGGCGCGGCGGGTCTTGCCGCGGCCGTGGAATCCGCGCGATGCGCCCGGCAGCGCGGCGCTGACCTGCGCGTGGTGGTCTACGAGGCCGACCAGAAGGTGGGCCGCTCGATCCTGCGCAGCGGCAACGGCCGATGCAACTTCAGCAACGCCGGCATCTCGGCCTGGGACGAAGGGGCGCTGGCGGAGCTGTACTGCAACGGCGGCTTTGTGGCCCAGGTGCTGCAGGAGCTGGAGCGTTCGGGCAAAATTGCCGATCCCGCTGACGACGTTCCGCTGGATGCGGCGTGCAACCAGGTGCTGGCCTTCTTCCGATCGCTGGGCCTGGCCTGGCGCGTGGAGGGCGAAGGCCGTATGTATCCGTACGCCAACAAGGCCCAGTCGCTGCTGGATGCGCTGCGTGCTGCCATGGCTGATCTTGGGGTCGAGGTGCGCCTTGAGGCGCTGGTGTCTTCCGTGGAACCGCCCCGGAGCGCGGGCGGTCCGGTGACCCTGCGCATGGCAGACGGATCGTTCGAGCGCGCCGGCCAGGTGATCGTTGCCGTGGGCGGTACGCTGGGGTCTGAGCTGCTGGGGGATGCGGCGGAGTTCCTGCCCACCCGTCCCGTGCTGGGCCCGCTGGCGGCTCTGCCGTTGTTCGAGGGCGCAGCGGCCGGCGCCGGCCAGGCCTGCGGCGTTGATGGCCGCGGGGCGTCCGCGTCTGGGAGCGGGGATTTCGCCCCGTCATCCCGCAAGGCCCGGGCCAAGGGCAAGGGCCGCAAGAAGGGCGCGGCGGCGGAGCCGGGCGCGTCCGCGGTGCTGAACGGGCTGGACAATATTCGCGTGCGCTGCACGGTGGCGCTGGCCCGTCCCGGCCGGGACGGCGGGCTGCAGCCGGTTGCCCAGGAGTCGGGCGAGGTGCTGTTCCGCAAGTACGGCCTGTCGGGCATTGCGGTGTTCAACCTGTCCAGGTTCGCCCAGCCGGGAGACGTGCTGCAGGTGGACCTGCTGCCGGAGCTTTCCCTGGAGCAGGCGACGGCGTGGCTGCTGCGCCGATGTGCCGATGCGGGGACTGGCGGGCTTGCGGGCGCTGCGGCGACCGCAACGACCACGGCCGACATGCTGCAGGGCTTCCTGCTTCCCAACGTGGCGCGGGCGGTGTGCCTGGCGGCGGGGGAGCGCGCCGATGCGCCGGCCCGCAGCGCCGACGCGGCTGCGCTGGCCGCGGCCTGCAAGGGGCTCGCGTTCCAGGTCCAGGGCGTGGGCGATGTCAAGCAATGCCAGGTCCATGCCGGAGGCGTGGACGTTTCCCAGGTGAGCCCGCGGACGCTGCAGCTGGCAAGCTGCTCGCAGATCCGCGTCGTGGGCGAGGCCCTGGACATCGACGCGCCCTGCGGCGGATACAACCTGCACTGGGCCTGGGCCAGCGGCCTGCTGGCGGCTCGCTCCGCAGCGGCCGACCTGTAGCGGGTGGCGGCTGCGCGCTCGCGCATTTGCGGGAGACTGCGTCTGCGTCCCTCTGGCAGCTGGCAGCAATGGCAAAACGGGAAGAAAAGGCGGATGGGCGCGGTCTTTTCGTGGAGATGCCGCTGGTCGCGGGCGGGTCTGATGGAAATCATGGGAGTCTGTGAAAAACGACGGTCGAACAAACAAATGTTCGTATATAATGGGGCGAAAACATCGCGACCAACCGTCGCTTCGCAGGACGAAGGGGGACCCTCATGATCGATCAGATTCGCGTGCGCAACCTGGCGCTCATCGAAGAAGCGCTGCTCACCTTGGGATCGGGCATGACCGTGGTCACGGGCGAAACCGGCGCTGGCAAGACGGCGCTGCTGTCCGCCATCCGCCTGCTGCTGGGTCAGCGCGCCAATGCTGACTTCGTGCGCGAGGGCACCGACGGCCTGGTGGTGGAGGGCCGCTTCCTGGGCCTGCCGAGCCAGGACGGTGACGCCGATCCGGATGAGGAAAGCGTGGTGCGCCGAACCGTCACGGCGGAGGGCCGCTCCCGCGCCACCGTCAACGGGGACATGGTCAGCTTGAAGCAGCTGGTGTCCACCATGGAGCGCTCGGCCGACCTATGCGGCCAGCACGACCAGCAGAAGCTGCTGAAGCCCGCGGAGCATGCCCAGCTGCTGGACGACTGGGCCGTGGATTCCCTGGTCGCGCCGCTGAAGGCGTACAAGAAGGCCTTCAAGGCCGCAAAGGCCGCGGCTGACGAGCTGGAGCGGGTGCAGCAGATGAAGGATGCTTCCACCGCCCAGCTGGACGAGGCCCGCTTCATCCTGAAGCGCATCGACGAGGTGGACCCGCGTCCCGGTGAGTACGAGGAACTGCTGGCGGACCTGGACCGCGCGGAGCATGCGGAAACCCTGGCCCGTGCCGGCATGGAGGCCTGCGAGTCCCTTTCGGGCGAAGGCGGTGCCCTGGACGGCCTGAACGCGGCCGCGGCTGCGCTGGAGAACGCCGCGCGCTTCGACGCCGACCTGCTGCCCTACGCTCAGTCGCTGCGAGAGGTCACCTACGTGGTGGAGGACGTGGCCCGGGATGCCCGCAGCTATGCAGACGGCATCGACTTCGACCCTCAGGTCCTCCTTGACCAGCAGGAACGTGCTGCGGCGCTGCAGGGCTTGATCCGCGCCTATGGCCCCCGCATGGAGGACGTGCTGGCAGCCCGTGCGGAGGCGGCGGACCTGGTTTCGCTGGTGGACGACTCCGCCCAGCGTGAGGCGGCGGCCCGCAAGGCCGTGGATGCCGCGGAGGCCGACCTGGCCGCAGTGGCCCAGGAGCTGCATGAGGTCCGGGTCCAGGCGGCGGGGGAGTTCGCCCAGGCGGTGAGCGCCCAGATGCAGCGGCTGGAGATGGGCTCCGCCAGCCTGGAGTGCCAGGTGGAGCTGCTGGACCGCGCCCGCTGGACGAGCTCCGGTCCCTCTGGCGTGGAGTTCCTGTTCCGTCCCGGTGCGGAGATGCAGCCCCGCCCCCTGGCGCGCATTGCCTCCGGCGGCGAGATCAGCCGCGTCATGCTGGCGGTCCACGTGGTCATGGGCGAACGCGACCGCATGGATACCCTGGTCTTCGACGAGGTCGACGCCGGCGTGGGCGGTGCCACGGCCCTGGCCCTGGCTGACGTGCTGGCTGACCTGTCCCGCACCCATCAGGTGCTGGTGGTCACCCATCTGCCTCAGGTGGCGGTCCGCGCCGACCAGCATTACGTGGTGCAGAAGGACGAAAACAACGGCCTGCCCCGCACCCAGCTGGCCACCGTGGAGGGGGATGAGCGCGTTGCGGAGATCGCCCGCATGCTGGCCGGCTCCGCCACGGATGCGTCTCTGGCCCACGCCCGCCAGCTGCTGGAGGAATTTTCCGCTGAGTAGCCGTGAGGGCGCGCTTGGCTACGTCGGGATCGTTTGGCCAGCTCAACCTGGAAAATTGCCGCTAGCGGGGCTTTCGTCCCATGTTACGGGTTTGTTAATCAGGGTGGAAAAGTCGGAATTGACGCTTGCTTTAGCGTGCTCGAGTGCTACTATGCAGTCATCAACTGAATATCCTGAAAACCGTTGAGGCGAAGGTAAAGCTTTCAGAGCACTCACAGAGAGCGGGCGTAGCTGGGATTCCCGTAGGAAGCTAGGAAGCAGAATGGGTCGCCGAGGGAAAGGGGAAAGCGTCAGGATGGAACCTGCCGCGAGTATCCGGACCGTGAGCCCGCGTTAGAGGCAAGCGTGTGATCGCACGTAGTGAGGTGGTTCCCGCAAGGGAGCAAAAAAGGTGGCACCGCAGGTTTTTAAGGCCTGTCCTTTTTTCACTGGCAACAGTGGCAAAAGGACAGGCCTTTTTTGTTACCCAGGATGATCAGTTGACGCAAGGAAAGCTGCCGAACGAAAGGAAAGAACCATGGCAGAGAAGCGCGTCGTATCCACTAGCACCGAAAACCAGAGCGGCTTCGCCGTTCGCGACCTGATCCTGATCGCCGTCCTGCTTGCCGCAGGCGCGGTCCTGAAGCTGACCGTTTCCAGCTTCCTGAGCTTTGCGGGCATGAAGCCCAACTTCATGATCGCCATGTACTGCCTGGCCATCATCCTGACCAGGCCGAAGGTCTACCAGGCAGGCATCATCGGCCTGATCACCGGCCTGATCAGCCAGATTCCGCTGCTGAACGCCACGCCGCTGGTGAACATTGGCTCCGAGCTGGTCGGCGCTGTGGTCTGCGGCATCCTGGTGGCAGCCCTGACCAAGGTGGCCACGGAAAACAAGGGCCTGCAGAATGTGGTCTTCCCGCTGATCATCACCTTCGTGTCCACCGTGTTCTCCGGCTACACCTTCGCCACCATCGTGGGCGTGGGCCTGAGCGGCCTGGGCCTGGCCGAGGTCCTGGTCATGTACGCCGTCATGGTCCTGGGCACCGCATCCATGAACGCGGTGGTCGCCGCCATCCTGACCCCGATCCTGCGCTCCGTGCTGAAGCGCTAACCGCCCTCCCGTCAATTGCCCCGCCGCCGGCACCCGCCCGCGGCGGGGCAGCTTTGCTGAAAGGAACCACCATGATCCAGGTAAGCGACCTGACCTTCCGCTACCGGGAAGGCGCCGAGCCGGTGATCCGCAACATCAGCTTGCAGATCCCCGATGGCCAGTTCGTGGGCATCACCGGCGCCGCGGGCTGCGGCAAGTCCACCCTGACCTACGCGTTCAACGGGATCATCCCTCATTGCTATCCCGGTGACTTCTACGGCTCGGTCCTCATCGACGGCCTGGATACCGTGGACACCAGCCTGACCGACCTGTCCCGTCTGGTGGGCAGCGTGTGCCAGGACATCGACTCCCAGATGGTCTCCTCCGTGGTGGAGGATGAGATCCTGTACGGCCTGGAAAACTTCGGCGTGCCCCGAGACCAGGTGGAGCAGCGCATCCAATCCGCCCTGGACGCCATGGGCATTGCGGACCTGCGGGACCGCGCCATTGCCAGCCTGTCCGGCGGCCAGAAGCAGAAGGTGGCCGTGGCCTCGGTCATAGCCCTGGAGCCCAAGGTCCTGGTGCTGGATGAGCCCACCGCCGAGCTGGATCCCGCCAGCTCCCGCGCGGTGTTCGAGCTGCTGGCCCGCTATTCCCGGGAGCGGGGCGTGACGGTCATAGTGGTCGAGCAGAAGATTGCCCTGCTTAGCGAATTTGCCGATCGCCTGCTGATCGTGGACCAGGGCCAAATAAAGTTTGACGCTCCGCCCGCCCAGGTGCTGGAGCACTCCCAGGAGCTGCTGGAGATCGGCGTGAACTGCCCCCGCAGCACCAGCTTGTCCGTGCTGCTGCGCCAGCGCGGTCTGTACGACGGCCCGGTCTGCCGCACCGTGGACCAGGCCGTGGCCCGTTGCCTGGAGGTGATCGCATGATCGAGTTCAAGAACGTCTTCGCCCACTACGAAGCAGAGACCCCGATCCTTCAGGACGTGAGCTTCACCATCGACGACGGCGAGTTCGTGGCCTTCGTGGGCACCAACGGCGCCGGCAAGTCCACCACCATGCGCCTGTGCAACGGCCTGCTGAAGCCCGTCAGCGGCCAGGTGCTCATTGACGGCGTGCCCACCACCGAGCTGCGCACCAGCGAGCTGGCCCGCCGAGTGGGCTTCCTGTTCCAGAATCCCGACCGGCAGATCTGCTGCTCCACCGTCCGCGAGGAGCTGGAGTTCGGCTTCAAGGCCCAGGATCGCCTGGACCAAGACGCCCGCCAGCGCGTGGACCAGGTCATTGCCGAGTTCGGATTCGACCCCGACGCGGAGCCCTTCCTGCTGAACCGCGGCACCCGCCAGCTTCTGGCCCTGGCCTCCATCATGGTCATGGCGCCGCCGGTCATCATCTTGGACGAGCCCACCACCGGCCTGGACTACCGCGAGTGCATGAAGGTCATGGAGGTCATCCGCCGCCTGCACCAGTCCGGCTCCACCGTGATCATGGTCTGCCACGACATGGAGGTGGTGGCGGACTTCGCCCAGCGCGTCATAGTCATGACCCGCGGCGGCGTGGTCGACCAGGGTCCCACCTTCGAGGTCCTGCGCAAGCCCGACGTGCTGCAGGCCGCGGACCTGATCCCGCCCCAGATCGTCGACCTGAGCATGCGTCTGGTCCAGGCCCGTCCCGAGCTTGCCCATACGCCCGTGGCCCAGGCCAATACCCTGGACGAAATGGCCGACGCCCTTGCCGCGCTGGCCCAGAAGGGAGGTGAGCCCGCATGAAGGGCTTCCTGGAGTACGTACCCGGCAACAGCTTCCTGCACCGCATGAACCCGGTGGCCAAGCTGGCCGCGGCCCTGCTGATCGTGATCACCTGCTTCGTGACCAGCAGCTTTGCCCTGCTCATTGGCATCTTGGTGCTGGACCTGGTGCTGGCTGCCCGCTGCGGCATGCTCAAGCAGACCCTGGGCCTGGCCAAGGCCGTCACGGCGTTTTCCGCGCTGCTGGGAGTGATCGCCCTGTTCACCACCCCCGAGGGAACCCAGCTGGTGGCCTTGCCCTTCGGCGGCTACCTGGGCACCGGCAGCATCCTGGCGGCGGTCCGCATCGTGCTGCGCCTGGTGGCCTGCGCCGTGCCCCTGTTCCTGGTGTTCTACGTGACCCGTCTGAACGACATCGCAAACTCCCTGGTGAAGATCCTGCACGTGCCGTACAAGTACGCGTTCACCTTCATGTCCACCGTGCGGTTCATCCCCCTGTTCATGAACGACATGGCCGGCATCATGGAGGCCCAGACCGCCCGCGGCGTGGAGTTCGACGGCAGCCTGGTCAAGCGCCTGCGCCTGATGGTGCCCCTGTGCGTGCCGCTGCTGGTGTCCAGCGTGCGCAAGACCAACAGCGCCGCCATTGCCGCCGAGGTCCGCGGCTTCAACCTGCGCACCAGCGCCAGCGGCTTCAAGGAGTACCCCTTCGCCAGCCGGGACTTCGCCGCCATGGGCGCCTGCCTGGTCCTGCTGGTCGGTGCCGTTGCCCTGGCCCTGCTGGGGATCTAGCGTCCGCGCCGTCCGGCCCTGGTTGCTGCCGCGGATGTGGACGCCCTGCGTCCGCGCCGCCTGCCCCTGCCCTTGGTAACGATTGGCTTTCGTCCCGCGCCATGCTCCTGCCCGCAGGCCACGCTCGCGTAGAATGGAAGAAACCCCACGGACCCGATGGGCGGTGCAAACCATGAGCAGGCTTATTCGCAGAGCAGGAGCGGCCGTTGCGGCGGTCATGCTTGCCCTGCTGTGCGCTGCCTTGTGCGCCCCCGCGGCCCTGGCGGCCCCCGACCAGGAGAAGACGGTCCGCGTGGCCTACTTCGACTCCGCCCACTTCCTGGAGGGTGCGTCGGAGGACGCCGTCAAGTCCGGCTATGCCTATGAGATCCTGCACGAGGTGTCCAACCGCACCGGCTGGCGCTACGAGTACGTGTACGGCGACTGGGCGGAGCTGTACGACCAGTTCACCAAGGGCGAAATAGATCTGTTCCCCGGCCTGGCCGCTCGTGCGGACCGGGCATCGTTCATGAGCTGGCCTGACCACACCATCGACGTTGAGCATCACTCCGTCTTCGTGGGCCGCAACGATTCCTCCCTGGATCCCGACGACCTGACCACCCTCAACGGCAAGCGCATCGGCCTGGTGCGCAACAACAACATGACCGACGAGTTCCTGGCCTGGGCCAGGAAGCATGATCTGAAGCCCCGGTGCGTCTACTACGACGAGCTGGACCGCATGCCCCAGGACCTGGCTGCTGGCGTCATCGACGGCTTTGCCGGGTCGGAAAACAACGTGGACAACACCCAGGACGCCGTGGTCTTTGCCCGCATTGCGCAAACCAAGTCCTACTTGGCCGTGCGCAAGGGCGCCCCTGACTTGCTGGCTGAGCTGAACGATGCCCTGGCCGCCATCGAGAAGGATCATCCCAACTTCTACCAGGAGCTGAAGGCCAAGCACTACCGCACCCGGGTGAGCGCCACGACCCTTTCGCCCGAAGAGGAAGCCTGGGTGGCGGACCACCAGGTCCTGCGCATCGGCTACGTTGACGGCTACCTTCCCTTCAGCGGCACGGCGGACGACGGCAGCCCCCAGGGCGTGGTGGCGGACTTTGCTGAGCAGATGGTCCGGGAGCTGAGCCTGGCCGACGACCTGCGCGTGGAGCTGGTCCGCTACGGGTCCTACGAAGGCGTGCTGGGTGGCCTTGATCAGGGCGAAGTAGACGTGGCGTTTCCCGTCATGACCAGCGTCTGGCATGCGGAAAAGCACAACGTCATGGAAACCGACCAGCTGGTTTCGTCCTCCATTTCCGCCGTATTCGCCGGGGAGTTCGACCTGTCCAAGCTGGACGTGATCGCGGTGGACCGCAACAACTCCGCCCAGAAGGACTTCGCCCGGGAAGCCTATCCGCAGAGCCAGATCCTGGAGTGCGGTTCCTCCCGGGAGGTGCTGGACGCGGTCCGCAGCGGGCGCGCCGGCTGCGCCCTGTACAACAGCTCCCGCATATCGACGGCGCTGGCGGGCAGCGGCGGCAGCCTGTCGGAGATCCCCGTGGGCAAGTCCATCGGCTTCTCCTTTGCGGTGCGCAAGGGAAACATGCCCGTGCTCGCCCTGATGAACCGCGGCGTGAGCGTGCTGGTGGACGAAAACTACTCGGATGAGATGTACCAGTACGTGAGCCAGCTGAGCGATTTCACCATCCAGGACTTCCTGCGCAAGTACGCCTTCGCCATAGTGGCCGGCGTGCTGGTGGTCCTGCTGCTGGTGCTGCTGGTGATCCTGTCCTTCCTGGGCAAGGCCCGGGCGGCCGAAGCGGAAACCGCCCAGCTCAACCGGGAGCTGCGGGAAAACCAGGCCAAGCTCGAGCGTGCCAAGGAGGCGGCCGAGCAGGCCAACGCGGCTAAGACCAACTTCCTGTTCAGCATGAGCCACGACATCCGCACTCCCATGAACGCCATCATCGGCTTCACGGACCTGGTGCGCAAGAACATCGACCGCAAGGACGTGGCCCTGGGCTACCTGGAAAAGATCCGCATGTCCAACGAGTTCCTGCTGTCCCTGATCAACAACGTCCTGGAGATGGCCCGCATCGAAAGCGGCAAGGAGCGCCTGGAGTTGGAGCGGGGCAACGCCTACGAGTTCTTTAACGAGATGTACTCCGTGTTCGAGCCCCAGATGCGGGAAAAGGGCATAGACTTCACCTACCGGGTGGACGTGGATCATCCGTGCGTGCTGACCGATGCCACCAAGTGGCGGGAAATCCTGCTGAACCTGCTCAGCAACGCCCTGAAGTACACCCCCGCAGGCGGCAGCGTGACCCTGGAGCTGACCGAGCTCTCAGCGGACGAAACAGGCCGGGCCTGCTACCGCGTTGACCTGCGGGATACCGGCATCGGCATGTCCGCAGACTTCCTGCCCCACCTGTTCGACGAGTTCTCCCGGGAGCGCACCAGCACCGAAAGCCGCGTGTTCGGCACCGGCCTGGGCATGCCCATCGTGAAGCGCCTGGTGGACCTGATGGGCGGCACCATCCAAGTGGAGTCGGAGCTGGGCAAGGGCACCCGTTTCGTTATAGACGCTCCCCTCCAGGTGGTGGACGGCCCCCATGACCAGGGCTCCGACCGGGATGCGGCGGCGGATGCCGCGCTGCTGGCGGGCAAGCGGATCCTGCTGGCGGAAGACAACGACCTGAATGCCGAAATTGCCCTGGCCCTGCTGGAGGAGCTGGGCCTTGCGGTGGACCGGGTGGCCAACGGCCAGCTGTGCGTGGACCAGCTGGAGCAGGCGGACCCGGGCGCCTACGACGCGGTGCTCATGGATGTGCAGATGCCCGTCATGGACGGCTACGAGGCCACCCGGCGAATCCGCGCCCTGGCTGATCCGGCCAAGGCGGCCATTCCGGTGCTGGCCATGACCGCCAACGCCTTCGAGGAAGACAAGCGCAACGCCTTCGCCGCGGGCATGAACGGCCACGTGGCCAAGCCCGTCCGCGTGGAGGAGCTGGTGGCTGCCCTGGCGGACGCGCTGCGATAGTGGAGGCCGAGCGGCGGTTTCGCCCCCTTCCATGCTGCCGTGAGCGGGGCCTGCGGCTGCGCGCGGGGCTGAACGCGTGGTAGGATGAACGTCTATGTGTTTTGACTGCCGAACTAAGGAGCCCCGCATCCCATGCTCTATCGATTGCTCATAGTCATTGCCACCATCATCTGGGGCAGCTCGTTCGTCATAGTGAAGGACGTCACCGGCTTTCTGACCACCGGCTGGCTGCTGGTGATCCGCTTCTCCGTGGCGGCGGTGCTGCTGGCGCTGGTCTTTGCCAAGAAGCGCGACCTGTACCTGCGCCGGGACCACATCCTGTTCGGCGGCCTGTTCGGCGTGGCGCTGTTCCTGGCGTACTACGTGCAGACCCAGGGCCTGATCTACACCACCCCCGGCAAGAACGCGTTCCTGACCGGCACCTACTGCGTGCTGGTGCCCTTCTTCGCATGGTTCGCCACCCGCAAGCGCCCCACCCTGGTGAACGTGGGCGCCGCGCTGCTGTGCCTGGTGGGCGTGGGCCTGGTGAGCCTTTCCGGCGACCTGACCGTGAACATAGGCGACGCCCTGACCCTGCTGTGCGCCGTGTTCTACGCGCTGCACATCGTGCTGGTGAGCAAGTTTTCCCAGGACCGCGACATCTTCGTCCTGACCATGTGGCAGTTCGCCGGCGTTGCCCTGTGCGCGCTGGTGGTGGCGCTGCTGACCGAGCCCGCCCCGGTGGTGCTGACCCAGCTTGACGCCGGTCAGTTCGCCCAGCTGGCGTACCTGGCGGTGGCCTGCACCACGCTGGCCCTGCTGTTCCAGAACGTGGGCCAGAAGCACCTGCCGCCGGCCAGCGCCAGCCTGCTGCTTTCGCTGGAGTCTCCTTTCGGCGTGGCGTTTTCCGTTGCCTTCGGTGCCGAGGCCCTGAACGGCCAGGTGCTGTGCGGCTTCGTGCTGATCTTCGCGGCCATCATGATCTCCGAGGTCCTGCCGGAGTACCTGGCAAAGGCCAAGGGCCAGGGG
>JAUNCQ010000081.1 GCA_030526515.1 Coriobacteriia bacterium
GACCCCCCCCGCCGCGGCGGCCACCCCTCAGCAGCACCCCCCCCTCAGCGGAAGCACCCGCCTGACAGCAACGGTCGTCAGAAAAAGCGACGGCGCCGCCGGTCAAACGCAACCAGCGGCGCCGTGCCCACCTAAGCGGAGCGCCGTCCGAACAACCGCCGGAAGAAGCCTCCCACACCGGCTCCGGCTCCGCGAGCCGTCGCCTTCGAAGCGGGCGAAAGACCCGGCCCGGACGCACTGCTCGCCGCAGCCGGCGAACCCGCAGCCGAGCCGCCGCCCGCAGCCGCCGCACCTGCCGCCGGTTCCGCCGCGCGCTGCAGCGGATGCTCCATGCACCACGCCTGGACCGAGAAGTCTCCCCCGCCATCCACCACGGGGACATAGTTTCCATCGGGCTGCAGCAACCGCGCCTTCTGGGTGTCGGCGAAGATCAGATCCAGGTAGTCCCGCAAGCTGGCGCGAATCCCCGCGTCAAGCACGGGAACCAGCACTTCCACCCGCCGCCGCAGGTTGCGGGTCATCAGGTCTGCCGATCCCACGTACATCACCGCGTCGTCTCCCTCGCCGAAGGCGTAGATGCGCGAGTGCTCCAGGAACCGGCCGACCACGCTTCGGACCTGGATGTTATCGGTGACCTGGGGGATCCCCGGCCGCAGGCAGCAGATGCCGCGGATGTTCATGCGAATCCGCACTCCCGCACGGCTGGCCCGCACCAGCGCGTCGATCACAGCGCGCTCGGTCAGCGAATTGCACTTCACGTCAATGCGCCCCGCCGGGCCCTTCTTGGTCTCCCGGTCAATGAGCCCGCACAGCGTCTGATGCATGTTCGACGGCGCCACCAGCAAGTTGCGGTAATCGCCCCGCAGGTTGCCCACCAGCATGTTCTGGAAGAACGCCACCGCGTCACGGCCGATGCGCGGGTCCGCGGTCATCAGCGAAAGATCGGTGTAGAACCGCGACGTCTTCTCGTTATAGTTGCCGGTTCCCACCTGCGTAATCTGCACTGCGCGCCCATCCTCCAGCCGCGTGATCAGGCACACCTTCGAATGGCACTTGTACGAATCCGGGCCGTACACAATGCTGCACCCGGCCTCCTCGAGCCGCTCAGACCAGCCGATGTTGTTCTGCTCGTCGAACCGCGCTCGCAGCTCCACCAGCACGGTGACCTCCTTGCCGTTCTCGGCGGCATCGCACAGAATGCTGGCAATGCGGGAGTTCGATGCAAGCCTATACAACGTGATCTTGATGGACACCACCGCCGGGTCATGGGCCGACTCCCGCAGCAGCGCCAGGAACGGATCAATGGAGTCGTACGGGAAGAACAGCATCTTGTCCGACTCCTTCACCTGCTCGGTGATGCTCCGCCCAGCCTCGAACACATCGGACCTTCGGGGCGAAAACGCCCCATAGCACACCTCGGACCGCAGCTCCGCAGGTATGCGCCCCTCGAAGGCGTAGGCGGAGTCCAGCACCAACGGCGCATCGCACACGTAGGCCTGGGCGGGCGAAAGCTCCAGCCGCTCCAAGATCATGGCCTGCAGGTCGGCACAGGGGCTGCCCTGCATCTCCACGCGGACGGGGTTCAGACGGTTGCGCTTCTTCAGCAGCTGCGACATATAGTTGCGGTAATCCAGCGCATCGTCGTCGAACTTCTCCTCGTCCTCGGTCAGGTCGGCGTTGCGCGTGACCGCCATGATGCAGCGGTCCACCATCTCCAGCGTGCTGAACATGCGGTCGGTCTTCGCCAGCACCACCTGCTCCGTGCGGATGAACCCGGTCCCTCCCGGCAGAGCCAGGAACGCCGGAACCTGACTGGGAATGCCCACAATGCCCAGACGGCAGATCTCGGAGTCGCACAGCAGCGTGGTCACGTAGAGCTTCTTGTTCTCCAAGTGAGGGAACGGATGGCGCGGATCCACGACTATGGGCGAAAGGAACGGGAAGATGGTCGACTCGAACAGGTCGTCCACATGCTCCCTTTCGTCCTGGTCAAGATCCTCATAGCGCTTTTCGGAAATGCCCTTTTCCGCCAAGCTGCCCATGACCAGATCATAGACCGCATCGCGCTGGCGGATCAGCGGCCGCACGGCATCATACACTACCTCCAGCTGCTGCTGGGGCGTCATCTGGGACTTATTGTCCTTCGTGTCCGGAGCCACCAGGGCCAGGTCGGTCAGGGAGCCCACCCGCACCATGAAGAACTCATCCAGGTTGGACGTGAATATGCTGATGAACTTCAGCCGCTCGTACAGGGGCACCGCGTCGTCGCAGGCCTCGTCCAGCACGCGCTTGTTGAACTGCAGCCAGGAAAGCTCCCGGTTCTGCAGGTAGGTGAAGGAGCTGCTACTCATTGTCCTGACCCTCTTCCTCGACTCGCTCCCCGACTATTCGTTCCAGCAGATATCCCTCTCGCACGCCGAAGGAGCCCACTACGATGCGCTCGGCGCGCACGCTGTGGCACAGGTGCCGCAGGATGAGCATGCCCGGAATCACCGTGTGGACGCGGTCCGGGCACACCTGGGTGATGGCGCGCACGGCAAAGCGGCGATCCTTGGCAAAGCGGTCCAGCAGGTCGTCAAGGGCCTTGGACGAAAACGAGCTTCCCAGAACCTCCTCCGGACAGCAGCGGCGAATCAGCTTCAAAGCCGCACGGGAGGAACCGCCGATGGCGCACAGGACGTCGCTTTCGCCCAGGGCTGCCCAACCGGGCTTGCGCTGAGACCCCTCGACGGCGTCCTCCATGCGCACCCGCTCCTTGGCGCTGGGCAGCACATCGTCCACATAGTCGCGGAACAGGCGCAGCGACCCCAGGGGCATGCCCAGCACCAGCACCTGATGGCCGCCGGCGAAGCGCACCACCTCCGACGAACCGCCGCCTATGTCCACCAGCACGCCGTGGTCAAGGTCGAGCTCATGGCTAATGGCCTGGAAGCCCATCAGGGCCTCCTGCCTGGAGGAAATCACCTCGATCTCCAGGCCACAGCGCCGACCCACCCGCTCGGCCACCTCCCGGCCGTTTTCCGCCTGGCGGATAGCGGCGGTGGCAAAGGCGCAGATCCGGTCAATGCCAGAGGTGCGGGCAATGTAGGCCAGCTCCTCCACGGCGTCGCCGCAACGCTGCTCCCCTTCCGCGGAAAGGCAGCCGGACTCATCCACGTAAGCCGCCAGCCCCAGCTGCTTCTTCACCTTGAACACGCGCTTGGGCCGGTAGCCTGCCACATCCTGCGGGACGTCGTAGACGCACATATGAGCGGTGTTGCTGCCAATGTCGATGATCGCTACGCGCATTCCGCCTCCTCCGACGGGGCCTCAACGGACACGAAGTAGCCCATGTCGACCTTGCCCAGGGCTGCCTCCGCAATGTTGATGCAGCTGTTGCCCATGCGGTCCACATCGTGGATGACGCCGTTGAAGGGCTTTTCGGCCAGGGCGGACTCCTTGCTGCCGGCAGAGCTGATCACATGCTCCTTGCGCAGGTCCATGCCGTCCCGCAGCAGCTTCTCCTTCGCAAGCACCAGGGCCTCCAGACTGACCTGGTCACCGGAGAGGGCGTTCACGGCCTGGGACAGCATGTCACGCACATCCCTCAGGGACGGAGCCATCTGCGCGGCCTTCTCCAGGCAGATGCCCTTCTGGATGGCCTTCACCACATCGTCGGCCAGCAGGCCCACGCGCTCCATGTCGCCCAGCATGCACATGATCTGGGCCGTGCGGGTGACCTGGGATTCGTTCAGGGAGCCGCGAGAGTACATCTCCACCTGGTAGGCGTTGATCTTGTCGATCAGCTCCACACCGGCCGTGACTTTCGCCCCCGCGTGCTCCAGCTCCTTTTCCGAGCGGAAGGCCAGGGCATCCGCCACCTCGCCAAGGCCCTCCACCATGATCTGGCCGGCGCGAACGGTTTCCTCGGCAATGAGCTGCATGGCCAGGGCCGGCTGGCCCACGTGACCATGGTCCAGGAACACCGGATTGGACAGGGCCTCCACGACCTGGATGCCCTGGGGGCCGCTCTGGCCCTTGTCGCGCACGATCATGGCGGACAGCTTGCACAGCACGCCGATCAGCGGCAGCCAGATGCAGGTCATGATCACGTTGAAGCCGGTATGGGCGTTGGCGATCTGACGGGCAATGACCTCCACCTCGGGACCCGTGGGGCTGATGGCCGTGATCAGGGCGGCGTACGGGGTGATGAACCAGATGAACAGCAGGGCGCCGGAGATGTTGAACAGGCAGTGGCTGACGGCCACGCGCTTGGCTTCCTTGCTCTGGCCCACGGATGCCATCAGAGCCGTGATGGTGGTGCCGATGTTGTCGCCCAGCAGCACGGGCAGGGCGCCGGCCAGGCCCATGACGGAGGTCACGCCGTCGGGCATGGGCGTGCTGGCGAAGTTCTGCAGCACCGCAATGGTCGCCGAGGAGGACTGGACCACCAGGGTCATGAACGCACCGGTCAGCAGACCCAGGAAGCGGTTGTCAGCCACGCTGCTGATCAGGCCCAGGAAGAATTCGCTGTTGGCCAGGGGCTTCATGGCGCCGCCCATGGTCTCAATGCCCAGGAACAGCAGGCCGAAGGCAAGGATGGTCATGCCCAGGTCGCGGATGGTCTCCTTGCGACCCAGGAAGGACAGGACAAAGCCCACGAACACGAACACCAGCACGTAGTCGGTGATCTTGAAGGCAATGATCTGCGCCGTGATGGTGGTGCCTATGTTGGCGCCCAGGATCACGCTGACCGCTTGACGACGACTCATCAGGCCCGCGCTCACGAAGCCGATGGCCATGACCGTGGTGGCGCTGGAGCTCTGCAGCACCGCCGTGCACAGAGCACCCGCGATCACGCCCATGAACGCGTTGCGGGTCAGCGCGCCCAAGATGCGCTTCATGCGATCGCCTGCCACCTTCTGCAGGTAATCGCTCATCATGTTCATTCCGTATATGAATATGGCAAGTCCGCCCAACAGGCCGAACACCGTCTGGATGATTTCCGACATGCTTCCTTCTTACTGGTTCGTTTTCCATTACACACGGGCGCTCTGATACGAACGCCTCTGCCTAGCGTAAGAAGGAAATGTCAGGGCTTTGTAATGCTACCGAAAACCTGCTGCAAAACAACAAGCAGATCTGGGCGAAAACGCCGCCTCCAGCACCGCCGCGCCCCTCGGGCGCACTTGCCGGAACGCCGCGCAACGAGCCCCCGAGGGAGCGACAGCCGCCTCCCCTGACAGACCGGCTGAAATCGGTAGCGGATTTGCTTTCGCCCGGAAGAAAAGC
>JAUNCQ010000082.1:0-2255 GCA_030526515.1 Coriobacteriia bacterium
GGTGGATGTCGCAGGTGCGGTGGTCGGCCACCAGGTTGAAGCCCACCAGGCGACGGCTGCCCTCGGGTTCGCCGGCGGTGGTGTAGACGTAGACCACCAGCATACCGTCGGATTCGCGGACCTCGACCTGCTCGGTTTCGCCCACCTGCATGGTGCCTGCGGAGTTGAAGAGCAGGTCCATGACCTCGATGGTGTTGGTGGCAATGGAGCCCTTGAACGCGGCCTTGGGGTCGGGCTGCTGGCCGGCCAACTCAGCGGCGATGGCGGCACCGGCCACCTGGCCCTGGACCGCGGCGTTCTTCCAAATGCCCACGATCTGCTTGGAGCGGCTGATCAGCTCGTACGCCTGGGCCACATCGCCCGCGGCGTAGACGTCCGGGTCGCTGGTGCGCATGAACTCGTCAACGGGGATGGCGCGGTCCATTTCCAGGGCGCCTTCGGGGATGAAGTCCAGGTTGCACTTCATGCCGTGGGACACGCTGATGTGGTCGAACACGTCCACGTCGCCGTTGGCGAAGGTGACCCGCAGCTTGGCGCCGGCTTCGGCGGCTTCGTTTTCGTCCAGAACCTCAACCTGCTGCACGGTGGTGCCCAGTCGCAGGTTGATGCCGTAGCCGCGCAGGCCCTCCTCGAAGCGCTCGGCGGCTTGGGGCAGGGCGTTGCGGTCCAGCACGTGGGGCATCATGCCCACCAGGCTCACGTCAAGGCCGCGGTTCTTGCAGACCTCCAGCGTCTTCAGGGCCACCATGGAGGCGCCGCTGATCAGGATGCGCTTGCAGGTGGGGTCGGTGATGGCGGTCTTCAGGCGCTCGGCATCGTCCATGGTGCGCAGGACCAGGGGCTCGAAGCCGTCCACCTGGGGGAAGCCGTAGCACATGGGCGTGGCGCCGGTGGCGATCACGCACTTGCTGTAGGGGAAGTCGCCCTGGGGAGTGCGGATCAGGTGGTTGGCCGGGTCGAGCTCGGTGACGGGGCAGTTGGCCAGCACGTCGGGGCGCAGGTCGGCCAGGTCATCGGCCGTCCAGGGGAAGCACTGCTCGTAAGTCTTCATGCCGCCGACGTAGTAGGAGGTCAGGATGGGGCTGTACGGAGCGATCCCCGTGTTGCTGAACACCTGGACGGGGCCGTCATAGCCGGCGTTGCGCAGGCCGATGAGGGCGTTCACGCCCGCGGTGCCGTAGCCGATGATGGCGACCGGTGCGGTAGTCTGAGTCATGGTCATTCCCCTTTCCTAGTACAGCACCGACTGCAGCCATGCGGCGTATTGGCCGCTCCACATGCCGGTCAGGTTGGCAATGACCTGGTCCCAGTCCAGCTTGTTCTGGAACATGAGCTCGGTGTAGTGCTTGTTTTCCAGGTCGCGGTCGCTTTCCATGAGGCGGAAGGCGTAGGTGTAGGTGCAGGTGGGGCACATGGTCACCACGGTGGAGCCGTCCGGGGCAAAGGAGAGCTTGCCGTCGGACTGGCAGGCCTGGCGGTTGGGGTCGAAAGCACTCACGGCACCGCCGGCACCGCAGCAGCCGTTGAACACGTTGGGCGTGCTCGGGTCAATGCCCAGCGCCGCGCAGGTTGCGTCCAGATAGCTGCCATCGCGGTCCTGGCAGGACTTGGATATGAAGAGCGGACGCTCCGGCAGGGGCTGCTTGGGCTGGAAGCCGTGGTCGTGCAGGAAGGCCGGCAGGGTGGTGACCTCAACGTCCTGGACGCCGTTGCGGGCCAGGGTGGTCTTCATGGCGTTGGCGCAGCCGGGGCAGACGCAGACGATCTGCTTGGCGCCGGAAGCTGCCACCTCGTCGTTGATGCGGTCGCACAGGGCCTCGGCGCGGTCGTAGAAGCCGGCGCTCTTCAGCGGGGAGCCGCAGCAGTGGTCCAGCATGGTGGTCTTGCCGCCCAGCTCCTCGATGGTGGCGAAGATCTCTCGGGTCAGCTCCGGGCCATAGGCGGCCAGGGAGCAGCCGGGGAAGAAGGCCACCTGGCAGTCGGTGGCGGCGGGGGTTTCGTCCGTAGCCACATGACGGGTCAGGTCCGTGAAGTAGATGCCGTGGACGGCGCGATACGCCGTGAACACGTCCCATTCCTGGTCGACCTGGACGCTGGACCAGGCCTCCTTGGGGATTAGGCCGGCCTTCTGGAAGTCCACGCGGGCGTGGTAGATCAGGTCGCACACGTCGTTGTGGGCAAAGCAGGTGTTCTTGCAGCACGTGCAGAAGAAGCAGCCGCGGACCGCCTGGACCAGCGATTCGTCGGCCGCGATG
>JAUNCQ010000082.1:2265-5184 GCA_030526515.1 Coriobacteriia bacterium
CCAGCTCCTGGTCGGTGATCAGGTTGATGGTCAGGTCCTCGGCGGTTTCAGATGCGCGCTCGGCGGCCAGCATATGCTTGGCAATATCGCCCAGGCTCATGTTGGCCGCGGTCAGAGAATCGCAGGCGCTCGTGCAGTGACCGCACTGGGTGCACGTGCCCGCGAACTTGCGGTATACGTCGGAATGTTCAAGCAAACCCATGGGATGTCCTTTCCCTGGAACGCAGATGGATGGTCTGTCACACGTCCCTCCAGTATACGCGCCTGCGGGGTCGCGGGGGAGCAGGGCGTGCGGGTACGTGCGCCCCGGGCGGGCGGCGGGGCGGGTGTGCGGGCGCGTGGTGCCGCGCTGAGTGATGGGCGGCAGGCGCGGGCGTGCCGGCGGGTGCAGCAGGTGCTGCAGGGTGGTTCGGGGGCTGAATTTCGTCCCGAAATGCGGTCTGACCGTGGGTTTTGGGCGAAAATGCTTGACATAACAGAATGTGTAATGCATGTTATTCGTAACGGAAACATATGTTTTCCGCATGATGGCTTCAAACACGCAGCAAATTTGAATCGAGGAGTCGCCATGAAGACGCAGCATCCGTACTATCTGCCCGAGTACGCGGTCTTTGCCGAGGGCCGTCAGCTCAAGATCTTTTCCAGCGAGCAGGACGCGTTGGAGTTCTACAACCGCCTGCTGGACAACGGGCGTGATCCCGTGCTGGTGAAGCGCGAGCTCATAGACGACGCTCCGCTGCATACGCCGCCTGCCGTGGCGTAGGTTGCGGCCCCACATAGCTTTCCTTCGCCGCCCCTGCGGCTGGGTCCTTGCGGCCTTCGGGCTTTTTTTTGTGCCCGGGGGCGAGGTGGTGCGGTGTCGGGCGCCGGCAAGCGGTGCTGACCGCTTGCGCAAACGGGGGTTCGGCACAGCGGGGTACAATGGGTGCCGTGCGCGAATCGAAGGAGGACCAAGATGCGGGAACGTTCGTTGGGTCGGGGCCTGTGGGCGCTGGCCGTTGCCATGCTGATGCTGTTCGGTGCTGCTGTCACGCTGGCGGCGCCTGCGTGCGTCGAGTCGGCGGAGGCAGTGGTGTATCCGCGTCCCAGCGGTTCCTGCGGTGATGGCCTGACCTACCAGCTCAAGGACTACACGCTGACCATTTCCGGCACCGGCGACATGGCCGACTGCACGGGGAGCGCCGACTGGATGGGCGAGTCCACCCGCGACGTTGCGAAGTGCCTGGTGACCAAGGTCGTGGTGGAGGAGGGCTGCACGTCCGTGGGTCGGCTTGCGTTCAACGAGTTCGAGCGACTGACCCAGATCCAGCTGCCGTCCACGCTGACCAAGATCGGCCACGGCGCCTTCTGCAACAACACCTCCCTGACCAGCATCAACCTGCCCGCAGGCCTGAAGTCTGTGGGCGATATGGCCTTCTTCGGCTGCCGTGGCCTGACTGGGCTGCAGTTGCCCAGCGGCCTGGCTGACATCGGTGTCGATGCCTTCCGCGACTGCGAGAACCTGTCCTTTGACCTGCCCGATTCCGTTGTGAGCATCGGCGCGTACGCCTTCCAGGGTGCCGGGGACGTGGTGGTTCGCTCCGCTCTCGTGGGCGCGCTGGTGCGCAAGGCAAAGACTCCGGAGAAGCAGATCCAGCGTCTCTACGACGGCGCCTATCCCGAGGGCAGCGGCCAGTGCGGCCCCGACCTGTCCTGGCGGCTGGAGGACCGGGTGCTGACCGTTTCCGGCACGGGAGCCATGGACGACTTCGATGAGTCCGGCGCGCCCTGGGCCCAGATTAGCCACGACCCCACGCCCCAGGATTCCATCCGCAAGGTGGTGGTGGGCAGGGCTGCACCAGCATCGGCGCTTTCGCCTTCAGCAAATTCACCTGCCTGGAGTCCGTCAGCCTTCCCAGCACGCTGCGATCCGTGGGCGGCTGGGCGTTCCAGCAAGCGGGCGACGGCCTCACTAAGCTGACGTTCCCGTCATCCGTCCAGCGCATCGACGACTACGCCTTCTACAAGTGCCGCGGCCTTGAGCAGGTGACCTGGCCCGCTGAGCTCCGCCACGTGGGCGCCTACGCGTTCGGCGACTGCAAGTACCTGGGCTACGGCAAGCGCTATCTGCGCATGCCGTCGAAGCTCCAGTCCGTGGGAAGGTGGGCCTTCAGCGGCACGCACCTGCCGCCTATCGTCGTGCCGGCTTCCGTGCGATCAGTGGGGGAGTTCGGGTTCTCGAATCCGGTGTACCTGCTGAGTGCCGACACCCTTTCGGTGTTTAAGGATGAAATTTCCCGCGGCGTTCAGGTGGCGGTCGTGAAGAAGCTCACCGCCAGCGACTTCTCCTGGTCTTGGAAGAGCCGGGCCTACAGTGGCAAGAGCCAGCATCCGACGCTGGCCCTGCGCGGCGCCACCCTGAAGAAGTACGCGGGCTATACGCTGCATTTCCCCAAGTCCAGCGCCAAGGTGGGTCGCTACTACGTGACCGCCAGCTATCCCCGGGGCATTCGCGCCACGGCGCGGGTGGGCAGCTACACCATCGTGCCGAAGTCCGTGCGCCTGACCAAGCTCACGGCAAAGCGCTCGTCTAAGCAGCTCACCGCCACGTGGTCGCGTCTGACCTCCCAGTGCAGCGGATACCAGCTGCAGATCAGCTCCACCTCCGAGTTCTCCAAGAGCCGCACTATCACTAAGAAGTACAGCGTCACTCGCGGCAAGGTGACCTTCGGCGGCTGCAAGAAGGGCAAGACGTACCATTTCCGCATCCGTGCCTACAAGAAAGCGGCTGACGGCAAGACCTACTACGGCGCTTGGAGTCCGGTCCGGAAGATCCGCTACTAGCAGGGTCTTGCTGTTTGGTGAGGTCATTCGTGAGGGCGATATTTCGAGTTTAGAGAGGGGTCCTCGCCAGAACTGCGAGTTTAGCGAGGGGTTCTG
>JAUNCQ010000028.1 GCA_030526515.1 Coriobacteriia bacterium
GGCCGGGAGCCACCTGATACACAGCCTCGACGGTCATGAAGCAGCCGCCCTTGGGCTGGATGGGAAGACCCAGCTTCTCGAACGCAGCGCGCACCCACACGGACTGCTCCTCGAACTCGGGGCCCTCGTTCACGTAGCGCACGGTGCCGTGCAGCTGATACGCATCGTGGTCATGCCAGAACAGCACGGCCACCTTCTGGTTTTCCTGGATGTTGGCCAGGGTCTTCTTGAAGAACTGGTCGCTCAGATACACGGTCTCATCGTCGATGACGGCTTTCATGCCGACCACGCAAGAATTCGGCTGGCCATCGGCGGACGCGGTGGTGAGCACCACGTCATGCACGCTCTTGAAGAGCTCCTGAACCTCTGCGGACATAACTGCCATGGGAATCCCCTTTCAAACGGCAAAACACACTGCCCCTAGATTACCCCTTTGAGCACATCAACGCACGAATTCCAGGACGAAAACCAGCGTCAATCGCAGCATCCCGCACACCAACGCCAGGACGCGCGCCCCCGCTAGCGAGCCACCACGCTCTTGGCACGGGACCAGGCGCTGGCATAGCGTACGCCATCCACCCGCTTGATGACGCGGGCCTGCACGTAGTAGCGCTTCCCGGATTTCAGCCCACGCACCGTCTTGGCCGCCTTGGCCTTGGACACGCTCACGGTCTTTGCCCCGGCCATGGACTTCTTGGTGCTGTAGCGAACCTGGTACGAGGAAACGTATCGGCCCGCCTTGGCCTTCACGGTCGCCGCAAATCCCCCGGCAACCGCTCGCAATCCGCTCACGTACGTGGGCATGACCTTGATCTGATAGGACCCCATGGCCCGCCCCATGCACGAGCCCACGCCGTTGACGGTCACGTTATACGTTCCCGGCAGCACGTTGCCCCGCAGCCCAGACACCGTGACCCGCTGGTTGGAATCCGCAAGACTGGAAGCCACGCGCCTAGTGCCCGACAGCACCGTCACCGTCGGATACGCCTCCCGGCCCGTGCAGTACACGCTGGACTGGGAAAACACCATGCCGGTGACCACGGTCGTGGCCCGCTCCTTGGCCGCAAAGGCGGGAGCAGGATGGACGAAAGCCCCGATGGCAACCGCCGCCAGCACCACAGCCAGCGCCGCAGTCGCAATCGCACCGCCCACACGCCGGCGCGCCATATGAGCAATTCCAGTTCGGCCCATTACCTTCGTCCCCCTTTCCCGCTCAGCCTTTTCCTTCAATCAAACGGTACCGCAGAAGGGCACCGTGCGTTCTAAACATTTGTTAATTGTGCCGGCAGCGCTGCATGCGCTACCGGGATTGCGCGCGCCAGCGCCCCAGCTATACCGGCGGCGTTGTCTGCGCCAGCGGCAGCGTCGCCGTGAACGTGGTGCCGCGGCCGGGCTGGCTATCCACCTCAATGGAGCCGCCCAGGTTATCGACGATCTGCGCCACAATGGCCAGGCCCAGGCCGGTACCTTCGCCCGTGGGCTTGGTGGTGAAGAACGGGTCGAAGACCTGCGCGCGAACTTCCTCGGGCATGCCGGGGCCGGTGTCGGCCACGCGGATCGTCACGGAGCCGGCGCCTGCCGCGCCATCGGCAGCGCTAACGCCTGCCGCCGCACCATCGGCTCCCGGCACGCTAGCCTCCGCAGCGTCATTCACCGCAGCGGTCACGGAAAGCACGCCGCCGTCCTGGGCCATGGCCTGGAACGCGTTCACGAACAGGTTCACCCACAGCTGCATGACCTGGGTGCGGTCCCCCATCACCCAGGCGCCGCACGCGGGACCGCGCTCCACCGTCACCGTCTTGGGGCGCGACGGCTCCACCAGGGAAAGCGCCTGGTCAAGGCCATCGTCCACGGAAAGCCGCGCGGGGCCGTCCGACGGGCCGCGGCTGAGCACCGCAAGCTTGCCGATCAGGTCCTTGGCCTGCTTGGACGCGGTGTAGATCTTCACCAGGGGCTCAGTCAGGGCATCGTCGTTTTCGTCCACCTGCTCAAGGGCCATCAGGCTGTAGGCCATGACCGGGGTCAGGGTGTTGTTGAACTCGTGGGCGATGCCCGCCGTCAAGGTGCCGATGGTTTCCAGCCGCTGATGGTGGGCCATCTGCTGGGTGGTGTCCGCCAGCTCCTGCATGGCCTGGGCGCGCTGGGCCAGCTGCTCCATGCGCAGGGAGTCCTCGCGGCTGCGGCGGACGATGCGCCCGACCGCCAGCACCAGCAGCACCACGCCCGCCAGGGCCAGCGTTGCGCAACCGCCCAGCGCCAGGGAAAGGCTCTGCAGCTGCGCGGCGGATTCGTCGACGCGGGTGGACACGCAAATGGCGAAGGCCTGGTTGCGACACGCCGACGCGGGCACCGCCAGGGCGCGGCTCAGGTAGTCGCCGGACTTGCCCTGGATGGAGAAGTCACCGGTCCGCTGCGCGTCCTGCTCCTGGGCGACCAGCAGCAGGTCCATGAGCTCGTGCCGCGCGCCGGCGGCCTGCTCAAGTGCCACAAACCACACCTGGGGCCGGCCGTCCTGGAAGCCCAGGGCCAGGGAGCCGGCGGCGTCCATCAGGAACAGGTTCTCGTCCTCCTGCAGCTCGGTGCCCACGGCCACCGCGTACAGCGCCTTCAGGTTGAGCAGCAGCGCGTACTGCACGTCATCGGCCGCGGACGATGCCACGAACGCCAGATGCACCTGGTCGTCCGGCCCCACCAGCAGGTTCACGCCGTGCTCGTTCAGGCCGCTCAGCGGCAGGTAGTCGGTGGATTCGGTGGTCGAAAGAAAGCACACGCCATCCCGGAACGCCAGCATGCCGCCGGACACCCTGTTGCGGGCGGCCACGCTGCTTGCCATGCATCGCCGCAGGTCAGCCGTGCGGTCGTGCTCGCGCCAAGCGTCCTCGGCCGCTCGGAAGTCGGCCCGGCCCATGGCATATTCCAGCTCGTCGTCGCAGGTTCCCAGCACGGCATCCAGGTTGTGGTCGACGGACGTCACCAAACGCTCCAGCACCGCGTCCTGGCTGGCCAGCACGGCGCCGCGGAACTGCAGACCCACCAGCACGCACAGGGCCACGCCCGCCGCCAGCAGCAACGCCCCCAGCAGCGCGCTCCGAACCCCGCTCTTCCGACGCCCAGCCACGGGCTACGCGTCCTGGTCGGGCACGAACTTGTACCCCAAGCCGCGGATGTTCACGATGTACCGGGGGTTCGACGGGTCGTCCTCCAGCTTGCCGCGGAGGCGATTGATGTACACGCGGACGGCGTTTTCGTCCACCAGGTCGTCACGCCACACCATCTCATACAGCACGTCGACGGGGAAGACGCGGCGCGGGTTGTCCACGAACAGCTTGGCCAGGCTGTTTTCCCGGGCGGTCAGGTCCAGGGGCTGGCCGTTCTTGCACAGCGTCAGGGTCGACAGGTCATAGGTGAAGGGCGGTGCGCTGACCACGTTGGCCGCCGCGCCCGCGCCCTCCGGCTGCAGGTTGCTGCGGCGGATCAGCGCCTTGGCCTTGGCGCTCAGGATCACCGGGTTGAAGGGCTTGGTGATGTAGTCGTCGGCACCCATGCCAAGGGCCCGCAGCACATCGGGGTCGTCCTGGCGGGCGCTGACCATGATGACGGGCGTGCTGTTGCCCTGGCTCCGCAGGCGCTCCAGCACCTGGAAGCCGTCCATGCCCGGCATGTTGATGTCCAGCAGAATCAGGGCGAAAGCCTCGTCAGCCAGCAAGCCCAGCGCCTCCCGGCCGCCCGCCACGGCCACCGGCTCCAGGCCGGCGGTGCTCACGACTTCACGCAGGACCATGCGGACGTTTTCATCGTCGTCGACTATCAGAACTCGGTCGCTCACGGCCCCTCCTTCGAATCATGGGACGAAAAACCCGCGGCCCTCCCGCGAGCAGGAACCTCGACCTGACAGCGCGGCTCGCCCGGCGAAGCGCGCTCGGCGCTTCGGCCCGCGGCGCGACGGACGTTTCAGCCTGGCGTTTCGGCCCTTTGCTTTCGTCCCCATAATAATGTCAGACAGGACGAAGGCGAATGCAACAATTAACAACAATTAAGGCCGCAATAAGGGGGGATTAATCTGACGGGCGCATAGTGGAGGAAGAATTTCCCTACTGGCTGGGGAAGGGCTGATCGTCAGCCTGCGCAATGGAAAGGAAGGCCCCATGAAGAAGACCCCGTTCAGCAAGAAAGCGCTTGCCGCCGTTCTGTCGGTAACCGTAGCCGCAGCCCTCACCCCCATGGGCGCGCTGGCCTTTGCCGACGAGCCCGTCGACCCCGCCCCCACCCCAAACACTCCGTCCATCGTGGACCCGACGCCCACGCCTGACCCGGAGAAGCCGGCCACCACGCCCATCAGCAAGGCGACCGTCAAGCTGGCCAAGGAGGAGGTCACCTTCACCGGCGCCGCTATCACCCCCGGCGTGATCGTGACGTACAAGGGCGCCGAGCTGGTCAAGGGCGTTGACTACAAGCTGGCCTATTCCCAGAACAAGAACGCCGGCATGGCCAAGGTCAAGCTGACCGGCCTGGGCGCATTCAACGGCACCAAGACCGTGAACTTCAAGATCCTGAAGAAGAAGGTCACCCCCAAGGTCAAGGCTCCCAAGGTCGTGAAGGCCAAGAAGAGCAAGACCCAGGCAGTGGCCAAGGTCAAGGCCGTGACCAAGCGCGCCGCCACCTACACCAAGGTTTCCGGCAGCAGCAAGATCGTGGTGAAGAAGGACGGCACCATCGTGGCCAAGAAGGGTCTTCAGAAGGGCCTGCACAAGGTCAAGGTCCGCGTGGTGGTGAAGGAATCCGCCAACTACAAGGCAGCCACCAAGACCGTAGTCACCTTCGTGAAGGTCGCCTAGCTCGGGTCGCAAACATGCTCGCTTCGGGGTCGCCAGTTCGTCGGCGGCCCCTTTTTGCGCTTGGGGATCACTCGGCCTCACCCGCGCTCTGGTCGAATCCGAGCCTCAGCCCCCGCGCAAATCTTTCGCCCCTTGCACAACAAACGTTCAGTTTGCCCGCGGAAAGCTCTTTGCACGTAACCAATTTGAACTCGAAATCAGCTCATTTCAAACTAGAAAGCAGCAACGAAGGCAAGGAAATTGCGAATAGATTACACTACGAAAGAGAAGTCTCCGGCAAACGAAACAAATCGCCTAAAGCTTACACTTGAAATTAATTCAGGTAGAGCGGCGCCAACTAGCCACAATGCAGACCCCCCTACGACGCTCTGGCTCTGGTCACCCTTCAGCGAAGGACACGCCTGCCGGATCAAAGCCGTCTCCCTCAAGAATAGCGAGAGCCTTAGCAGACGATATTCCAGCGATCCTCGAAGCTTCAGCAGCACTCATACCTGACTCAATTAGCTTGGCGAACTTCCTACTCCTGCTTCTTGCTACACGCTGCTTGTTCATGCAGGCGTCATGACCCCTTTTCCTTTTATGCGTTCCTACGTACAACCTCCCGCAGACCTCGCAAGAGCCAATCACGTAATCGGAACCGCTATCGTAGTCATAGCATTTGAGCCATAAATCGGTCAGGGAGTCCTCTGCTCCGAACCTGCCAAACATGCCTTTATCAACGATCGGTATTGCGGTGGAGAGGTGCAGCGTTGCGAGGATGTCGGCAAGATGTCTTAACCCGGCAACGAGCTCCAGGGACGATACGAGCACACCGTCTTCTATGGTTGCCTCGTACTCGTCAAGCCAGAGACCCCATCCTTCGTTGAGCGTCTGAGTCCCGTACACGTCGATTTCGAGCCTTGGGAGCCCGTCCGTCTCAATGAGGCGAGTCTGATTATGCATGTGAAGGAAGAGAGACCTGCTCGAACGCATGGCGCTGGCGACCGCGTTGTACACTGCGACCCTTTGCTCTAACCACCTTCGGTAAACAGGCTGAAGAGGAATATCCGCATGAAGGATGTGGCACTGCGGGATGCTGTCCTCGTCGTTGAACCGCTCGTCATAACCAGAGCCGAGCTCGATGCTAAGCGATGCACGCTCGGAGACGACGGCGCGCATCTCGCGCAGACGAGCGCTCGCGATTTTCTCGACCTCTCGAACCCTGCGAAGGGTCGGCAGATTCCAATTGTCTGGATCTAGCTCTATTAACGCGTCGCAGCCGTAGAGCATCACATGAAGCTCTAGAGTCGTTGCGAGGACCTTCAACGCGCATCTCATATCCACAGGGTCGGCCCTTCCAACCAGAGGGCCATAAAAACCGCATCCCGGAAAGAGTCCGGACAGAAAGCCGTCCTCAACCCCCGGGTCCAGCAGGGTTCGCAAATCGTGCGCTGAAAGGGGTTTCCATCGTGGAACCCCGTCTGAATCCAGTCCCTTCAGAACGTTCATCTTGGCGGTAGGAATATAGTCCATGTGCATTCACCGTAATGGTTTGTAATGGTTTTTACAATTACATTTCTATTGTACTCTTTCCACGAGGACGCACGGGGTCCAGGCGAAACACGCCTTACAGTACCTCGCGCATTATGGGGACAGCCACGAAGGAGGTGAAATACGGCAAAAAAAGAAATCAGCTGCCCGGACGGCCATCCGAGCAGCTGGCAGGTTGACGTGGCATGCACACCAACGGCAAGAACAGTATGTCACGCCAGCCGCTTTATTGTTAGAGCAATTTAGCGGAAGGCGGTGAGGCCTCGTGGCTCACTATCTTTCGATGCCGGATGCGTATCCGCCGCATTTGACATCTCTGCTGGCAGATTTCCTTGCCAGCACTCCCCCGAAAGACGCCGAAAAGGCAATAGTCAAACTAATTGCAGGCTCCAGCGAATCCTCTGATGAGTTCGATCCCGAAGGCTCCTGGGCCCAGGCAATCCTAGGAGCCCATTGCAGACGACCGCATAGGAGAAACGTGGTAGATGATGGGTTCTTCTCCGAGATGGCAATAGAGGCAAGATTGCTGTCATTGCTCGAACTCCCAGAAATCCAACCAGTTAATCCTGGAATAATCCCCAATCGCGCCATCCCCTTCAGCAAGCTCGATCATGCAAAGCCTGGTGACGTCGGCGTATTCCACGAAAAAGATCCAATGTTCGCAGACTACCTCGTCTACCGCGAGGTCAGGGAGGAGGCGTGGTCGAAAGTCAGCCTCCTGGCTTCGACAGACTGCTCCCTGTATACGGACATGCCATTTTGTCTCCAAATCGCAAACACCTACATGAACAGGCTTACCGCCCATGATTTGCAAAGGGCCGAGCGACTCCATGCACCACTGTGCAGGTGGGGCGACTGGAGGTCCTACGAACCATACATCACAAGAACCCCCCTAGCTTTTATCGGGCTTCCGAAGAACAGCGCCCTATGGGTTGGTTCTTATGGAGTCAGCAAGAAACGCGAGGACAAGCGAAATTTCAAGAAAGGACTCGAAGCAATGCTCGACTGGCTCCGTCCCGTTCGCGTCTTCGTGTATGGGCCAATGCCAAGGGATGTATTTGGCGACTACGAAGGCACCACTGACTTTGTTTGCTATCCAAATTGGACAAAGATGCGCCACAAGGAGGCAAGCCGTGGGAAGCTCGATTAGCGGGCTCTATGTCGCCACGCATAGAGATACTGCCGCCATAAACGACAAGCACCAGGTTCCCCCCGTCGAAGCCATCATGAAAGCCTTTGGCATCAGCCCCGACGAGAGAACCGCAACCGTTTGGGGCCATATCAGCGCAACGCAGGCGGAGTACCCCGGAACATACCTTCCGCGTTCTTTCGTTGTAAATACGCCCAACGGAAACTTCTGGACACACGGACACGCCACGAAGCATATGTACTCCGCAGTCAAAAAGGCTATGGAATCGCCGTCTTTTATGGGAGCGAATCATGGAATGCTTACGCAGTTCCTGCTGTACGATTACAGAAAATCAATTGCCAAAGCCGCAAAGCGCGGCATTCGCCTAGACGGACGAAGCCAGGTTTACGGACACTGGGAAATTGCTTTTTCTAAGCGCCGAGAGGATAAGTGTCCGGTTGTCATGCATGCCAAGTTTCTTGGCTTCAAGTAGGGGGTGTAATCGATGAAATATAATCTTAACCCAGGCTCGATCGAGGCCGTCGTTGAAACGGATCCTTACATCCCGCTCAATATCCGCTTTGGTAAAGAGGACTTCGAGGTTGATCGCTGCGGAATCTATGGCCCCGATGGCGAGTTGTTCGAAGTGGCCGTGTCGCTTTTTTCGAACGAAATAAAGGAACTCACCCTCGTTCATTGCGAAAGGTACCATAGGCTTGATGTCCCCCTTGTCGTGCCAACCGCAGAATCCGGAGTCCTGTCTCTTGAGATGCCGGACCACACCGACACACCGCGCTTCGATGTCTGCGTTTATTCCGATGGACTGCGGCTAGGTTTCACCGACGATGATGTCGACGCGTATCTGCGCCACGGAAATGCACTGTTTGGCATCGCCAAAGGCAAGAGGGCGATTTCCGAGGTCATACTGCGCGACATCGATCCAAAGGCCATAGCATCAATGATCGAAACGATTGATAGCACTATCTCCCAAAAGGATATCGTTTTCATCTACAAAGGAGACGATAAAGAGTGACGTAACGTTTAGTTGGCACCAAGGAGCGTAGCTCTCGAAAAACGAGGCCCAGCGAAAAATCTTAGTTTTCGCTGGGCGCCACAAGCGTCCTCCCTACTGGGAGGACGCTTGCCATACGTCTCTCATCCGCTTTCGGGAGCTCTCTAAGCCCGACCCATAAACCAAAAGTAGCGTCTCATCCATTTGACGCCATCTCGTCTATGCATAATTTACGCAGCAACACCCGGCCAGAGCAACGCTGCCGTCCTTGCACAACAGACGACCAGTATGCCCGAGAGAAACCCTCGTCATGCAATAATGCACGGCACTTGCAGCACAGCCGTGCAGAAAAGGGCGAAATCGCCGATTCACGCACGGCCCTTACAGCACAGCCGCAAAAAACCGTCGGGCGCGAAGCCTGCCAGCACAAAATCGACGGCTGCTCTAGAATAGCCGTGCGGCTCGCGTCGACCCGCGCCCAGCCCGTGCACGCCCGCCGGCCGCGACCCGCACCGCACGACCACATGCGCCCGAAGGAGCCCCATGACCAGCACGAACGCCGAACTCGCCGCGCAAGCAGCCTCCGAGCCCGCCGCAACAAGCGCGCCAACCACGCCCACCCCCGTAGACCCCCTGCTGCAGGAGTTCACCTATCCCAGCATGTTCGGCCCGGCCGAGGTCTTCTGCCTGGAGACCGACGACGGCACCCCCGTGCTGGTCCTGTACGTGGGCGGCGGCTTCCAATCCGCCAGCTACCTGGGCGATCGCCGCTTCGAGCCGGTCTTCGCCTACTGCCGCGGCTTCGACGCGCTGTTCCAGGCCGACCTGCCCCACGACCGCGTGCTGCTGCTGGGCGGCGGCGGCTTCTCCTACCCCAAGCACCTGCTGACCACCCGAGACCACACGGCCATCGACGTGGTGGAGATCGACCCCGCGGTCATCCAGATTGCCCGCGACCACTTCTTCCTGGACGAAATCGAATCCATCCACGGTCCCATCGGCACCAACCGCCTGCGCTCCTTCGCCCAAGACGGCCTGGCCTTCCTGGAGTCCGCGCCCGACGCCGCCTACAGCGCGGTGATCAACGACTCCTTCGACGGAACCGCACCCACGTCCCACCTGCTCAGCGACCACGCCCTGGCCCAAGCAAAGCGCTGCCTGATCGCCGACGGCGTGTATCTGCTGAACCTGGTGGTGGACGAAGACCCCGACGACCCGGAGGCCCTGGCCCAGTCCCAACAGGCCCTGACGCAGGTACGCGACGCGCTGACCGGGGCTTTCGCCCACGTATTCGAGCAACTTTGCGTGGATGACGAAATAGGAGGCGCCGACAACCACCTGTTCGTGGCCACCGACGCCTCCCACGTGTTCACGGGATTCGAGCAGCTGAACTAACCGCCTGAGGACGAAATCGCCCAGCGCATCTGACGCGCCCAGCCGGGGGCGCCGCGCACGCGCCCGCCGCGCACCTACTTGGTGCCGAAGATGCGATCGCCGGCATCGCCCAGACCGGGCAGGATGTAGGCGTTCTGGTCCAGGCCGTCGTCCACGGCCGCCACGAAGATGTCCACCTCCGGGTGCACCTTGTGGAACGCGGCAATGCCTTCCGGCGCCGCCACCAAATTCATCATGCGGATGTTGGTGCAACCGCGGGCCTTCAGCGCGTTCACCGCGTCAATGGCGCTGCCGCCGGTGGCCAGCATGGGGTCAACCACAATGACCAGGCTGTCCGCCACGTCGGCGGGCATCTTGCAGTAGTACTCCACCGGCTGCTTGGTTTCCTCGTCGCGGTACATGCCAATGTGGCCCACGCGGGCGATCGGCATCAGGTCAAGCAGGCCGTCCACCAGGCCCACGCCAGCGCGCAGGATGGGCACGATAGTGACCAGGTCCTCTTCCAGCATGGGCTTTTCGGCCACCATGAGCGGGGTCTCCACCTGGACCATCTTGGTCTTCAGGTCGCGGGTGACCTCGTAGCCCATGAGCAGCGAGATCTCCTTCAGCAAAATGCGGAAATCCTTCGAGCACGTGTCCTTGCGACGCATGCGGGTGAGCTTGTCGCAAATCAGCGGATGATCAAGAACGTGAACCTGGCCCATGGGGATGTCCTTTCAAATTGTGTCTGCCCAGTTAAAGTAGCCGCATTTACCGTGCTACCTTGGCGATAGCCCCATTATACTTTCAAGCAGCAATTCCATCCCAAGGAAAGAAGGGCTCATGTCCAAGCTCGAGCAAGTCCCCACCATGGGCGCCGAGGACGCACCCGGCGCAATCTACGACGCGAAGGAGCTGGGCATTCCCAAGACCTTCGTGTTCGGCCTGCAGCACATGTTCGCCATGTTCGGCGCCACCATCCTGGTGCCCATCATCACCGGCCTGCCCGTCAGCACCACGCTGCTGTTCGCCGGCCTGGGCACGCTGCTGTTCCACCTGCTGTCCCAGGGCAAGGTCCCCGCGTTCCTGGGATCCAGCTTCGCGTTCATCGCGGGCTACGCGGCCATCGCCCCCAACGGCGAAGCCGACCTGCTGCCCTACGCCTGCTTCGGCGTGGCCTGCGCCGGCCTGCTGTACCTGGTGCTGTCCGCGCTGTTCCGCGTGTTCGGCGCCGAGCGCGTCATGCGCTTCTTCCCGCCGCTGGTCACGGGCCCCATCGTCATCGCCATCGGCCTGACCCTGGCCCCCAGCGCCATCAACAACTGCGCCACCAACTGGCCCATCGCCATCCTGGCCGTGCTGGTCATCCTGGTCTGCAACATCTGGGGCAAGGGCATGGTCAAGATCATCCCCATCCTGCTGGGCGTGATCGTGAGCTACCTGGCCGCCATCGCCTGCGGCCTGGTGGACTTCAGCTCCGTGGCCGACGCCCCCTGGATCGGCCTGCCGGTCGACTTCGACCGCACCGCCTTCGGCCTGTTCGCCAACGGCTGCGACACCGGCCTTCTGATCACCGCC
Source organism: Coriobacteriia bacterium (assembly GCA_030526515.1). Lineage (GTDB taxonomy): Bacteria > Actinomycetota > Coriobacteriia > Coriobacteriales > Eggerthellaceae > SUG1186. The sequence goes on from JAUNCQ010000028.1 coordinate 11,459, forward strand.
GTCATCACCATCATGCCCCTGGCCCTGGCCACCATGATCGAGCACATCGGCGACATCAGCGCCATCAGCTCCACCTGCAACCGCAACTTCATCGCCAACCCGGGCCTGCACCGTACCCTGCTGGGCGACGGCCTGGCAACCATGCTGGCCTCCCTGTTCGGTGCCCCGGCTAACACCACCTATGGCGAAAACACTGGCGTCCTTGCCCTGACCCGCGTGTTCGACCCCCGGGTGGTGCGCCTGGCAGCCTGCTTTGCCATCCTGTTCAGCTTCTGTCCCAAGTTCGCGGCCATCATCGGCTGCATGCCCGCCTGCGTCATCGGCGGCGTTTCCCTGGTGCTGTACGGCATGATCAGCGCCGTAGGCGTGCGTAACCTGGTCGAAAGCCACGTTGACTTCTCCAACACCCGCAACGTCTTGGTAGCAGCCCTGATCCTGGTGCTGAGCCTGGGCATTGCCGCTTCCGCCGCCGGCTCCATTTCCTTCGTGGTGGCGGGCGTGACCGTAAGCTTCAGCGGCCTGGCCGTGGGCTCCCTGGTGGGTATTGTGCTGAACGCGGTGCTTCCCATGGGCGCACCTGGCAAGCCCCTGCCGGAAAAGACCACGAAGATCAGCGGAAAGGAGCAGTCATGATCCAGAACAACGGCGGCGAGTACGGCAAGTACATCATCCAGGACCTTCACGACCCCCAGGTAGGCACCCCGGAGTTCCGGGAAATGTACAAGCGCTTCTCCAACCGCATCCTGTGGGTGGACGACTCCGTGTGCCCCGGGGCGTTCCAGATGAACACCGCCTGGTACTATGCCGTTCCGGAAAAGGACCCGGTGTTCGAAGAGCACTCCCATGACTCCGACGAGCTCATCGGCTTCATTGGCTCCGATCCGGACGACCCCTACAACCTGAACGCAGAGATCGTGGTTTCCATCAACGGCGAAGACCACCTGCTGACCAAGAGCAGCATCATCTTCGTGCCGGCAGGGCTGCCCCACGCGCGCATCAGCATCAAGCGGGTTGACCGGCCGGTATTCCACTTTTCCGTGGTGACCAGCCGCTCCTATGACAACGGAGCCTACGGCAAGTAGGGCGAAGGGACCAGAAAGCAAACCACCTGGTCCGCACGCAAAAGGACCGGCCGGGGCCTTCCGACTCCGACCGGTCCTTCTTCATTTGCAGAAACGATCCGGCGCTGCTGGGCCAGCCCGTTTTCGAACCTGCCCCAGCCAGGCGACTAGGCTTCGTACACCACCTTGCCGTCAACGATGGTCATGGCCGCCTTGATGGTGCTGATCTGGTCGACGGGAATCTGGAAGATGTCCTTGTCCAGAACGGTCAGGTCAGCAACCTTGTTCACCTCAATGCTTCCCCGCCATGCCTCGGCATGCTCCTGCCATGCGGCTTCGCGGGTGAACTGCTTCAGCGCCTCCGTCACCGTAATGGCCAGGTCCTGGCGATGGTACTCGTTGGTGATCAGGGACTTGCGCTCGCACTCGGCCTGCACCGCCGTGGTCCAGACGCCGTAGGGACCGCCGATGGAGTCGGAGCCGTTAGCCAGGTGCATGCCCATGTCGGTCAGGTCACGCTGGGCCATGAGCATGTCGCCCCGCTCCTTGCCAACTCGATCGATGGTCACCTCGTAGGCAAAGCTGGCAAGCTGGGTCTGCACGGAGCAGCCGATGCCGTTCTCCACCGCGCGCCGCATGTCCTCACGATCGGCCAGACCGTCGGAGTGAATCAGGTAGTGGCGAGGATCTTCCCGGGGGTTATCCTGCTGGGCTTCCACGAAAGCGTCCACCATCACCGCAGCCGCCTTGTTGCCGATGGCGTGAACGCCGATCTGCCATCCGCGGTCATGGGCAAGCTTGACCACCTTCTTAATCTCCGCTTCCTGCTCCTCATCGGTGGCATCGGGACCCAGGAAGGTGGAGCGGCCATGGCAGCCGGGACGGTCGGCATAGTCTTCCTTCATCCATGCGCTGTAGCCCATGTGCACGCCGTCGGCAAAGATCTTGAACATGTCCATGGTGACCCACTTGGGATCGCTGTACGTGGGCATCTGGAAGTTGTCCAGAACGTCCTTGCAGATCTCGTAGGACTGGATGCCGTTCTTCCCGGCATAGAAGCCCAGGTTCACGCGGGCAGTCAGCTTGCCTTCGTTGAGCAGCTCCTCATAGGCCTTGAGGGAGTTTTCTCCTGAAGCGCCGACCTCGCGGTTGGTGTTGGCAGGACCGCAGGTGCAGTCGGTGTAGGAGGTGTAGCCCATGGAGTTCATGAACTTCTGGCCCGCGATCAGGTTTTCCTTCAGCTCCTCGACGGACGCCTTCGGCATGCCCACAAAGGCCAGCTGCAGGGCGGATGCCTCCTGCAGCATGCCGGTGGGCTCTCCTTCAGCATTGCGGACGATTTCGCCGCCTACCGGATTCGGGGTTTCGGCGGTAATGCCCGCCAGCTCCATGGCCTTGGTGTTCACCACGCAGGTGTGGCCGTCCCACATGATAATGACCACGGGATTGTTGGGGCAGGCCTGGGCAAGATCCCAACGGGTCAGGCGACGGCCTTCCGCAGCCAGCTCCTCCAGCATCTCGTCATCGCAGCCGGCACCGCGGACCCAGTTCCCCGGGCCCACCTTTTCCGCCTGCTTTGCCAGCACTTCGCGCAGCTGGACCAGCGTCGTGGCAGCTCCGCGGGAGCAGTCGCAGGTATTGCGCATGTTGTCGGAGTAGTCGCAGATGTGCACGTGGGAGTCATGGATGCCCGGCAGAACCACCTTGCCTCCAAAATCCACCACCTTGGTGCCTTCGCCCTGGAACTTCTGAATCTGCTCGGTGGTGCCGCGAGCGATGATGTAGCCGTTCTTTACCGCCAGCGCCTGGACAAAGGTGTTGTTGTCGTCAAGGGTGGCAATCTTTCCGTTGATGAAAATGCTGTCTGCAACAGTCATGGCTTTCCTTCTTTCTAAAGAAGCAAGGCTTTTCCTTGCAATGGTAACGTAGCGAATCAGGTAAGCGGATCGGGCGCGGGATCAGGCCCTGCGGTTTCTGTCTTGGACGAAATCACCACTGCCACCAGGATGACCGCGATGCCGAAGACCACCAATCCGGTAAGGGCATCGCCCAGGATCAGGAACCCGGAAAACGCTGCTGCGGGAAGCTCCAGGGAGGTCAGCATGGCAACCGTGCCTCCGTCAAGGTGCCGTCCTGCAAAGGAAAGGCACATCACGGGAACGAGCAGCGTCAGGCACCCCATGATCACGCCGCAGGGAATGAACGCCAGCGGGTCAAGGAGCAGGTCTCCGTAGGTTCCGGGATACAGCAGGCTGGACAGGGACACGCCTGAAAGGCTGATGATGAACGACCGCGTAATAGGATGCGTATCGGTCGCGACCACGCCGTTGAAGTACAGGAACAGCGCGTAGAACATCGCGCACACAGCGCCGATCGCAATGCCCAGGATGCTCAGGTTGCCGCCGGCTCCCGAAAGGACCTCATCGGCAATGCCGCTGCCGAAGATGGTGCCGAACACGATCAGCAGCGAGCTGATCACGGCGATCTTCTTTGGCAGGGTGCGCTCGATCACGCACTGGATCACCACGCAGATCCACACGTACTGGAACTGCATGGCCACCGCCTGTCCCACCGTGAGCATGCTGATGGCGGTGTAGTAGCAGATCGCCGCCCCCGGCTGGAACAGTCCCACCACCAAAAGCTTTAGCGTGTCCTTGACGGAAGGGAAGTCGTGGAACTTCACGGCAACCGGAATCGCCAGCATCAACGCAGAGAGCAGGAACTGGATCACCGTGATGTTGCCCACGCTCAAGCCCTGGGCAACGAACAGCTGGCTTACGGTGCCAGCCAGGCCATAGGAAAGACCCGCAACCGCAGCGCACGCCGAGGCAAGTACCGCAACGTTTCCCTTCTTCGTCATCAAAGCCGATCCTTTCACGGCCTGCGACGCACCAAGGTACGCCGCAGGCTTCGCTTTCACAAAAAACTAGGCCTGGGGACCTTCAGCAGGGGCAGCTGCCGGGTCGAAACCGGAGATTGCAGCGGCTGCCTTGAAGGCCAGCCACAGGGTGCACAGCTGCAGGACGTAGCCCAAACCCAGAAGACCCGGGTACACCATGATCCAGGAGGCGATGACGCCGTTCATGCCGATGGTCTGAACGTTGCTGATGAAGGTGCAGATGAAGCTGATGCTGGTAACCATGACGAAGCACAGCACGAAGACGGAAACCATGTAGTTGGGCAGGCCCTTGAGCTTCAGAGAACCTGCAATCTTCTGCCCCCAGGCAAAGCCGGGAATCCAGTCACCAACGAACATGCCAACGAAGAAGCTGTCGATGAAGGAAACGAACCAGGAAAGCGGCGTGAAGATGGGCAGCGACTCGTTTCCAGGAACGTGCTGCACCGTCCACAGCACGTACGTTGCAAGCAGAGCGCACATCAGAATGTTCATGATGCAGTTAACGATACGACCGTACCAAGCGGGACCCCTCATTAGAATCATCCTCCCTTGAATTGCGCGAGAAAAAACCTCGCTGCGAGCCCTCCTTCCAGGCTCGCTCCTACAGTTCCCATAGTGAGGAACAGCGGATTTCCCATTCAAGGGAAGGGCGAAACACCTGGCAGGCAACCAAATCGCGAAAATAGGAAGATTTATTCTCATTTTCCAAATACTCGGTATACTGGGGGCATAGCCTCAATCACCTATGGAAAGACCACCATCACCGGCAGGGAGACACCATGGCGCGCCTTACCAACTTCCAGTGGGAAACGATCTATGAGGGAACGCTGCGCATCCTTCGCGCGGAAACGATCGACGCCTTCGCCCAGGAAAGCCTTGGGTGCCTTGCCGCGCTTATTCCCGCAAAGCAGCACATGCTGTTCACCTTCGACCGCTACGTTCCCGGCAACGTGGAGTTCGGAAAGCCCTACGTCTACGGCACCTCCGTCCACCTGCTGGACGTGTTCCTTGATGGCCCCTACATGGACGAGGACTGGATCTTCAACCGCATGAACCTGAAGTCATCTGACTGCGCCTATCGGGATTCGGACATTATTGACGAAGAAGACCTGGTGAATCTTCAGGTATACCGGGATATCTACCAGCGCGACGGCGTTCACTACGGCCTGCGCATCAACATGACCGCGAACAACAGCCTTCGGGGATCCTACAGCATCTTCAGGGCAAAGGAAGCACAAGACTTCACCGACCAGGAACTTGAGGCCTGCAATCGCATTGCCCCGATTTTCGCCGCACGCTACCGGCAGCTGCTCAACGCCTGCAGCAGCAATGAAGAGCAGGATGGCCTGACCCGCTCCGAGGCAATGGATCGCTTCGGCCTGACCGTTCGCGAGTACCAGGTGGCGGAAATGATAGCCAAGGGCCTGACCGACGAAGAGGCCGCGGGTCGGCTCTGCGTGGGAACGTCCACCATCCGCAAGCACCTGTACAACGCCTATGCGAAGCTGGCGGTGAACAAGCGCTCTCAGCTGGAAGAGCTCTTCGGCATCAATCGGCGCTAGTCAACGACCTTCGCCTGGGAAATTACCGGCTGCTTTGCCTTGTCCTTGATCTGCCCGCTGTTGGGGTCAGCCGCGTCAACGCAGGAAGCCACGATCTGGTCCACCACGGCCATGCCCTCTTCATCGATGGTACCGAAGGCCGCGTACTTGCCGTTCAGGCTGGGAGCCGCTTCGTTGCTCAGGGTCACGAAGAACTGGCTGGACGCAGAGTTGGGGTCGTTGGTGCGCGCCATAGCCACCACGCCGCGGGCGTAGTTGTCGGCCAGGGGGTTTTCCTTGTTGTTGGAGCTGAACTCGCCGTCAATGGACGTGTCCGAGCCGCCACTTCCGCTGCCGTCAGGGGAGCCCCCTTGCAGGCAGAACCGGTCCACAACCCTATGGAACACCAGGCCGTCGTAGAAGCCATCCTCCACCAGATGCAAGAAGTTACTGCTGGTCAGAGGCGCGTTATCCGAGTCAATGGCAATGATGAAGGGGTCGAAGCCGTCCACCTGCATGCTCACGTGGTGGACGCCGGTGGCAAAGGCATCTCCTTCGTCCGCTACCTCCTTGTGGTTAGCCGAAGTTGCTCCGCCCCCGCAGCCCATCAGGCCCAGCACCAGCAAAGATGCCGCCACGCACAGCACCGCTTGCATCATCTTCCTCATAGCAGCCTCCTTTGCCGCGTTTTGCTTCGCTGCCCCCTTAGTCTACCAGTCCACCCGCGTCCGTGGCTCGGCGGGCCGTCGAAGGACGGGACGCGAACGCGGATAAACCGGTGCGGCCTTACGACGCGCACGGCCCTGCGGCGCTTTTGTCCGAACAAAGCAGAGCCCCTCCGCAACCTCTAAGATCGCGAAGGGGCTCACGAACAGGCAACGGGATCCTTGGTGCAAGCATCGGCCGAAGAGCCGACGCTCGCGTTAACGCCTGTTCAGGGGGAGCTACTTAGTGTACTGAGCGACGATGTTGTCCATGAACTTGTCAATCAGGCCGTTCACGTAGTCAGTGCTCATCTTGGGTCCGCCGTGACCAGCACCCTTGATGCTATAGCGCTCGGCGGAAATGCCAGCTGCCTGGCACTGCCTGTAGTACTCGTACGTGGCAACCGGGGAAACGCTCATGTCGGCGGTGCCGTGCAGGAACAGGAATGCCGGGTCGTCAGCGTCCAGGTAGGTGAAGGGGCTGTAGATAGCAGCCTTTTCCATGTCGCTGAAGATGGAGCCGCCGGGGTTAATGCCAAAGGCGGTACCGTTCACGACCAGAGCCTCGGTGTTGGACTCGGAGTCATGGACGTCGTAGTTGCTCAGGCAAGCGCCGATGATGGTCAGGTCGGAAACGCCGTACAGATCAACCACGCCCTGAACTGCGGAGCTGTACTGCAGGTTTTCACCCACGTCGAACTTGATGTCGTCGTTGTACTGGGTGGTATTGCCCGTGGGGCCCAGCATGGCAGCGTAATAGCCGCCAGCGGAGGTGCCGATGGTGATGAAGCAATCGGGGTTGATGTTGTAGTCACCAGCATGGGCGCGCAGCCAACGGACGGCAGCCTTTGCGTCCTGCAGCGGAGCGGGCATCACAGCAGAGGGAACCACGCGGATTTCGGCAACGGCAACAACGTAGCCGCGCTCAGCGTAGCGGGTGTACCTGCTGTAGGCCTCGTTGATGTCGGACTTGTTGAAGCCGCCGCACGCGGCAACGAACATGACTGGCCTGGGACCCTTGGCCTTTTCAGACGGATAGATGATGTTCATCCTCAGGTTCTTGTAGATGCCGTTGTTCTTGATGGTCTTGTAGGTGACGTTGTTGGCAACGTTCAGGGAATACTTGCTGGAGTCCACAGGAACGTCGATGCCGCCAGCAGTGGCCTGTTCCAGGGTGGGCTTGGCTTCGTCGGCATAGGCCTTGGTGCCCTTGGCCAGGTCGGGAGCTGCCTCGGTGCGATCCAGGTCGTCGTTCAGGTGTGCGTTCAGGAACGCAACGGCGCTGTCGATGATGGAGTCCTGGATAAAGGGCAGACCGCCGTGGTTGCCACCGTTGATGACGGTACGCTCGTTCTGGACGCCTGCCTCATCCAAGCGGTTCTGCAGCATCTTGGATGCCACGGGGGAAACCAGGGTGTCGGCGGTGCCGTGAACCATCCACACTGCGGGGTCCTTGGCGTCGATGTAGCTGAAGGGACTCGCGTAGGCCACCTTCTTCTGCATGTTTTCGTCTTCGGAGAACACGCCCATGCCCTTAGATGCAGCAGCAGCGCCGTTCAGCAGCAGAGCTTCGGTGGTGGCTGCGGACTTGTGGCTTTCCTCCAGAGCTCCGCCCAGGCCGGAGCCGATAATGGTCAGGTCGGAAACGCCGTAGAAGTCCAGCACAGCGTTAACGGCGGAAGACTGATCCAGGTTGGCTCCTACGTCGAACTTGGCGTCTGCCCAGCCGCTTCTGCCGTAGGTCTGGATGTTCTGAGCATTGCTGGTGACGCCGATCATGGTGGCGTAGTAGCCGCCAGAGGAGTTACCGCCAACAACAACCTTGTTGGTGTCGAACTTGTAGGTGCTGGCATGTGCGCGCATGTAGCGAATAGCAGCCTTGATGTCCTGGATGGCAGTAGGCCAGATTGCGTTGGAAGCGCTAACGCGATGCTGCACGGAGGCAACCACGAAGCCCCTCTTGGCAAACGCCATGCGGGTGTCCAGGTTGTTGCCCGGGTCGGACGAAGTGAAGCCGCCGCCGTTGATCCAGATCAGCAGCGGGGTTTCGCCCGCCTTGGCAGTGGACGGAGTCAGCAGGTCGATCTTCAGGTCGGTGTCGGTGCCGAAGTCGGTCGCCTGCAAATAGGTGAACAGCTTATGGGAAACGGTCACACCAGAAGAAGTGGTGCCGTCGTCAATGGATTCGTCGATAACGTTCTGAGAAGTTGCTTCCTTCAGCAGAGCGTCCGTTTCTTCCTTGGTGACGGGGTTCTTGGCGTCACCTTCGACCTTGTCGAACAGGCTAGCCTGACCGCGCGCAGCCTTGCTGGTGTCAATGCCGGCAACCTTGACGGACTTGACGGAAGACCAGGGGCCGAACACATTCTTGTTGTTGACCTTGACGTAGCCGCGAGCCTGCACGTAGAGCGTCTTTCCCTGCGCCAGGCCGGCGAACGTGGTGCTGCGGCTGGTAGTGTACTTGTTGGTCGCGCCGCTCATGGAAGACTTGGCGGCAATACGGAACTGGTACTTCTTGGCGTACTTGGCAGCTGCCGCGGTTGCCTTGACCTTGCCCGCAGCAACGGAGGTCACGCTGCTCAAGGAAGCCTTGCCCACTGCGGCGACCTTGACAGTTTTGGCAGAAGACCACGCGCCGTAGACCTTCTTGCCCTTACTGTACGTGTAGGCACGGACCTTCACGTATGCAGTCTTGCCCTGCGCCAGGCCGTAGATGCTGGTGCTGGTCTTGGTGGTGGCCTTCGTTACGGCACCGGAGGTCATCTTGCTGTTGTAAGCAACCTTGACCTGGTATGCCTTTGCCTTGGAGGCCTTCTTGTAGGTGACGGTTACCTTACCAGGAGCGGTAGAGGTGACCTTGGTAATGGAAGCTTTTGCCGGCTTCGTAGTCGCCGCGTAGGCGTCAGCAGTTGCAACGCCCGCCAGCGAAAACGAAAGCGCAGCGGCCACGGCAACGGTAATGACCTTACGCGTCATGCCGGTGTTGCGAATGACGTTTTCCATTCCCTTCTCCTTTCCCTTGTTCATCAAATGGCAGGATCCCCCTCGGGGCAGCGCCCGATTCTTTCATACTGCGGAACAAAGAAGCCGAAAACATCCCATAAAAGATGGGGTATTTTATATGCCCAGGTCAGAAGACGGTTGGCTGCAAGGTCGCAAAGCTTTTTTCTTGATCGCCGCCACATGCCAAAGATATGCTGTATCATCGAAGGACGCTGCAAAACCGTTGCGGACGGCGCTGCAGAATCGTTGCGAAACGGCGCAACTCAGCGCCTTGCGGAAATTGGAGATCAGAGAAGGGAGGCACAAGTGACAAAAGAACGCTTCGGCTCCTCCCTTGCTGCCTCCTGCGGCGCCTTCGCTCTGTTCTGGGTGATGCAGCGATACCCGTTCTTCGGCAACATCTTCGCACCTGACGTTTCCTTTTCCCACGAAAGCCGCTTTGTAGCCGACGCCGCGATTCTTCTTTTCTCCGTGGCGCTGTTCTTCCTTCCCTTTGCGGACAAGGCACTGGCGTCCCGCCGCTTTGCCCTCGCCAGCGGGATTGTGGAAACCGCAGGCGTGATCTGCTCGCTGGCGGCGCATCTGCTGGGCGCCGGCGTGCTCCTTGTTCCCGCCGGTCTGCTCATAGCCGCGGGATTCGTGGGCCTGAGCGCCAGCATGATGCACCTGGCCACGAAGCTTTCGGCCGAAGGCCCTCTTGCGCTCATTCCCCTTTCGTTCCTGATCAGCCTTGCCCTTGGCATGGCCGACGCCCTGCCCCTAGCGTTTCGCCTGACGGCTTTTGCCTGCATTCCCCTGGGCATAGGGACGCTGCTGCTCAGCTTGAAGGACGACGGCAGGTTGCTCAGGCCCCTTTCTCACCAGGCCCCTTCTCGTTCCAGCCATGAAAGGCTGCTGGATGCAGGCGCGCTGGCATTCATACTGGTGGAGGCACTGGTGCTGGCCATCTTTCGCGGAACGTGGAACAGCGGCGTAGGATATTCCTTCACCTCCCACAGCATCGTCTCCTACGTAACTACCGCCGTCATGGCAGTAGCTGTCGTGTACGTGATGGCAAAGGCAAGCCGTCCACCCATAGCGTTCGTTCAGATCGCAGGAGCGTCCGTGGCGATTATCCTGCTGGTAGCGTGCGTGTACGTCGTTGCGTCCATAAGGTTTTGCTCGGCCATGCTCACGTCGCTGCAAACGACGTTGTTCGTAGTAGCCTTTGCCCTGTTCGGCTGGCGTCTTTCCTGCGGCGAAGGCACGTTGCGGCGGTCCAGTGCCTTGGCCACGGGCATGTTCGCCAGCTGCTCGATCATCACGTGCGACTTCGTGGCCGTTTTCTTCAGCCTTCGCAATGATCCGAGCGCATACATCTACGTGAGCTTCGTGGTCGTGATGATCATGTGCGTGTGGCTGGCAATCAGTACCGTGGTGGTGTTTCGCAACGGCATGGTCGGCGCTTCCACACCAGCCGATGCGACCGCGGCTTCAGCTCCAGACACAGCCGCGACTGCGATTCCGGACGCGACCGTAGCCAGCGCCGCTGTCGCTGACCACAACAGCAAGTTCGCCCTGCTCGAAAAGCATTTTGGCATGACCGCCCGTGAATCAGAGGTCGCACTGCTTTTTGCCAGCGGCTTCACCCAGAAGCGCGCCGCCGAGCAGCTGTGCATTTCCCATTCGACCGTGCAGTCGCACATGAAGAGCGTCTATCGCAAGACCGGCGTCCATAATCGAAACGAGCTCATCGACGTCCTGACCCCCATCCTAGACGGAGGCGAGCCGCCCGCTCCTGTCCCTTCGCCAACCGAGTAACGATCACCCAGCCTGCAGCGCCCGTGCGACCTGCCCAGCTACTCCTTTACCTGCGGGGTAATGGTCATACTCTGGAAGAGGTTGGCCATTTCGTCGTTATCGAAGTAGGTGGCATAGAACTGCTGCACCTCCGAAACCACTGGCTCCCCGTTCACCCGTTCCTGCCAGCAGTCCAGGGCCTGGAAGGTCATGCCAATGTTGAACAGCATGAGCACCGCACACACCGTGGTCACCGAATAGCGAATCTTCCACGGGATCATGTTGATAATGCTCAGCAGTCGCGGCAGGGCCCACTTGATCCACCACAAGCCCATCAGGCCGAACATGGATGCGTATAGCAGGCAGGTGCGGCCGTTCACGTTCAGGAACTGGTCGCTGTAGTCCCAGGCGATCACCCCGTAGGCTACCTCCATGTACAGGCTCACGCAGTACTCGAAGGTACCGCCGATGAGGGTGCACACCGCAAAGGTGACCAGCAGCCCCGCGTTCTTGAAGCGGTTCAACGCCACGGTCATGAGCACCGCGCCCACGCCGTAGATGGGGCTGAACGGGCCGAACAGCAGGCCGCGGCGGTCCTGGTACACGCCCGGATCCACCACGATCATGTGGAACAGGACCTCCACCACCACGCCCAGCACGCAGGTGATCACGAAAACCCAGAACACATTGAAGAAGTCCAGCTTAATGTAGTTCTTTCCGGAAAGGTCCAAGCCCAGGGTGTGGGTTTCTGCGCGGACCTTCACGTCGGTCATGCGCATGTTGTCGGCAAGCTTGCGCTCCTGAGCCAAGCTGGGGCTCAGGTACGCGCTCAGGATGGCACGGAACGCGGTTACCGCCACCACGAAGATCAGGTTGGCACCGATGCCGGTAAGCATGGTTTCCAAGAACATGTCCACCACGCCCAGCACCACCAAGATGTTGGCGATCTGAGCCGCACCGTAGCGCTTCTTCTTCAGCAGGCGCACGCCCAAGATCACGTGGAGCACCGCACCCACAGTGAACACCACCGACTGGGCAATGACGAAGATCAGCTCCACGTTGGAGCCCTGATAGTTCAGCAGCAGGCTTGCGCCCGAGCGCAGGACCAGCACGGCGCTGAAGGCCATGGCAAGGGCCGTCAATCCGCCAAAGACCAGGGAAAGAACGCCGAAGACTGCCAGCAGCCGGGGAACCTTGGTGGAGCCGTACTTTTCCACCCCTTCGCTGATGGTCTTCTGGATCTGGGCGCGCTGCTCTTCCGTCAAGCGACCCCGGGACTCCTGCTCGTCAATGGCCGCGGAGATCAGGGCAACGTCGTCTTCGCTCAGCTCCCCGTCCACCACCAGGGACTCCGCAAAGTCCTTCAGGTCCTGGAACTCCTCATCGGTTGCCCAGACCACCTGCTGGATGGGGTCTACCGTCGTCTTCCCGTGCTTTCCCGTTTTCTTGGATTCGTTTTTCGCGTGCCTTGCCATTGCTCCGCTCCTACCCCGTTGGAACTACCCGCCGTCCCACGCCCTGGGTTTGCAAAGCTCAAACAAGTCCGTCCCGCACAGCTCCAGGGCAAAACGGTGCTTCATTCTATTCCCTATGCTACCACAACAACCTTGCAGGCGGCGATTTCTCTACATATCAAACAGCGTCTTCTGGTCCTGCTCCCCGATCACAATGCCTGCAGAAGGCAGCTTGGTCACCCGGAAGCGCTCAGGATCGGCGTCCTCGGTCAGGAACTCCTCCACTGGGCCGGTCGCCACCACTTCCCGGCCCTTCTTGCAGGTGAAGGCAACCAGGCCCTGGGTGTTGTTGGTGGTTTTGGTCTTTACCAGGCTGGTGTTGAAGGTGATCAGGCGGTTGTCGTTGGATGCCAGGGTTACGTCTTCGTCCTGGGTCAGGATCCGGGCGCCCAGCAAGGGACTGCCGGTGTAGATGGCGTTCTTCAGCTTCTTGCGGTTCTGCTTGGTGGCGTAGCCTGCCAACGCCACGCGGGCCACGCGGCCGTTGCGGAACAGGTACAGCACGTCGGCCTTGTAGTCGCCCGGGTCCATGACGTGGATGATGCTTTCGCCCGCTTCAAGCTCAAGCTGGGAGGAAAGGAAGGTGCCCAGATCAGCGGATTTGGTATCGGCCAGGGCGCTGACCTTGACCTTGTAGCACTGGCTCTGATCGGTGAGCACCAGCAACTCCCCGCAGTTGCTGGAGGCAAACTCCAGCCAGGGGGCGTCGCCGTCCTTGTACTTCAGCTCAGCGCCGGAACGCAGCACGCGGTCGGTGAGCTTCTTCAGGTAGCCTTCCTTGGAAACCATGATGGTCACCGGGTAGTCCTCCACCTCCGGCTCCAGGGAAACCGTGGCCACGTCCTCCGCGGCAACGATGCCGGTCCTTCGGGGCGTCACGTACTTCTTGTTGATGGCGGCCAGCTCGTCGTAGATGACCTTCTTCACGTTCTTTTCGCTGCTCAGGATGGTGTTCAACTCCGCGATCTCCTGATCAAGGACGGCAATGTCCTTGGTGCGGTTCAGGATGTACTCGCGGTTGATGTTGCGCAGGCGGATGTTGGCCACGTACTCCGCCTGGATCTGGTCTATGTTGAAGCCCGCCATGAGGTTGGGCACCACGTCCACTTCCAGCTCCGTGTTGCGTATGATCTCCACCGCCTTGTCAATGTCCAGCAGAATAGCTTCCAGGCCGTAGAGCAGGTGCAGCTTTTCCGCCTTCTTGTTCAGATCAAAGGTCACGCGGCGGCGAGTGGATTCCACGCGCCAGGCAACCCACTCGGAAAGGATCTGGCGCACGCCCATGACCCGGGGGTAGCCGTCAACCAGCACGTTGAAGTTGCAGCTGAAGGTATCCTGCAAGGTGGTCATCTGGAACAGCTTGGCCATGAGCAGCTCGGGGTCCGTGCCGCGCTTCACGTCAATGGCAATGCGCAGGCCGGACAGGTCGGTTTCGTCACGGATGTCCGCGATCTCCTTGACCTTGCCCTCCTTGGACAGCTTGATGATACGATCGATGATCACGTCCGTCTTGGTGGTGTACGGAATCTCGTACACCTCGATGACGCGCTCGCTGGGCACGTAGCGCCAGCGGGAGCGGATCTGGAATCCGCCCAGGCCGGTGTTATACACGCGCTCCATTTCGTCCCGCTTGTAGATGATCTCGCCGCCGGTGGAAAAGTCCGGGGCCGGCATGCTCTGGAACAGGTCGTAGTCCGGATCCTCCAGGAAGTGCATGGTGGCATCGCAGACCTCGTTCAGGTTGAAGCCGCAGATGTCACTGGCCATGGCAACACCAATGCCCTTGTTGGCGGACACCAGCACGTTGGGGAACGCCGTGGGCAGCAGGCGTGGCTCCTGCATGGCGCCGTCGTAGCTGTCAACGAAGTCGACCGGATCCTTGTCAATGTCCTTGAAGACCTCGGCGCAGATGGGCGAAAGCTTCGCCTCCGTGTAACGGGACGCTGCGTAGCTCAGGTCGCCGGAGTAGTACTTGCCGAAGTTGCCCTTGGACTCCACGAAGGGGGTCAGCAGCGCTTCGTTGCCGGTGGCCAGACGGACCATGGTCTCGTAGATGGCGCCGTCGCCGTGGGGGTTCAGCTTCATGGTCTGGCCCACGATGTTCGCACTCTTCTGGCGAGCGCCGTTCAGCAGGCCCATCTTGTACATGGTGTACAGCAGCTTGCGGTGGGACGGCTTGAATCCGTCAATCTCCGGGAACGCACGAGACACGTTCGTGCTCATGGCGTAGGGCATGTAGTTGACCTCAAGGGTCTGGGTAATAGGCTGCTCTACGACCTCGGAGTGCAGACCGATGACGTTCGGGTTGTCGACGTGCTTCTTCTTGGGAGCTGCCTTCTTTTTCTTAACGGCCATTTCGTCCCCTCCTTACTGCAGATCCAGGTCGTCCAGGTACTCTTTGCCGTGCTCGGCAATGTGGCGCTTGCGGCCGGCATCGTCGTTGCCCAGCAGCAGGTTGAACATGCGCTCCATTTCCTCCACGTTTTCCGGCAGCACCTTGATCAGGCGGCGGGTTTCCGGGTTCATGGTGGTCAGCCACATCATGTCCGGGTCGTTTTCACCAAGACCCTTGGAGCGGTTGATGGAGCACTTCTGGTCGCCAATCTCTTCCAGGACCTGGGCCTTTTCCTTTTCGGTGTAGGCAAAGTAGGTCTTCTCCTTGCAGTTGATCTCGTACAGCGGAGACTCTGCAATGAACACGTAGCCTTCGTGGATCAGCGTGGGGACCAGGCGGTAGAGCATGGTCAGGATCAGCGTACGGATGTGGTAGCCGTCAACGTCGGCGTCGGTACAGATGATGACCTTGCTCCAGTTCAGGTTGTTCAGGTCGAAGGTGCCCAGGTTCTTCAGGCGCTTGTCCTTCACCTCAACGCCGCAGCCCAGCACGCGCAGCAGGTCCATGATGATCTCGGACTTGAAGATGCGCGGGTAGTCTTCCTTCAGGCAGTTCAGGATCTTGCCGCGGACCGGCATGACTCCCTGGAACTCCGCGTCGCGGGACGTGCGGATAGCACCCGCCGCGGAGTCGCCCTCTACAATGTAGATCTCGCGACGGTCGCGGTCCTTGGAACGGCAGTCAATGAACTTCTGCACGCGGTTGGCCATGTCGGTCTTCTGCTGCAGGTTGGTCTTGATGCTCTGGCGCGTCTTCTCCGCGTTTTCGCGGGAACGCTTGTTGATGAGCACCTGCTCCATGATCTTGTCAGCAGCCGGCTTGTTTTCGATCAGGTACGTCTCCATCTGCTCCTTGATGAAGGCGGTCATGGCCTGCTGGATGAACTTGTTGCTGATGGCCTTCTTGGTCTGGTTCTCGTAGCTGGTCTGGGTACTGAAGCAGTTGGTGACCAGCACCAGGCAGTCCTGCACGTCCTGCCACTTGATGGCGGATTCGTTCTTGTTGTACTTGCCCTGCTTCTTGATGTACGCATCGATGGCGCTGGTGAACGCACTGCGGGACGCCTTTTCCGGGGCGCCGCCGTTTTCCAGCCATGACGAGTTGTGGTAGTACTCCTGCATCTGCAGGCCACGGCTGAAGCAGAAGCAGG
The DNA here is from genome assembly GCA_030526515.1 of Coriobacteriia bacterium. Classification (GTDB taxonomy): domain Bacteria; phylum Actinomycetota; class Coriobacteriia; order Coriobacteriales; family Eggerthellaceae; genus SUG1186. The sequence goes on from JAUNCQ010000028.1 coordinate 27,505, forward strand.
CGGTGATCTTCACGTTGTAGTCAGGCAGGTCCTCACGGTCGCGACCGCGACGGGATGCCTCGATGAACACCGGCTCGGTCAGGTAGTCCTGGCCGGTCTTCTCCAGGATGTAGTCCTCAATGCCCTTGGGATAGCAGAAGTCCTGCTCCTCGAAGCCGTCTTCTCCCTCAACACGCAGGCGGAAAGTCACGTTGGCGTTGACCACAGCCTGACGGCGCATGGTTTCCTCGAACCACTCCTGCGGGATGTTGATGGCCGTGAAGACCTCCAGGTCGGGACGCCACTTGATGGTGGTGCCGGTACGGGTTTCGTCCGTGGGCTCAACGATCAGGGCCTTCTTCTTGGTGCCCACGACCTTGCCCTTCTTGAAGTGCAGCTCGTAGCGGTTGCCGTCACGCCACACGGTCACATCCATGTACTCGGACGCGTACTGGGTGGCGCAGGAGCCCAGGCCGTTGGTGCCCAGGGAGTAGTCGTAGTCGCCGCCGGCGTTGTTGTTGTACTTGCCGCCTGCATACAGCTCGCAGAACACCAGCTCCCAGTTGAAGCGCTTTTCGCTGGGATTCCAGTCAAGGGGGCAGCCACGGCCGTTGTCCTCCACCTGGATCGAACCGTCCAGGAATTTGGTCAGGGTGATCAGGTTGCCATGGCCCTGGCGTGCTTCGTCAACGGAGTTGGACAGAATCTCGAACACCGCATGGGCGCAACCATCCAGACCATCCGAACCGAAGATAACCGCCGGACGCAGGCGAACGCGCTCTTCGTCCTTGAGCTGGCGAATACTGTCATTGTCATAACGTGCCGTGCTTTTTGCCATACTGCTGCTTTCAATCGATGTTTATGAGGCGGATTTGCCGCGCAGGACCCACGGTCACACTGCGCTGCAAGGTCAATATGATACTGAATCTTCCCCTGTACGGGCACCGTTAATTTTCAACACAAAGGGGACGAAAGCCCCGTCGTCGCAACAAAAGCTTCTTTCGCCCCGCTCTTTACCAAACGGAGTATACCTTATAAACTATCGTTACAACGATAGTTTGGAGTAATTCATGGCTCAGGCTCGAACATTGGAGCTTTTTCACGGCTCCACAAAAATCATCCAAAAGCCTATCCTTGGACAAGGAAACCGCCGCAACGACTACGGCCTCGGCTTCTATTGCACCCCTAACGAGCAGATGGCGGGAGAATGGGCTTGCAGCAACGGAGCTGACGGGTTCATCAATGCCTACAACCTAAACACTCACGGCTTGAAGATCCTCAACCTCAACTCCCCGGACTACACCATTCTTCACTGGCTCACCGTACTCATCCAAAACCGTACCTTTTCCCTCAGCGGCGACGCGGCATCCTTGGCCGCAGAATATCTAGCGAACTCCTTTTCCGTGCCCGTCCAGGAATACGACGTGGTGCGCGGCTACCGCGCTGACGACTCCTACTTCGCCTTCGCAAGCGCCTTCTTGAACGGAACCATATCGCTCCCAACGCTCCAAAAAGCCATGCACCTTGGAAAGCTCGGAGAGCAAATCGTTCCTCGCACCCAAAAGGCTTTCGACCAGCTCGAATTTACCGATGCTCGCCCAGCGGCTGCAAACTACTTCCTTCCGCGTTTTCAAGCACGCGACCAGAAAGCACGTCAGGACTTCCAACGCATGAAGAACCAACCTTCCGTTCTTTCGGAACCGCGCATGATCGACATCTTGCGCGAGCAATGGCAGCCCAACGATCCGCGACTCAAACCGTAGTGTCGCACTAAGGAGACCTCATGCGCGCATACAGCGAACTCTATCTAGAAGACGCTCAGGCATGTCTGGGCGAAATGCTCGACTATGCGACCTCCAGCCTCGAATTTGATGCAAACCGCTTCTTCTCCCTGTTTATCACGAGCGGAATCGCCCGTCAGTTCGAGCGCGGAAACCCAAAGTACGTTGGCGGAATGAGCGGAGTTGAACTCGCAAACGCGGTCCTTCGCCATACTGATCCGCGATCGGACGAAAACGCCGCTGGCCTTTCGCCATACACTTGCCCGCTAGGTAAAACCAGCTGGTACTGGACAGGATGGATACTTGCCTATTATCAGTGGCATTCGTGTATTGGTTTTTCCCAGCTCATCGAATACGGGCTTTCTCCCGCGCGCGTCCAAACCATGTACATCCTTCACGAAGCGGACCCCCAGGTCTTTGTGGACCGCGCGAACGACATCGTAGCTTCCTATCGTGCTAGCGCCCCCACTCGACTGCGAACCGTTCGCAAGGCCAGGGGAATGACGCAGCAGCAGTTAGCCGCAGCCTCTGGAACGTCGCTGCGGATGATCCAGCTGTACGAACAGCGGCAAAATTCCATCGATTCCGCCGCAGGCGCAACCCTGTTCCGCCTATCTCGCGCCCTAGGCTGTTCCATGGAGGACCTGCTAGAAGAGCCCATGAGCGAACGATTCGAATACGCAGTGGTAAAGCTCTAACGCCTGACCGTCCGAAAGCCCTGTTCTGGAGCCTATTCCTCGTACGCCGAGAGCACATTGCCCAGGAACTGGACAAAACCCTCCCGCGCAGAATCCGGCGCCTCGATGGTCACCTGGTCGCCGAACTGAACCAACCAACCGTAGAAAGTCGGCGTCTCCATGACGGTGACGCGCACTCGCGCCAGGCCCTCGCCCGCCGGAGCGCAGTCCACGTCCTTGCCGAATCGGTCCACCACCGCGCTCATGGCGCTGGCCTTCACCAGCAGCGTGACGGAGACGCTTTCGCCATTGAACATGCCGAAGGTGCGCTCCTGGTACTTGGCCACGTTGAACTGGGCAATGTGCTGGTTCTTGGTGGCAGGCTGCTCGGACACCTGAATGTCCTGCATGCGGTCCACACGATAGTTGGCAAAGCCCTGATGCTTGTCGTTCCAGACCACCAGGTAGTAGAAGTCGCCCATGTAAACCAGCTGCACCGGGGTTTCACAGTACACGTCCCCGTTGTGCTGGAGCACCCGCTTCTTGGCTTCGTTCAACTTGAAGTAGCGGAACTCCACCTTGCGCTTAGCTGCCATAGCCCGCTGGATAGCGTCAACGCTGTAGAACACGGACTCGTTTTGCGAGCGAATCCGGCCCTCAACATGAACGCGCTTGCGCAGGTCTTCGGCCTGGTACCGGGAACCCAGCTGACCAATGGACTTCACCAGGCTGGATGCCTTGCGCTCGGTCAGGAACCTGGAGGACTGCACCGCATCTGCCAGCAACAGCAGCTCCGGATCCTGGAAGCGGCGAGATGCCAAGCCGTATTCCACGGGATTGCGCTGATACTTCTGGATGTCGTAGCCAAAGTCGACCAGGCAGGCAATGTCTCGGTACAGCGTCTTGCGCTCGACCTCAACGCCCCGCTGTGCCAGCCGCTCGATGAGCTGCGGACCCGTCAGGCCATGCCGGTCATCCGTTTCCTGCTCCAAAATCTGCACCAGGTGCAGCAGCTTCAGCTTCTGATCCTTCGTACCCATGGACGCTCCTCCCCGCAATGGGAACTGCAGTGGACACCATTATACGAGCGAAGCGCCCGCCAGCCCGCTAGGACGGAAGCGACACCTCCTTGCCGCCCGGGGTCAGGAACCAGCCCGTCACTCCGCCGGCCGTAATGTAGGTAAGGGAGACCTGGGCGTCCTTGACGGGCACCCACTGCTTGGTCTTGCTGTCATAGGAAACGGCAACGGCTCCCTCAAGGGGCTGCGAGTAGTACCGACCGTCGCCCGGCGCATTGTTCTTCGTGAAGCCAGCCTCCTTGTAGTCCTTTTCAGTCGGAGGATTCTTCTGGGTGATGGCGGGCATGGCGCCGTCATACACGAACACGGTCTGTCGCGCCACGCCGTCTTCGCCCCTATATGCAAACCATGCCGTGGGGTTGGTGGACGTCACCGTCAGCTTTGCCTTGTCCATGTCAATGCCGCTCGCAGCAAGGGCTTCATACAGGTCGGGGTTGCTGGCCTTCAGGGAGTTGCCGTCAATCTTGTAGTTGTTCGGACGGGAGGCGCCGTTCGCGGAGTTCAGGCTGCTGGCAACATCGTCAGGATTCAGACCCTCGCCCCAGTTCAGGACCATCTTTCCATCCAGGGCGAAAGACACGACGCATCGTCCGTTCTTCCCCTTCGGCTGACCAACCCAGGTGCGATCGGCGTTGGTACCGCCATTTGTTCCAGAAGTAATGCCGCCAACAGTGAGGGGGGCCTCCATGGACCAGCCATCCTCACGCTGCTCAAGGGCAATCGTGCAAGAGTAGGTCTTCCCGTCTGCGGCCAGCAGCTTCTGGCCTTCGTACTCGGCGTCCTTGTTTCCCTCCAGCGCCGCCGACTTGACGACCGCATAGGCAGAGCGCACGTTCGCCAGGTCCGTACCTTCACGGCTCCGCTCGATCTGACTGGTAAACACCGGTATGGCAATGGCCACCAGCACCA
>JAUNCQ010000029.1 GCA_030526515.1 Coriobacteriia bacterium
CGGTGCAGTCCGTGGGAGGATAGGACGTCGTGCTCGCGCAGGGCGCTTCCTGCGTCCAAGCAGGACTTGGAATCTTGATAAACCCGGACGTTTCTTTCGTCCGAAATACTATATACTGCGTAAGGAGCGCCTTACGCGAGCGCGACCATGGAGGCAGGGATCACCCGATTCCGTTCCGAACTCGGCAGTTAAGCCTGCCATCGCCGAAAGTACTGCGGTGCAGTCCGTGGGAGGATAGGACGTCGTGCTCGCGTAGGGCGCTTCTTTGCGTTCTGTTACAGACTTTAGCCGCTTTGTTAAATCTGATTGGCGCTCGCCTTATTGCTGGGCGGGCGCTTTCTTGTGCTTTGTATAATTGAGAGTACACTTGCGGCGTTTTATGTAAATCTGAGGGTAGAAAGAAGGTTTTTTGCATATGGCACGTGAAAGCGTTGTTTCGGGCTTCGATCCCGACGTGCTCGATATGGACATGCTGGTCAAGAACATCCAGTCCAGCTCCCGGCTGTCTCGTCAGAAGGCGGCGGCTACGTTCCACAAGCTTTCCCTGGTCGCACCCGAGCGGGTCGTGCCTCATCTGGACCTTCTGTTCGCCGCCCTGGATAACGACGAGTCCCGTACCCGCAGCTCCGTCCTGGAGACCCTGCTGGTCATGTCCGAGGTGGACGCCTCCTTGGTCGACAAGGCTTCCGGTTACGCCGAGGAGGCCCTGTTCGACGAAGACAACGGCGTGCTGCGCCTGATGGGCATGCGGTTCCTGTGCAAGATCGGCGCAGAGAGCCCCGAGGCATCCCTGAAGGTCTGGTCTTCCCTGGATGAGGCGCTGCAGTGCTTCCATGGCGACAACGAGTTCAACGACATGCTGCTGGCGGTTGCTGAATTTGCTGCCGGCAACGTGGACGACGCGGTTAAGGCGGGCCTGAAGGAGCGCCTGTCCTTTGACGCCGAGCATTCCAGGGGCATGCTGCGCAAGCGCGCACAGGCTGTCCTGGATGCCATTTCCTAAACATTCCCAGGTGAGGAGCAAAGCATGGCGAAGCATACGATTACCCTGATTCCCGGTGACGGCATTGGCGTTGAGACCTCTGCCGCCATGCAGCAGGTTGTTGCCGCTACGGGCGTTGACGTTGAGTGGGAGATTGCCGAGGCCGGTGCCGCGTGCATCGAAAAGTACGGCACGCCCCTGCCCGAGCAGACGCTGGAGGCGGTGCGCCGCAACAAGGTGGCCATCAAGGGCCCCATCACCACTCCCGTGGGCTCCGGCTTCCGCAGCGTCAACGTGGCACTGCGCAAGACCCTGAACCTGTACGTTTGCCTTCGCCCGGTGCTTTCCATTCCCGGTGCTGGCGGTCGTTATGAGGACGTGGACCTGGTCATCGTGCGAGAGAACTCCGAGGACCTGTACGCAGGCATCGAGTTCGAAAAGGACTCCGACGGCGCAAAGCGTCTGATCGAGTTCTGCGAAAACGAGGGTGCGGGTACCATTCGCCCGGACTCCGGCATCTCCATCAAGCCCATTTCCGTGACGGCGTCCGACAACATTGTGCGCTACGCCTTCGACTATGCCGTGAAGCACGGCCGTAAGAAGGTTACCGCAGCTCACAAGGCCAACATCATGAAGCATTCAGACGGCCTGTTCCTGCAGACCGCACGTGAGGTGGCCAAGGAGTACGAGGGCAAGGTCGAGTTCAACGACAACATCATCGACGCTTTCTGCATGAACCTGGTCATGAACCCGGACTGGTTCGACGTGATCGTGTTCCCGAATCTGTACGGCGACATTGCCAGCGACCTGTGCGCCGGCCTGTGCGGCGGCCTGGGCATTGCCCCGGGCGCCAACATCGGCAAGGAGTACGCGGTGTTCGAGGCCGTCCACGGTTCTGCACCGGACATTGCCGGCAAGAACCTGGCCAACCCCACCGCTGAGATCCTGTCCGCCGCAATGATGCTGGACCACATCGGCGAGCTCGAGGCTGCCGAGCTGATCCGCCAGGGCGTGCGTAACGTGTACGCGGACGGCACCAACCTGACGGCTGACATTCGCCGCGCCACCAAGTCCGACGCCCCTGCAGTGTCCTGCACCGAGTTCACCCAGGCTCTGGTCCAGGAGATCGAGCGCCTGAGGGCCTAACAGCTAACGTGCGCGCCCGACGGTCGGGCGCGCTTTCTTTTTCGCGAGTAGAGGAGTAACAGACATGCGCTATGACAGCACGTTCGCAAGCCGCATTGAGGCAGCCGGCAAGGAATACGCCTATTTCCCGATCTCCGGCATCCAGGGCGCTGACAAGCTGCCCATTTCCCTGAAGGTCCTGTTGGAGAACGTGCTCAGGAACGCCGAGGCCGACGACCAGGCCCGCGCCCTGGCCGATCGCATCGTGGCTGCAGGTACGGCGGGCGAAACCGGCGCCGAGGTCGAGTTCTGCCCTGCGCGCGTGCTGTTCCAGGACTTCACCGGCGTGCCGGTGTTCGTGGACTTTGCCGTGATGCGCGAAGCCTGCGCCGAGCTGGGCGGCGACCCCAAGAAGATCAACCCCCAGGTGCCCTGCGACCTGGTCATCGACCACTCCGTCATTGCTGACGAGTACGGCTGCGCCACCGCCCTGGAGCGCAACCAGGAGCTGGAGTTCGAGCGCAACCGCGAGCGCTATGACTTCCTGAAGTGGTCCCAGGAGTCCTTCGAGAACGTGCGTATTGTGCCGCCGGGAGCGGGCATCTGCCATCAGCTCAACATTGAGAAGTTCGCCCACGTGGTCATGACCTCTGACCAGGCGGGCGCCACTCCCGAAGGCCAGCTGCCCGTGGCCTACTTCGACACTCTGGTGGGCACCGACAGCCACACCCCCACGGCCAACGGCATTGGCGTGCTGGGCTGGGGCGTGGGCGGCATTGAGGCCGAGGCCGCTGCCCTGGGCCAGCCCATCACCACGCTGGTGCCCAAGGTTGTCGGCGTGAAGCTGACCGGCGCCCTGGCCGAGGGCGTGACCGGCATGGACGTTGCCCTGACCTTTGCCCAGATGCTCCGCGCCAAGGGCGTGGTGGGCTGCTTCGTCGAGTGCTTCGGCGAAGGCGTGGGCTCCCTTTCCGCCACCCAGCGCGCCTGCGTTTCCAACATGACCCCCGAGTACGGCAGCACCTGCACGCTGTTCCCGGTGGACGAGCAGACCCTGGAGTACCTGCGCATGACCGGCCGCGCTGCCGACGAGGTCGCCCTGGTGGAGGCCTATGCCAAGGAGCAGGGCTTCTGGAACGACCCTGCCGCCACCGACCGCGTGTACGCTGACGTCATCGAGCTGGACCTGTCCACCATCACCCGTTCCCTGGCGGGTCCGTCCCGTCCCCACGACCGCATTGAGCTGGACGGTGCCAAGGAGCGCTGCAACGCCATCTGCGACGAGCGCGGCCTGGACTACAGCAAGAAGGTCACCGTTAACCTGCTGGGCGTGGACTACGAGCTGACCCACCAGGCCCTGGCCATTGCCGCGGTCACCAGTTGCACCACCGCCACCGACCCGGCCATGATGCTGGCCGCCGGCCTGGTGGCCAAGAAGGCCGCCGCCGCGGGCCTGGCCCCCAAGCCCTGGGTGAAGACCATCCTGGCGCCGGGCAGCCACGCCACCGAGCTGCTGCTGGAGCGCGCCGGCCTGATGGACGGCCTGCGTCAGCTGGGCTTCCACACCTGTGGCTTCGGCTGCATGAGCTGCATTGGCAACTCCGGCCCGGTGCTGCCGGCCCTGCACGACGTGGCCGATCAGATCGAGCTGGCCAGCGTGCTGTCCGGCAACCGCAACTTCGAGGGCCGCATCTCCCCGGACGTCAGCCAGAACTACCTGGCCGCACCTGCCGTGGTCGTGGCCTACTCCCTGGCAGGCACCATGGACTTCGACCTGGTCAATGAGCCCCTGGGCGAAAGCGCCGATGGCAAGCCCGTGTACCTGGCGGACATCTGGCCCACTAATGCTGAAATCGACGAGCTGGTCCGCGTCCACGTGAACCAGGACCTGTTCGCAGAGGGTGCCAAGGGCATGTTCGAGGGCGACGCCGCCTGGCAGGCCCTGGGTGCCGAGCCCAGCGACGTGTTCACCTGGGACGAAGCATCCACCTACGTGCGCCGCGCCCCGTACTTCGACGGCATGACCAAGGAGCCAGAGCCCATGGCCCCCATCCAGGACGCCTTCGCCCTGGCCCGCCTGGGTGACTTCATCACCACGGACCATATTTCGCCCGCTGGTGCCATTGCTCCCGACATGCCTGCCGCCCGCTACCTGGAGGAGCGCGGCGTGGCCCCGGCCGACTTCAACACCTACGGTTCCCGTCGCGGCAACCACGAGGTCATGATGCGCGGCACCTTTGCCAACGTGAAGCTGAGCAACGCCTTGGCCGAGGGCCGCAAGGGCGGCTGGTCCAAGGATCTGCTGACCGACCAGGTGGTGCCCCTGTTCGACGCCGCCATGCACTATGGGGACGAAGGGGAGCAGCTGGTGGTCGTTGCCGGCAAGATGTACGGCAGCGGCTCTTCCCGCGACTGGGCGGCCAAGGGCCCGCAGCTGCTGGGCATCCGCGCGGCATTCGCGGAAAGCTTCGAGCGCATCCACCGTTCCAACCTGATTGGCATGGGCATTCTGCCGCTGCAGTTCGCTGACGGCCAGAGCGCCGACTCCCTGGGCCTGGACGGCACCGAGCGTTACTCCGTGGAGCCCATCGACTTCTCCGCGGGCCTGCCCCAGCCGAAGGTGGCCAAGGCCGTGGCCAAGCGCGCCAACGGCGAGGAGGTCCGCTTCGACGTGACCGTGCGCGTGGACACGCCCACCGAGGGCAAGTACTACGCCCATGGCGGCATCCTGCAGTACGTGCTCAGGAGCCTTGCCTAGTCGGGGCCCGTTTCTGGACAAAGCCTGGATTATGAACAGGGGGAGCAGATGCCTGCTCCCCCTTCTTGCGCGGTAGGGTAGAATTGTCCGAATAGACGCAAGACGCTACTAAGGAGCGATAATGGCGAACAAGTCAGGTTTTGACGAGCTGCTGCAGGCCCTGCAGGACTCCGGCATGGACGTTGACCGGGACACCTTCGCGAAGGGCGAAGGCGCACCGGCAAGCGCGGGCGCAGAGCAGCAGGACAAGGATTCGGGATTCAAGGCGACCAAGGGCGGCCGTGGCGGCAACGGCCGCGGCCAGCAGCGTCCCGGCATGGGAGGCTGGGGCGACATGGCGTCGGCCTTCGGCTTCGATCCCGAGGCCCTGAAGGAGATGGGCGGCGGCCGTGGCAACGGCGGTCGCGGCGGTAACGGCGGCAACGACGGGTCCTTCTTCGACACGTTGGCAAGCTGGACCCGCAAGGCCCAGGTCTTCGGCATCATTGCGCTGATCGTGGCGCTGGCAGTGGCCTACTGGTGGTTCCACCCTGCTCTGAACCTGCAGAGCCAGAACACCTGGATGTTCATCCTGGTGGCAGCCGTGGTGCTGTTCAGCGGATTCCGCGCGGCGGCGCTGCGCCAGGACATGAAGGCCAAGAAGGCGGAGCGGGACGCATCTACCGCAACCACGTCCAAGGGCCAGGCCAAGAGCCGTGCCGGCCTGTACAAGACGCTGAGCTTCATCCCCATGGCAGTCATGGCGGTGTTCGTCATTGGCATGTTGCTGTCCCAGTCCTTCTTCCCGGGCAATGCCGAGAAGTTCGCCAACGTGCTGCAGACCCAGAACCTGGATTTCGCCCAGGACATCCAGGAGGTCAACTACAAGGAGATTCCGGTCATCGACCGTGACGCCGCCATCATCCTGGGTGACAAGAAGATGGGCAGCATTCCCGAGTACGTCAGCCAGTTCGAGGTGGACAACCTGTACAGCCAGATCAACTACAAGAACGATCCGGTGCGCGTGAGCCCGCTGAACTACGCTGACCTGTTCAAGTGGCTGACCAACCGCGAGCAGGGCATTCCCGCCTACGCGCTGGTCAACATGACCACCCAGGATACGGACATCGTGCGCGTTGCCGAGCTGGAGGGCTCCGACGGCCAGGGCATCAAGTACTCCCAGTCCGAGCCGCTGGCCCGCAACATCGACCGTCACGTGCAGCTGAAGTATCCCTTCTACATGTTCGCGGACTTCAGCTTCGAGATTGACGAGAAGGGTCATCCCTGGTGGATCTGCCCGACCATCAAGAAGACCATCGGCCTGTTCGGCGGCGAGACCATCGACCGCGTGGTCATGTGCGACGCCGTGACGGGCGAAACCCAGGACCTGGCCGTTGACGAGGTTCCCACCTGGGTCGACCGCGTGTACCCGTCCGAGCTGCTGCTGCGCCAGTACAACTGGTACGGCGCCTATAACAACGGCTGGATCAACTCCTGGCTGGGCCAGCAGGGCGTGGTCAAGACCACCCCCGGCAACGATGACCAGCTGGGCTACAACTACATTGCCAAGGACGGCGACGTGTGGGTCTACTCCGGCGTGACCTCCGCCACGGCTGACAGCTCCATCGTGGGCTTTGTCCTGATCAACCAGCGTACCGGCGAATCCCACTTCTACGGCATTGCGGGCGCGACCGAGCTGTCCGCCATGCAGTCCGCGGAAGGCCAGGTCCAGAACCTGCGCTACGTGGCCACGTTCCCGATCCTGATCAACGTGTCCAACCAGCCCACCTACTTCATGGCGCTGAAGGACGGCGCCGGCACGGTGAAGAAGTTCGCCATGATCGACATCAAGCGCTATCAGAACGTTGCGGTGGGCGACACCGTGAGCCAGTGCCAGAAGTCCTACGTTTCCCTGCTGGCCACCAACGGCGTGAACCTTTCCTCCGGTGACGGCGGCGGCTCCAAGGAAGCCAAGGGAACCATCAGCCACATGGCCCAGGCCGTGGTGGACGGCAATTCCCACTTCTACGTGAAGCTTCAGGGCGAAAAGGCCGTCTACGACTTTGCCCTGCCGAACCTGATCGAGATCGTGGGCTACGAAAAGGGCGACAAGATCACCTTCACCTACGTGGAGGGTCCGTCCATGAACACGGTCCAGGCCTTCGGCACTCTGAAGGACCTGAAGGAGAACGGCCCCGCGGAATCCGATGATGATGCGGCGGCCGTGACCGACGGCGCAGCTGACGGCGAGCAGCAGGACGGCGCCGAGCAGCAGCCCGAAGGGGAGGAGCAGCCTCAGGAGGGCGGCCTGAAGGGTCTGTTCAGCTAGCGCGGTGACCGTATGTTTCGCCCACGGGCATATTGAGTAAATAATCGGCAGGCTTCGGACGAGGCCTGCCGATTTTGCTTTACCATGTTCTAGCAAGCGTCTCCGGGACGCTTGGTTCGTTATTGTCTTTTAAGGAGACCCGATGACCTTCAACGACCTGCGGAGGACCCTGCCCGCGCTGCTCATCATCACGGCGGCGTGCGTGGTCCTGGGCGCGACCCTGTTTGGTTTCGTCCACGACAATGCAGCCCAGATGAACGCCAAGACCTACGAGCTCCTGCTCATGGCCATTCCGGCGGCGCTCATGCTGCTGGGCTCGTTCTTCGTCATGTTCTTCGGCGACGTGAACAAGACCGTGTTCGTCACCGTGGTGTTCACGTGCATCGTGATCGGTCTGGTGGGCCTGGGCGTGACCAGCATGTGGCTGAACGACCCGGCGTTCACGGCGCCCATCCTGGCGAACTCCCCTGAGGGAACGGAGCTGAGCAGTCCCATCGCCACGCCGTTCAAGGTGTTCAGGGACTTTGCCCTGTTCGCGTTCACGCCCATGATCGGCCTGATTGCCGGCGCCTGGGTGGGCTCGCGCATTGGATTCACCAGCAAGTAAGCAAGCAAGAAAAGCTCGTATATATAGGTAGGAAGGCGGCTTATGACGCAGCATCTTTCAGAGAAGGACGTGCGGCGCATTGCAGAGTATGCGCGCATCGGCCTGGCCGACGACGAGGTCGTGCCCATGATGAATACGCTGAACAACATCATCGACACCCTTGAGCCCATTACCCAGTACGACCTGGAGGGCGTGGAGCCCACGTTCCATCCCATCGGCGACCTGTCCAACGTCATGCGCGAGGACGTGGAGGTTCCCGGGTTCACCCAGGAGGAGGCCCTGTCCAACGCTCCCAAGCAGCAGGACGGCTGCTTCCTGATCCCGTCCATCCTGGGCGAAGGAGGCGATCGCTAATGGAGTTCGCAAGCATGAGCGTGGCGGAGATCCAGGCTGGCCTGGCCGCCAAGGAGTTTTCCGCCGTCGAGGTTGCCCAGCAGTCCGTCGAGCGCGTGCAGGCAGCGGATGCCGCCGTCCACGCGTTCCTGGAAGTCACCCCGGAGCTGGCCCTGGAGGCCGCCCGCAAGGTTGACGCGGCCATCGCCGCCGGCGACCTGGCATCCTGCGGCGCCCTGGCCGGCGTGCCGGTGGCGTTCAAGGACAACATGAACCTGACGGGCACCCACACCACCTGCGCTTCCCACATGCTGGAAAGCTATGTTTCGCCCTACACCGCTACCTGCGTGGACCGTGTGCTGCAGGCAGGCGGCATTCCCTTGGGCAAGCTGAACATGGACGAGTTCGCGTTCGGCTCCACCACCGAGTCCAGCGCCTTCGGCCGCACCTGCAACCCCTGGAACCTGGGCTGCGTGCCCGGCGGCTCCTCCGGCGGCAGCGCCGCGGCAGTGGCAGCCGGCATGGCCACAGTGACCCTGGGCTCCGACACTGGCGGATCCATCCGCCAGCCGGGCAGCTTCTGCGGCGTGGTTGCCGTGAAGCCGACCTACGGCGTGGTGTCTCGCTACGGCGTGGTGGCCTTCGGCAGCTCGCTGGATCAGGTCGGACCTTTCGCCCGTAACGTCCGTGACGCTGCGCTGACCATGAACGCCCTGGCCGGCCGTGATCCGCTGGACTGCACCAGCCAGAACGTGACCACCGACTTCACCGCCAACCTGGAGCAGGGCGTGGCGGGCATGCGCATTGGCGTGGTGCCCGAGTTCATGAACGCAGAGGGTCTGTCGGCTGAGGTCAAGGACAAGATCAACGAGGCCCTGGCCAAGCTGGAGGGCATGGGCGCCGAGCTGGTGGAGGTGGAGCTGCCGCACGTGCATTCCGCCATCAGCGCGTACTACGTGATTGCCCCCTGCGAGGCCTTCAGCAACCTGGCCCGCTTCGACTCCGTGCGCTACGGCCACTGCGAGGCCGGCCACAAGGACCTGGGCAGCCAGTACGAGCACAGCCGTTCCGGCGGCTTCGGCGAGGAGGCTCGTCGTCGCATCATGCTGGGCAGCTACCTGCTTTCCGCCGGCGTGTACGAGAAGTACTACTATCCGGCCCAGCAGGTCCGCACCCTGATCACCCAGGACTACCAGCGCGCCTATGAGAAGGTCGACTGCATCCTGGCGCCGGCTGCCCCGCGCACGGCGTTCAAGTTCGGCGAGATCAGCGAGCCGGCCGAGATGTACCTGTCCGACATGTACACCATTTCCATCAACATTGCCGGCAACGGCGGCATGAGCATGCCCATTGGCCTGGGTGCCGACACGGGCATGCCTGTGGGCGCCCAGCTGATCACCCCGGCGTTCAAGGACGAAAACATGCTGCGCGTTGCCGCTGCGCTGGAGCAGGTCTACGGTACTGCTCCCGTTGCGCCCGCCTTCGCCAACGGAAAGGTAGGTGAGTAACGTGAAGAAGCTGGAAGAGGTCCTTCAGGACTGGGAGGCCGTCATCGGCCTGGAGATCCATGCTGAGCTGACCACGTTGGAAACCAAGATGTTCTGCGGCTGCAAGCTGGAGTTCGGCGCCGACCCCAACACCCACACCTGCCCGGTGTGCCTGGGCCTGCCCGGCGCGCTGCCGGTGCCCAACAAGGCCGCCATCGAGTCCATTGTGCTGGCTGGCCTGGCCACCAACTGCGACATCGAGAAGCGCTCCATGTTCTACCGCAAGAACTACATGTACCCGGACATGGCCAAGAACTTCCAGACCACCCAGGGCCCCGTGGCCTTCTGCATGCGCGGCCACCTGGACCTGCACGTGGACGGCAAGGCTGCTGGCGAGCGCATTGACCTGGAGGGCCTGGAGCCCGGCGAGCAGGGCAGCGGCACCGCGGCCAACGTGACCAAGACCGAGGACGGCTACATTGCGCACGTGGGCATCACCCGCATCCACATGGAGGAGGACGCGGGCAAGATGGTGCACGTGGGCGGCGGCGAGGGCCGCATTGCCGGCGCCACCCACTCCCTGGTGGACTACAACCGCGCCGGCACGCCGCTGATCGAGCTGGTCACCGAGCCTGAGCTGCGCACGCCCGAGGAAGCTCGCCTGTTCATGCAGAAGCTGCGCCAGATCTACCTGGCCATTGGCATTTCCGACTGCTCCATGGAGGAGGGCAGCCTGCGCTGCGACGGCAACGTTTCCCTGCGTCGCCGTGGCGAGACCAAGTTCGGCACCAAGACCGAGCTGAAGAACATGAACTCCTTCAAGAACCTGCATGACGGCCTGGCATACGAGATCTGCCGTCAGGCCGAGGTGCTGGAGGAAGGCGGCATCATCTACCAGGAGACCCGCCATTGGGATCCGTCCGCCAAGCGCACCATCGTCATGCGCGTGAAGGAGACCGCCGACGACTATCGTCTGTTCCCGGAGCCGGACCTGGCACCGTACGACCTGACCGACGAGTGGATCGACTCCGTGCGCGCCAAGCTGCCGGAGCTGCCGGACCAGAAGGTCGAGCGCTTCTGCGAGTCCTTCGGCCTGTCCGCCTACGATGCACGCCAGCTGATCAACGACCCGCAGATCACGGCGTTCTTCGAGGAGTGCATGGGCGTGGCCGGCGCTGACGCCGCCAAGCTGGCCAAGCCGGTGGCCAACCTGCTGATCAACGACGTGACCGCCTACCTGAACGCCAACTTCGGCGTTGCCCTGGAGGACACGCCGCTTTCCGCCGGTCGTGCCGTGGAGCTGGTGAAGCTGATTGCCGAGGAGACCATTTCGTCCAAGCAGGGCAAGGAGGTCTTTGCCGCCGTCATGGACGAGGACAAGGACCCGGTAGCCGTGGTGGACGAGCGCGGCATGAAGCAGGTTTCCGACACGGGCGCCATCGAGGCCGTGGTGGACGAGGTCATTGCCGCCAACCCGGATGAGGTTGCGCGCTACAAGGACGGCAACACGAAGGTGATCGGCTTCTTCGTGGGCCAGTGCATGAAGAAGATGCGCGGCCAGGGCAACCCCAAGCTGATCAACCAGGTGCTTGCCCAGAAACTGGACCAGGCGTAAGGCCTGACGGCTCTTCGAGTTTCGGGACCCCGGTGGTGCGAGCCGCCGGGGTTCTTTTGCGTTTGGAGGGCGGGTTGCTGGCGTGCGTGATGCGTTCGGGGCAGGGGAGCGTGCCTCGAGCTCGGGGAGCCGTTAACGGAGCGGGCGAAAAAGGTGGTTGCTTTATCACTCTACTGTGGTAAAGTGTACAACCGTCACGCAGGACGGCTGCGGCCGAGCTGTGCGGCATGAGTGAACCGCTGGTGCGGGAATGCGTGCGTGGACAGGGCGTCTACGCAGCAAAACCGACTAAATAGCGTAAAATATAGAACTCTGTGAAAACTGACGAACAAGCACGAAAGACGAAAGAAGCACGCAACCATGGACTTCGTAACACCTTCTGGATTCCGCGACGTACTGACGGATGAGGCACTGCGCCGGGAAAGCATCGAGCGCGCGGTGCAGGACCGCTTCGCTGAGCGCGGCTACCTGCCGCTGGAGACCCCCACGCTGGAGGTCTTCGACGTGATGAGCGCCGGCGGCCGCATCCCGGGATCGCCCTTCAAGTTCTTCGACTCCCAGGGCGACCTGCTGGCCATGCGCCCCGACGTGACGGTGCAGGTGGCCCGCATGTGCGCCACCCGCCTGGGTAACCAGCCCGGCCCGTTCCGCTTCCGCTACGCCCACCGCGTGTTCCGCGAGTCCGGCAGTGAAATGCAGGCGACCGCCCGCGAGATGAAGCAGATCGGCTTGGAGCTCATCGGCCAGACCGGTGCTCAGGCTGACGCCGAGCTGATCACCCTGCTGGACGAAGCCCTGGCCCTGGCC
This sequence comes from Coriobacteriia bacterium, assembly GCA_030526515.1. Lineage (GTDB taxonomy): Bacteria > Actinomycetota > Coriobacteriia > Coriobacteriales > Eggerthellaceae > SUG1186. The sequence goes on from JAUNCQ010000029.1 coordinate 12,023, forward strand.
GGCGTGCGCGACTACACCCTGGCCCTGGCCACCGTGAGCGTCCTGCGCAGCCTGATCGACGCCAGCGGCGCTCCCGCCTGGTGGCGCAACCGCGTGCTGAACGCCTTCCACGACTCCGACTTCATTGCGCTGGACCGCCTGACTGATGTCGCTACCCTGGCTCAGATCGTGGAGGAAGAGGGCATTGACCTGGGCGAAAGCGACGCCCGCTCCGTCTGCCCGCCGGTCTATGCCCGCGCCATTGCCGCGCTGCCCCGCATCCGCGGCGGCCGCGAGGCCATCGACCGGGTCCGCGACCTGGTGGCGCCCCTGGGCTGCGAAGGCGAGTTGGCCGACTTCGAGGCCGTGTTCGACCTGCTGGCCCAGGCGAACCTGGGCTGCACGCTGCTGGTGGACTTCAGCGTCATGAGCTCCTTCGACTACTACACCGGCGTGGTCTTCGAGGCGTTTTCGCCCGACTTGGGCACGCCCCTGGGCGGCGGCGGCCGCTACGACAAGCTAATCGGCTCCTTCGGCGCCGGTCGTCCTGCCGCCGGCTTTGCCTTCTTCCTGGAGCAGGCCATGGCCGCGGCCAAGCCGGAGGGCTTTGCCACCACGTCCCTGGAGGATCGCCCGCTGCGCATTGCCGTGCCCAAGGGCTCGCTGAACGAAGGCACCATCAAGGTGCTGAGCGATGCCGGCCTGGACACCACCGGCCTGGAGAACCCCGGCCGTCAGCTGATCATCCACAACCCGGGCGTTGACTACATCATCGTGCGTCCCACCGACGCTCCCGTGTTCGTGGCCCACGGCGCCGCTGACTGCGGCATCTGCGGTCGCGACTCCATCTTGGAGGCCGACCCCGACGTCATCCAGCTGGTTGACCTGAAGTTCGGCGGCTGCCGCTTCGTGGTGGCCGAGCCGGAGGGCGCCGCTGCTGCGACCGAGGACCATTATCGTCGCCTGGGTTCCATCCGCGTGGCCACCAAGTATCCGCGCATCACCCGCGCCCACTACGCCAAGACCGGCACCCAGGTGGAGATCGTGAAGCTCCACGGCAACATTGAGCTGGCGCCGCTGACGGGCATGGCCGAGCGCATCGTGGATATCACGGCCACCGGCACCACCCTGCGGGAAAACAACCTGGTGGTGGTGGAGGACGTCCTTTCGTCCACGGCCCGCTTCTTCGCCAACACCTGCGCGTTCCGCACCGACGACCGCGTGGTGAAGCTGGCCGAGGCCCTTTCCGCCAACGCCAAGGCGGAGTAGTCGCTGGCCGAAGGGCTGGCAGCTGAGCGGCAGTCGGCCAAGGGGCCGGCAGCCGAAGGCACGGCGGGCGAAACAGCCCCTCGGGTCGCGCGAACGCTGCTGACCGGGGATTTCGCCCTAAGAACTGGTACTAACTTCCGAGCAAGGAGCACACATATGCGCAAGGTAATTCTGGACAAGGGGCAGGAGTTCGACTCCAGCTACATCAATCGCACGGGCGCATTCAACGCCACGGCCATGACCGCCGCCACGAACATCATCGAGGACGTGCGCACCCGTGGCGACGAGGCCCTGCGTGAGCTTACCGCCAAGTTCGACGGCGTGGAGGTTCAGAACTTCCGCGTGGATGAGGCCGCCATTGCCGAAGGAGCCGCCAAGTGCGACCCCCACGTGTACGCGTCCCTGGAGCACGCCGCGGCCCAGATCCGCGACTTCCACCAGCGCCAGGTCCAGCAGAGCTGGATCTACGCTCGCCCGGACGGCGCCATCCTGGGCGCCAAGGTCACGCCGCTGGCATCGGCCGGCATCTACGTGCCCGGCGGCCGCGCGCTGTATCCGTCCAGCCTGCTCATGAACGCCCTGCCCGCAGCCGTTGCCGGCGTGAAGCGCATCGTGTGCGTGACCCCGCCCACCAAGGACGGCACGCTGGACTCCGCCATCCTGGCTGCCTGCCAGATTGCGGGCATCTCTGAGATCTACACCGTGGGCGGCGCCCAGGCAATTGCCGCGCTGGCCTACGGCACCGAGTCCATTGCCCCGGTTGACAAGATCACCGGCCCGGGCAACGCCTTCGTGGCCGCTGCCAAGAAGATCGTGTCCGGCGACGTGGGCATTGACATGATCGCCGGCCCCTCCGAGGTCTGCGTCGTGGCCGACGAGAAGGCCGACCCCAGCATGGTGGCCATTGACCTGATGGCCCAGGCCGAGCATGATCCGCTGGCCGCCTGCTACCTGGTGTGCTTCAGTGAAGAGTACGTGGACGCCGTGGAGGCAGCCATTGCCGAGCACATGAAGGAGTCTCCGCGCGCCGAGATCACCCAGAAGTCCCTGACCGACTACGGCTTGGCCGTGGTGGTTGCCGACCGCGCCGCCGCCATGCAGGCAGTGAACGTGATTGCCCCGGAGCACCTGGAGCTGCACGTGGAAAATCCCATGGACCTGCTGGGCGCGGTGGAAAACGCCGGCGCCATCTTCCTGGGCGAGTGGACGGCCGAAGCCGTGGGCGACTACGTGGCCGGCCCGAACCACACGCTGCCCACCGGCGGCACCGCCCGCTTCAGCAGCCCGCTTTCCGTGGACGAGTTCGTGAAGAAGAGCTCCATCATCCAGTACTCCCCGGACGCCCTGCGCGCTGACGCGGACGCCATCATCACCATCGCCCACCACGAGGGCCTGTGGGCCCACGCCCACAGCGTGGAGCTCCGCCGTGACCTGCTGAACCAGTAGTCGCCACAGCATCTGCAACCACGGGGCGAAAGGGAAGCGCGCCTTTCCTTTCGCCCAGAACATTATTCCGAGCAGCACCTTTGACGCACGACGAAGCAACTAGATTGGAAACGCATACCACATGAACACCGTAAGGAAGTCCGCACCCCAGCTGGAGACCCTGGTTCCGTACGATCCCAAGTACCTGCCGGCCCGCATCATGAACTCCGCCAACGAAAACCCCTGCGACGTGGAGGAGCAGATCAAGCGCGAGGCCATGAGCGCCGTCCGCAACGTGAAGCTGAACCGCTATCCGGACCCGCTGGCCAACGAGCTGCGCGACCTGATCGCGGAGTCCAACGGCCTTGACCGCAGCCAGGTGCTGCTGGGCAACGGCGGCGACGAGCTGCTGTTCAACCTGGCCCTGGCCTACGGCGGTCCCGGCCGCAAGTTCCTGAACATGCCGCCGACCTTTTCCGTGTACGAAAACAACGCCCAGCTCACCGGCACCGAGGTGGTGAACGTGCCGCGTCGCGCCGACTACTCCATTGACGAGGAGGCGGTGCTGGCACGCGTGGCCGAGGGCGACATCGACTTCATCATCGTGACCAGCCCGAACAACCCCACCGGCCAGCTGGCCCCGGAGGACTTCGTGCTGAAGCTGCTGAACGCCACCGACGCCCTGGTCATGGTGGACGAAGCCTACTTCGAGTTCAGCCGCACCACCCTGCGTCCGTACCTGATGCAGCACAAGAACCTGGTGCTGCTGCGCACCTTCAGCAAGGCCTTCAGCCTGGCCGGCGTGCGCCTGGGCTACCTGCTGGGTGACGAATGCGTGATCCGCGAGTTCCTGAAGGTCCGCCAGCCCTATTCGGTGGACGCGGTTTCCCAGGTCATCGGCAAGGTCATCTACCAGAACCGCGCCAAGTTCGAGCCCAGCATCATCCAGATCATCTCCGAGCGCGAGCGCATGGAGCAGGAGCTGGCCACCATCCCGGGCGTGACCGCGTATCCGTCCGACTCCAACTACATCCTGTTCAAGGTGGCGGACGCGGGCGATGTGTGGCAGAAGCTGTTCGACCGCGGCATCCTGATCCGCGACTTCTCCCGCTCCAAGTACCTGGAGGGCAGCCTGCGCGTGAGCGTGGGCACGCCGGAGGAAAACGACGAGTTCCTGGCCGAGCTGCGCAAGATCGTAGCCGGCTAGCTGATCGAGGGGACGGTTCGCGCCGTCCCCTCCCGTTTGATGAAAGGGGGCGCTCATGGCCCGCATTGCAGAGATCACCCGCACCACCAAGGAAACCGACATCACGGTCCGCCTTGACCTGGACGGCACCGGCACCACCGACGTGAGCACCGGCGTGCCGTTCTTCGACCACATGCTGGACGCCTTCGGCCGCCACGGCCTGTTCGACCTGACCGTGCGCTGCGTGGGCGACGTGCAGGTGGACGCCCACCACACCGTCGAGGACTGCGGCATCGTCCTGGGCCAGGCCCTGAAGCAGGCCATTGGCGAAAAGCGCGGCATCGTCCGCTACGGCTCCAGCCTGCTGCCCATGGACGAAACCCTGGTCATGGCCGCCCTGGACTTCAGCGGTCGCGGTGGCTGCTGGTGCGACCTGGACATTCCCGCCCAGAAGGTAGGGGACTTCGACACCGAGCTGGCCCAGGAGTTCTTCGTGGCTTTCGCCCAGAACGCCGAGATCACCCTGCACGTGCGGCAGATGGCGGGACGCAACTCCCACCACATCCTGGAGGCCGCCTTCAAGGCCGTGACCCGCGCGCTGAAGGAGGCCGTGGCCATCGACCCCCGCATTGCCGACCAGATTCCGTCTACCAAGGGAGCGCTGTAAATGGCACGCATCTGCATCATCGACTACCAGCGCGGCAACCTGGCCAGCGTGCGTCGCGGCCTGGCTGACGCCGGCTACGACGCCTTCGTCAGCGACCGCGTGGAGGACATCCTGACCGCCGACGGCCTGGTGCTGCCGGGCGTGGGCTCCTTCGGGGACGCCATGGGCATTCTGGACGAAAGCGGTCAGGCGGACGCCATCCGCACCGCCGTGGCCGCGGGCACGCCGTTTCTGGGCATCTGCCTGGGCCAGCAGCTCATCTACGAGCGTGGCAACGAAGGCTGCGACGAAGGCCAGTTCATCGCGGGCCTGGGCCTGGTGCCCGGCGAGGTGGTCCGCATGCCCGCCTTCGATGATGACGGCGTGAAGTACAAGGTGCCCCACGTGGGTTGGAACTCCGTGAAGATCAAGGGTGAAAACCCCCTGTTCGCGGGCATCGAGGACGAGTCCTACTTCTACTTCACCCACTCTTATATTGGCGTGCCCTCCGACCCGGACAACATTGCCGGCGTGACCACCCATGCGCAGCCCTTTGCCTGCGCGGTGCGTCGCGGCAACGTGTTCGCCACCCAGTTCCACCCCGAGAAGTCTTCCACCAAGGGACTGCGCATGCTGGCCAACTTCGGCCAGATGGTGCAGGACCACGCGGCAGCCAAGGAGGCCTAGATGATTCTTGTACCCGCCATTGACATCCTGGGCGGCAAGGCCGTGCGCCTGAAGAAGGGCGACTACGACCAGGTGACCGTCTACAACGAAGACGCCGTGGCCCAGGCCCGCGCGTTCGAGGCCGCCGGCGCCGAGCGCGTGCACATCGTGGACCTGGACGGCGCCCGCGACGGCGCTCCCACCAACATGGAGCTGATCAAACGCATGGTGGCGGAGCTCAGCTGCGAGGTCGAGGTCGGCGGCGGCATCCGCACCATGGACGCTATCCAGCGCTACGTTGACGCCGGCGTGCGCCGCGTGGTGCTGGGCTCGGCCCTGGTGAAGGACCGCGCCTTCGCCGAGGAGGCCGCGGCCAAGTACGGCTCCGTGATCGTGGCCGGCGTGGATGCCAAGGACGGCATCGTGGCCACGGAGGGCTGGCTGGACACCGCCGACGGCGTGCCGGCCGAGGAGCTGATTGCCGACATGCAGGCCATGGGCATCCAGCACCTGGTCTACACCGACATTGCCCGTGACGGCATGCAGACCGGCCTGGACGCGGAAGCCTACGCCGCCATGGCCCGCAAGTTCCCGGGCATGAAGATCACCGCATCCGGCGGCCTGGCCACCCTGGACGACCTGCGCAACCTGGCCGCCACCGGCGCGCCCATTGACGGCGCCATCACCGGTCGCGCCATCTACGAGGGTGTGTTCACGGTTGAGGAGGGCATTGCCCTGATCAAGGAGCTGGAGCAGGGGGACGAAAATGCTGACTAAGCGCATCATCCCGTGCCTGGACGTGAAGAACGGCCGCGTGGTCAAGGGCGTCAACTTCGTCAACCTGCGCGACGCCGGCGACCCCGTTGAGCTGGCGGCCGAGTACGACCGCCAGGGTGCGGACGAGGTCATTTTCCTGGACATCACCGCCACCCATGAGGGCCGCAACACCACCATCGAGATGGCATCCCGCGCCTCCGAGGAAGTGCACATCCCCTACGCCGTGGGCGGCGGCTTCAAGACCGTGGCCGACATGCGCACCATGATCGCCGCTGGCTCGGACAAGGTTTCCCTGAACTCCGCGGCCATCAAGGATCCGTCGCTGATCACCGCGGGCGCCCTGGCCTTCGGCAGCCAGGCGGTGCTGGTGGCCATTGACGCCAAGCAGGTCCCGGGCAATCCCAACAAGTGGACCGCCTACGTCCGCGGCGGCCGCGAGGACACGGGCCTGGACGCCGTGGAGTGGGCCGTGGAGGCTGCCAAGCGCGGCGCCGGCGAGATCCTTCTGACCAGCATGGACGGCGACGGCAGCAAGGAGGGCTTCGACCTGGCCCTGACCCGCGCCGTGGCCCGTGCGGTGGACATTCCGGTCATCGCCAGCGGCGGCGTGGGCAAGCTGGAGCACTTCGCCGAGGGAATCCTGGAGGGCGAAGCCGACGCCGTGCTGGCCGCCAGCGTGTTCCACTTCGGCGAGCTGACGGTGCGCCAGGTGAAGGAGTACATGGCCAAGCAGGGCATTCCGGTGCGCCTGTAGCCGGCAAGCTCGGCGGACGAAGCAGAGCGGACGAAAAAAGATCGGACGAAACTTTCGCCCTGAAGATTCGAAGGCCGCGGTAGGGGATGGCCCCCACCGCGGCCTTTCTGCGTTTCGGGAGGGCGGTTGCGCCCGGGTTTTGTCTTGGGTGCCGGTCTGGTCTTCGTCCTGAAGAAGGGACGGTGCTACAGGGTGGCGGCCACGGTGGCCAGGGCCTTCTTCAGCTCGTCCAGGGCCTGCCAGTCCGGGGTCTGCATGGGAATGCCCAGGGATATGGTGTAGCGGGCCTGGGCCGAAAGGGGAATGTGCAGCAGCTGCTGGCCCTGCTCCGAGGCGGTGCCGAAGGCGTTCGACGGGGCGAAGACGGCGCCCAGTCCCTGCTCGGCCATGGCTATGAGGGTGGCCATGCTCTCACTCGTGGCTACCACGTGGGCGCGGATGCCGGCGTTCTTGAGCTCGGAGTAGCCGATGCGGCCGGAGATGTCGTCCACGGTGCCTAGGACGAAGGGCAGGCGCTGCAGCACCCCCAGGCCTTCGTCGGCGATCTTGGCCAGGGCCTGGTCAGCGGGGATTTCCAGGGTGCGCTCCAGCAGGTCCGGATGAACCGCCAGCACCATTTCCTCTTCGTACAGGGGCATCACGTCCACGCCGGGGTGGGAGTTGCCGAAGCGGCCGATGACCGCGTCCACTTCGCCCCGCTCTGCCATGCGGATGACCTCGCGGTTGGTGCCCTCCACCAGCTTCACGGTGAGCTCGGGCATGGATTGCAGCATGAGCTTGCAGATCGAGGGCATGAGGAAGTGCCCGCGGGCATGGGCTATGCCAACCTTGAGCATGCCGCAGCCGCCGCCGGTGACCTCGCCGATCTGGCGCAGCATGTCCTGCTGGGCCTGCTGCTGCTCCTGGGCGTACACCAGGAAGGCCATGCCGGCGGGGGTCAGGGAAAGGGGATTGCCGCGGACCAGGAGCTTGGCGTCGAGCTCGCGCTCCAGGGAGGCCAGGCGGGCGCTCAGGGTCTGCTGGGACACGCCCAGATCCTCTGCAGCCTTGGTGAAGCTGCGCTTCTCGACCAGCTTCGTGTACCAGGTATATGCGTCCAGCACGGCGCCCTCCTTTGTGCCCGGGGCATAAACAACGATGAATAGAGTAGCGGGAAAATGCAGTATGTTTACAATCTTTTCTGTTACATCACCGAAAAAATTTGTAAAAGAGGGGACAAACCACTTGCAAGGGCGTATAGTTTCCGTTTGTACAGCGTGGATGCCTGCGCGCAGGCACTAACGGTAAGGACCGTATCCGCGGAAAATCGAAGGAAGGGGATTTTCAATGAAGAAGAAGATCGTTTCCCTGCTGGCACTGGCTTGCGCCGGCGCTCTGGCCCTGGGTGGCCTGACCGCTTGCGGCGGTGGCAACAGCAACAACGGCGGCGGCAGCGCAGCTCCCGCAGCTGACCAGGTCTCCGACGACCTGCAGTTCGTGACCGGCGGCGAGTCCGGCACCTACTATGCATTCGGTACCGTTCTGGCCAACTACTGCACCAACAACGGCGGCACCTCCGTGACCGCTCTGTCTGGCAACGGCTCCCAGGCCAACATCCAGGCACTGCAGGACGGCGACGCCAACCTGGCCTTCTGCCAGTCTGACGTTCTGGCATACGCCTATGAGGGCACCAACATCTTCGAGAAGGACGGTGCTTACAAGGACTTCAGCATCGTCGGCGCTCTGTATCAGGAGCAGGTCCAGATCGTGACCACCAACCCGGACATCAAGTCCGTTGCTGACCTGAAGGGCAAGACCGTTTCCATCGGCGCTACCGGCTCCGGTGTGTACTTCAACGCCGTTGACATCCTGGGCGCCTATGACCTGGACGTCGAGGCTGACATCAAGGCTGTGTACCAGGACTTCGGCGACTCCACCGACTCCCTGAAGAACGGCAAGATCGACGCTGCCTTCGTCGTGGCTGGTGCTCCGACCACCTCCATCACCGACCTGGCAACCTCCAAGCCCGTCTACCTGGTCTCCCTGGACGACGAGCATGTTGAGAAGCTGCTGGAGGCTTCCCCGTACTACGCAAAGGCAACCATCTCCAAGGACGCTTACGGTCTGGACTCCGACACCACCACCGTTGCTGTTCTGGCTGTCATCCTGGCAAACGACAACGTTGCTGAGGACGCTGTGTACAACTTCACCAAGTCCATCTTCGACGGTGCTGCCGCTCAGGCCGACGCTCATGCCAAGTACGCTGAGCTGGATCTGGAGACCGCAGCTTCCATCACCACCGTTCCCTACCATGCAGGTGCTGCCAAGTACTATGCAGAGCAGAAGCTCGAGGTTGCTACCAAGTAAGTAGCCCACTGACCTCACGGTCTTTTGTAAAATAGCAAGGAACGCAAGGGGTCACGGCGGGCAAAACCGCCGTGGCCCCCTGTTTGGTTGTTAGCCCCATGAACGCGAACCGCCGCTGACGTGGCGTCCATGGATCTAACCAAGGGGATTATTTGAGCGAAAAGGAGGGATAGATGGCTCTTTTCAAGAAGAAGGAGGAAGCCAAGGACGAAGTCCTGGCGCAGACTCCGGAGGGCGAAGTCGACGCTGACGAAATCATGCGCAAGTACGACAAGGAGTCGAACACGCGTATTTGGGAAGGCATTCCCAAGGTCGTCGTCACGGCGGTCATGATCTTCTTCTCGGTGTACTGCCTGGCTATGACCCTGCTCAGCACCGAGCAGGCCGAGGCGCGTCTGGCGCGCTTCCTGGCCTTCGTCATCGTGATCGGCTATCTGATGTACCCCATCAAGAAGACCGGCCACAAGGTGAACCATATTCCGGTCTACGACATCATCATCATGGCGGCGGGCTTCGGATCGTTCATGTATTTCGCCCTGAACTGCACGGACATCTTGCTCATGGGCTCCCGCATCGGCACCCTGGAAGTAGTGCTGGGCGTGATCGGCATATTGAGCCTGTTCGAGCTCTGCCGGCGCTGCGTGGGCATTCCGATCCTGTGCGTGGTCGGCGTGCTCATGATCTACGCGCTGTACTACCAGTTCAGCCACGGCGCCGACCTGATGAAGGGCATCTCCAACGTGGTGCAGAAGCTGTTCTACACCACCCGCGGCGTCATCGGCACGCCTACCAACGTGTGCTACACGTATATCGTGCTGTTCATCATCTTCGGTGCGTTCCTTGAGCGTACTGGCATCGCGAACTTCTTCATCTCCTTCGCGAACCGCATTGCCGGCTGGTCTTCCGGCGGCGCTGCCAAGGTTGCTGTTATCTCGTCCGCGCTGTGCGGCATGGTGTCCGGCTCCTCCGTCGGCAACACCGTGACCACCGGCTCCGTGACCATCCCCATGATGAAGAAGACCGGCTACAAGCCCGAGTTCGCAGGCGCTGTTGAGTCCGCGTCCTCCACGGGCGGCCAGATCATGCCTCCCATCATGGGCGCCGCTGCGTTCCTGATGGCCGAGTACATGGGCATCCCGTACATCCAGGTTGCCGCCATGGCCGTCATCCCGGCGCTGCTGTACTTCACCGGCGTGTTCTGTGCCGTGCACCTGGAGGCCAAGAAGCTGGGCCTGAAGGGCATTCCCAAGGACATGCTGCCCAAGTGGAGCTGGCTGGCCAAGAACTGCTACCTGATCATCCCGCTGGTGCTGCTGGTGTGGCTGGTTTCCGCTGGCGTGTTCACCATGGCCATGTCCGCCGCCATCAGCATCTTCGCCGCCTTCCTTATCGGCTTCATCCACTTCGTCCAGACGAATTGGGAAAACCGCGCTGAGGGCGACACCTTCGCATCCGTGTTCGTCGAGTCCGCCAAGACCGCCCTGTGGACGGCCTGCGACTCCTTCGCCGCTGGCGCCAAGAACTCCATCTCCGTGGCCGTTGCCTGCGGCATGGCTGGCATGATCGCCGGCTGCATCACCGTCACCGGCCTGGCCTCCACGCTCATCAACGTCATCGTCATGGCTGCCGGCGACTTCATCATCATCGGCCTGGTCCTGACCATGCTGTGCTGCATCGTTCTGGGCATGGGCGTTCCGACCACCGCGAACTACTGCATCATGGCTGCCACCTGCGCACCCATCCTCATGCAGCTGGGCATTCCGCTGGTCTGCGCTCACTTCTTCGTGTTCTACTTCGGCATCCTGGCCGACATCACGCCGCCCGTTGCGCTTGCCGCGTACGCGGGTGCGGCCATTGCCCGCGCTACGCCCATGAAGACGGCGTTCAACGCGTCCAAGCTGGCCATTGCGGCTTACATCGTCCCGTTCATCTTCGCCTTCTGCCCGGCTCTTATCATGCAGGCTGACGTCAGCATGGTGTGGGTGGTCATCAACACCGTGGTGGCCATGGTCGGCCTGTTCGGCGTTGCCGGCGGCCTGAACGGCTTCATGTTCGGCCACCTGAACCCCGTGTTCCGCGCCGTGCTGATCGTGTTCGGCATTTGCGCCATGATTCCGCTGACCGGCTTCGGCGACTCCCTGTACCTGGCCCTGAACGTGGCCGGCCTGGCAGTCCTGGCGGTCATCTGCGTGATTCAGATCATCCGCAACAAGGGCAAGAACCCGGGCGACGGCACGCCGTCCGACGGCGATTCCGCCGAGCCCCTGGCAGCTGCTGCATAGGACTTGCGCAATCGGCGGGGAGGGAGTTCCCTTCCCGCCCTTGCTGTTCTACTATGACGGCAGGAATGGATTTCGAAAGATAACGAGGTTACTTCCATGACCGAGACTACTATTTGGGTTACGGGCGCCAAGGGCTTCCTGGGTGCCGAGCTGGTCAAGCGCCTGAGCGCCGAAGGCTTCCGCGTGGTGGGTACCGACGCTGAGCTGAGCGTGGGCGAGCCGGAGCGCCTGGAGGCCTTTGCCAACGAGCTGCGCCCCGACGTGATCGTGAACTGCGCGGGCATTCCCCGTGCCGCCACGGGCCTGGGCAACCGCATCAAGGCATACGAGGTCAACGCCCTGGGGGCACGCAACCTGGCGCTGGTGGCCAACAACGTGGACGCGTACTTCGTCCAGATCTCCACGGACGACGTGTACCCGTCCCGCAACCATGACCCGCTGAACGAATTCGACAGCCCCCATCCGGACACGCCCTACGGCAAGTCCAAGCGTGCGGGTGAGATGATGGTCAAGGACACCATGCCCAACCATCTGATCGTGCGTTCCTCTTGGCTGTACCACGTGCAGGGCGGCCGCATGAAGGCCGTGCTGGACGCTGCGAAGAACGGTCAGACCTACAAGGCCCGCACCGACCAGTTCGCGGCTCCCACCTCCGTGGCGCTGTACGCTCGCATCCTGGCCAAGGCCATTGAGCGTCGTGCCACCGGCATCCTGCACATCACCAGCACCGGCGAGGCCAGCCGCTACGACCTGGCTGCCAAGGCGCTGCAGCTGTGCGGCTACGAGCCCGGCAAGGTGCTGATTCCGGAGACTGACCTGGTGACCGCCGAGCGCGTGATCCTGGAGAGCCTGATGCTGGAGATGTTCGGCGCGGACCTGCCCAGCTGGGAAGAGGACCTGGAGGCCTACCTGGCCGAGGAGGGCCTGCTGGCATAGGGTCGGCAGTTAGGCTGGCGGCGTTTTCGCCCACTGCATATAAATGTGGAGCCTGGGGAAACTCGGGCTCCTTTTGGATGGAGGTGCTTTCATGGAGCTGAAGAAGAATGACCGCGAGGCCGCGGCGCTGAGCGTGGCGGAGCTGAAGTTCGGGGCCGACGGGCTGATCCCGTGCGTCGTGCAGGACGCGGACGGCGGCGACGTGCTGATGATGGCGTGGATGAACCAGGAGTCCCTCCAGCGCACGCTGGATCAGGGGACCACGTGGTTCTGGAGCCGCAGCCGCAACAAGTTCTGGCACAAGGGCGAAGAGTCCGGCAACGTCCAGGAGCTGGTGGACCTGCGCTACGACTGCGACGCCGACTGCCTGCTGGCGCTGGTGCATCCGACCGGTCCGGCGTGCCATACGGGGGAGCGGACCTGCTTCTACCGGTCGCTGCGCGGCTAGGGACTGCGCAGCTAGCTGACGTTTTGCCGAGGCCGCATGATTGCGGTTGTGCGGCCGCAGGAGGGTTCGCCCTGCAGCGGGTTGGGGTGGATCATGATATGGCGGACGTCGGGGAAGTCCTGCTCGACCTGGTCGTGGGCTTCCTCGATGATGTTGTGAGCCTGGGTCAGGGTCAGGGAGCCGTCCAGGGCAACCTCGGCGTCCACGAAGATCTTGCTGCCGAAGGCGCGGGTGCGCAGCACGTCGATGCGCTGGATGCCCGGCACCGCCTCGAGGGTGGTGCGGATGGCAGCCTGGGTTTCCGGGCCGCAGGGAGTGTCCAGCAGGTTGTTCACCGCGCCCATGATGACCTCCCAGGCCACCTTGAAGATGAACAGGCAGATCACGATGGCGGCGATGGCATCGCCCGCGTGGAAGCCGGCCATGGAGGCGCCGATGCCGATCAGCGCGCCTACCGAGGACATGGCGTCGGAACGGTGGTGCCAGGCGTCGGCCTCGAAGGCGCTGGACTTGATGCGCCGGGCATGGTGGCGGGTGTACTGGAACATGGCCTCCTTGGTCAGGATGGAGACCACGGCCGCCACCAGGGCGATTACGCTGGGAGCTGAGCTTTCGGCTGCGCCGCTGAGCAGCGCCATGACGCCGCCGTAGCCGATTCCGACGCCGGTGACCACCAGAATCACGCCCAGCAGGATGGAGGCCAGGCACTCGAAGCGATCATGGCCGTAGGGATGGGATTCATCCGGGGCCTTCTGGCCCAGCTTGGTACCCGCATAGGCAATGGCCGTGGCCAGCACGTCGGACAGGGAGTGGATGGCATCGGACACCATGGCGGCGGAGTTGCCTACAATGCCCGCAATCAGCTTGAAGGCGGTCAGGGCGCAGTTGCCTGCAATGCCCACCACGGCCAGCTTGCCGGTGGTGCGCTGGTAGTCGTCGGCGGTCACGGTGGTGGCCGCCGTATCTTTCGTCCCCATGCTTGCCATGATGCGGGCCTCCTAGTCGTCCAGGGAAATAATGGGCAGCGCGTACTCCATCACGTCGAACATGACGCCGGGGATGGTCGCCGGATGCAGCGGTCCGCGGCCGACCACCTTGAAGCCCATGCTTTCGTACAGGCGGCGGGCGTCATCGTTGCCGTCGATGCAGTCCAGGCGGATCGACTTCACGCCCCAGCCCATGGACTCGGCAATGGCCACGCGGACCATCTTGCGGCCGTAGCCCTGGTGCTGCTGGTCCGGGTGCACCGCCAGCAGGCTGATGGAGCTGATTAGCTCGTCGGCCACGTCGTTCTTCCACTGGGCGCCCTCCGCGTGGAAGGGCTCGTGGGCCAGGCGCATGGCCGCCAGCAGGGGATTGCTTCCGCCCAGCTCGGTGGCGGGGGTGTCCTGGTGCACGGCGATCAGAATCTGGCCGGCGTCGATAGACGCGCGGACCTCGGCCGGGGCCGGGTGCACGTCCCGTTCCCAGCGGGGGGAGGAGGGCGCGTCGGCGGTGACGTCGATCATGTGGTTGTAGAAGCCCATGACGGCTTCGAATTCTGCGGGGTCCGCGGCGCGAACGATCATGGCTGCCTGCGCTTTCAGTCGGTTGCGAGTGCCCGAGGGGCTCCTGGTTTCGGTGGTGCCCGGAGGGCTTCCGCCTATTGTGAGCCTGCGTCATTTCCAGGGCGAAAGGGACCGCCCCCGCGGCGTGAGTGGACGCGGGGGCGGCGTGAGCGGATGGTGGGCGAAGCGCGGGGCGAAAGTTGCCCGGGCGCCCGAGTTTTCGCCCTGATGAGGGGGTATGCCTACTCCAGGGGCAGGCCGCCGGCCGCCTGGATGCCGGGGACGGCGGGGATGGTTGCGAAGCCGGCTTCGAGCTCTTCGTCGGTGGGGACGTGGTCGGTCATCTGGCCGTTGTTGTAGGCGTCGTAGGCGTACATGTCGAAGTAGCCGGTGCCGGTCAGGCCGAACAGGATGACCTTCTCCTCACCCGTTTCCTTGCACTTCAGGGCCTCGTCAATGGCCACCTTGATGGCGTGGCTGGACTCCGGCGCGGGCAGGATGGTTTCCAGCTTGGCGAACTGGACGGCGGCTTCGAACACCTCGGTCTGCTTCACGGCCACGGCGCGCATGTAGCCATCGTGGACCAGCTTGGACACGATGGGGCTCATGCCGTGGTAGCGCAGGCCGCCGGCGTGGTCGGGGCTGGGCAGGAAGCCGTTGCCCAGGGTGTACATCTTGCACAGGGGGCAGGTCTGGCCGGTGTCGGCGAAGTCGTAGGCGTAGCGGCCGCGGGTCAGGCTGGGGCAGGACGCCGGCTCGACGGCCACGAAGTCGGTGTTGGGGCGGGTGCCGTCCAGCTTGTCCTTCATGAAGGCACTGACCAGGCCGCCCACGTTGGAGCCGCCGCCGGCGCAGCCGATGACCACGTCGGGGTATTCGCCCAGCTCCTCCAGGGCAGCCTTGGACTCAAGGCCGATGACGGACTGGTGCAGCAGGACCTGATTCAGCACGGAGCCCAGCTGGTAGCGGCCGCGGTTTTCCGGCACGTGCAGGGCCTTTTCGACCGCTTCGGAGATCGCGGTGCCCAGGGAGCCGGTGCTTTCGGGGTTGTCGGCCAGCATCTTGCGGCCGATCTCCGTGGTGTCGGACGGGGACGGGGTCACGTTGGCGCCGAAGGTCTGCATGATGTTGCGGCGGAAGGGCTTCTGCTCGTAGGAGCACTTGACCATGAAGACCTCGCAGTCCAGGCCGAAGTGGGCCGCGGCCTCGGACAGGGCGGTGCCCCACTGGCCGGCTCCAGTTTCCGTGGTGATGGTGCTCAGGCCCTGCTGGGCGCCGTAGTAGGCCTGGGCCAGCGCCGAGTTGAGCTTGTGGGAGCCGGAGGTGTTGTTGCCTTCGAACTTGTAGTAGATGCGGGCCGGCGTGCCCAGGGCGCGCTCCAGGTTGTAGGCGCGGCACAGGGGCGACGGGCGGTACACGCGGTACATTTCCTGCACGCCTTCGGGGATGGGGAACAGGGCGGTTTCGTCGTCGAGCTCCTGGCGAACCAGCTCGTCGCAGAACACCGAGGTGATGTGCTCGAACTGGGCTACCGTGCCGTCGGGCAGGCGCATGGGCTCGGGCTTTTCCGGCATGTCTGCGCGGACGTTGTACCAGGCCTGCGGGATCTGCTCCTCGCGCAGGTACAGGCGATACGGGATCTGCTGGTTGGAGTTGACGTTGGGGTTGGCGTTTGCGGTCATGGCGAGCTTCCTTTCTGCTCTTCGGGCCCTGGGGCCGTGGTGCCGGGTGTCCGGCCTGACGGGTGGCCCAGCTGATGGGGGCTGAGCCGGGGTTCGAAGCTGCAGGTGCGGTGCCCGGGAAAAAGCAAAGCCCGCCCCTGACAACTTCTTGTCAAGGACGGGCTTGAAGATTCGAGCTCGCGGTACCACCTTGATTCACGGCCGAGGCCGTGCACTTTGCGGAATGCCATCACATTCCCGGCAACTGACGTATGCCCTCACGTCGCGGATACTCGGCTCAGGTTTGGACCCCTGCCTTTCCCCACGCCCTCAGCGGCCCATTTGATGACCTGCGTCCTGCCGGGATCCCAGCATCCCCGGCTCTCTGTGAGTGCACAATCACCGTTACTTCCGCTTCAACGGTTTGTGGTATTCGGTTGTGAATGACTTCACCATAGTGGAGTGGCGGAGGTTGCGCAAGGGGAAATTTTCAGAATCAGGGCGAAAGTGAGCTCGGGGCAGGGGGTTGGAGATTGACGGGGATTTCGTCCTGAATAGGAGAAACCCGCCGCTCAGAGCGTTAATTCTGGCGAAAAGAATGGCGTTTGTGTGCATTTTGTGTACGCGTAGGCGTATGCTAGTGCCGTTGTGTTCACGTGCCCCTTGGGCGGGGCAGCAGTTTATGAGAAAGGACTGCGTGGTGGAAAAGATATTCAAGTTGAAGGAGAACGGGACTGACGTCCGCACTGAGGTCATTGCGGGTCTGACCACGTTCATGACCATGGCGTACATCATTGCGCTGAACCCGAACATCCTGGCGGGCTTCGGCGCCACCGACGGCGGCATGGCGCTGTGGAACGCCGTGTTCCTGGCCACCTGCGTGGCTTCCGGCATTGCCATGATCTGCATGGCGTTCATTGCCAACAAGCCGTTCTGCCTGGCTCCCGGCATGGGCCTGAACAGCTTCTTTGCGGTGACCGTGGGCAACATTGCCATGATGACCGGCATGACCTACGTGGCGTCCTTCCAGGCGGCGCTGGTCATTGTGCTTGCCGAGGGCATTGTGTTCGTGATCCTGACGCTGGTGAACGTGCGTGAGAAGATCGTGGAGTCGATTCCGCTGGGCGTGCGCTTGGGTATTTCGCCCGCAATCGGCCTGATGCTGCTGAACATTGGCCTGGGCTCCAACATCTACATTGCCAACTCCGACGGCCAGCAGTTCTTCGTCATGAAGGACTTCTTCGGCTCTTTGACCGCCAACGTTGCGTCCAACACCATGGGCGATGCGTACCCGGTCATGGTTCTTTCCGTGGTGACGCTGTTCATCGGCCTTTTCGCCATCGTGATCCTGCAGAAGCGCGGCATCAAGGCCAGCGTCATCCTGGGCATGCTCATCGCGTCCGTGATCTACTGGGCCGGCGAGTTCCTGTTCCTGGGCGTTGACCCGTTTGCCGCCCTGGCCACTGCGTCCTGGGTTCCGCCCTTTGCCGACATGGCCAACCTGACCCTGTTCAAGTTCGACTTTGCCGGCTTCATGCAGATCGGCTGGTTCACCGTGATCACGCTGATTGTGACCTTCTGCATGATCGACATGTTCGACACCATCGGCACCCTGGTGGGCACCGCTTCCCGCGCCGGCATGATCGATGAAGATGGCAAGATGCCCCAGATGAAGGAAGCCCTGCTGGCTGACTCCGTGGGCACCTGCGTGGGTTCTCTGACCGGTACCTCCACCGTCACCACCTTCGTGGAGTCCGCATCCGGCGTCGAGGCCGGCGGACGTACGGGTCTGACGGCTCTGACCTGCGGCATCATGTTCCTGCTGTGCATGTTCATTGCGCCGATCGCCCAGATCATTCCCGCGCCGGCCACTTCCGCCGCGCTGGTGTACGTGGGCGTGCTGATGCTGGGCGGCCTGAGCAAGGTCGACTTCAACGACTTCGACGTGATGGTCCCCGTGGCCCTCATGCTGATCGCCATGCCCATTTCCAGCTCCATCGGCCATGCCATCGGCATTGGCATGATCAGCTACACCGTCATCAAGGTGTTCAGCGGCAAGGCCAAGGACGTTTCCGTCCTAACCTACGTGATCAGCCTGCTGTTCCTGGTGAAGTTCTTCCTGGTGGCATAGGGGAGAGCGGCACGGCTGCGCTGGTCGGCGCTGCCGGGCTGGTGCTGCCTAGCCGTTGCATTGCTGTTGAGGGGCGCGTCCTGCGGGGCGCGCCCTTTTTCGTGTTACTATTTATGTGATAAAAATTATCATATAAATCTTGAGGAGGGGTCATGCGCAGGGGAAAGGCAGTTACCGTGTATTTGAGCGACCGAGCGAGTGAGGCCCTTGACCGCGTTGTGGAAGAGCGGGCGCGTGCGGACAGAGAGTCGGGCCTTACCGGCTATTCCGTCACAAATCGCTCTAAGCTGGTATCGAGCATCGTTGAAGAGTACTTGCTTGAATGGGAGGATGGTGATCTGACCATTACGCGCATTAGCTCGGTAATTTCTCCAATTCTGAAGAGATATGGCGTGAAGCGTGCTGAGTTGTACGGCTCGTATGCGCGAGGCGAGCAGAATGAGGAAAGCGATGTGGACCTGCTTATTGATGAGGGTGATGCGTTGGGGTTGAAGTTCTTTCGCCTGCAGAATGAGCTTTCTGAGGCGTTGGGGAAGAAGGTTGATTTGCAGTCGCTGAATGGTCGAAACCAGGACTTCTTGGAGAAGACGATGGTCGACAGGGTGGTTGTGTATGCTGCCTAGTGAGCGTGACGAAGACCAATTGAGAGCCATTGTTCGTTTTGCGGGAAAGATCCAGGGGTATGTTGAACGGTTCGGGAATTGCTTTGAGAGCTTCGATGCCGATGAGGATTATCGTGATCTTTGCTATTACGCGCTTGTCCAAATCGGTGAAGCCGTAAACGCCCTATCGGAAGATTTCGTTTCGAACCATTCTCATGTGCCATGGGCTGAAATATATGGAATGCGCTGCTACCTTGTCCACGGATATGACAATGTGAGCGATCAGGTAATTTGGAGCGCAATAGAAAGAGACATCCCCAAGCTTCGTGACTTCTGCAAAAGAATCATCGAATAAGAAAGCCCCGGTTTCGGGGCTTTGCTTTCGTCCTATTCTTCCGTGGCTTGGAGGATGGAGTAGATCTCCGCGTCAGTGACTTCCTCCAGCTTGGCGCGGCCGCCCAGGTCGGTGAGCTCCATCAGGAACGCCACGCCGGCAATCTTGGCGCCGGTCTGCTGGACCAGGCGGGCTTGGGCTGCGGCGGTGCCGCCGGTGGCCAGCAGGTCGTCGATGAGCAGGACCACATCGTCCGCGGTCAGGGCGTCGGTGTGGATCTGGAGCTCGTCGGTGCCGTACTCCAGCTCGTAGGTTTCCCTCAGCACCGCGCGGGGCAGCTTGCCGGGCTTGCGGGCGGGAACGAAGCCCACGCCCATGGCGTATGCCAGCGGCGCGCCCACCATGAAGCCGCGGGACTCAGCGCCCACGATCTTGGTGATGCCGCGGTCGGCGTACTTCTGCGCCAGCAGGTCCGTCATGGCCTTGAGTCCGTCGGCGCTGCCGAACACGGGGGTGATGTCGCGGAAGATGATGCCCGGCTTAGGGAAGTCGGGGATGTTGACGATCAGGTCTTCCAGGTTGGTGGCCATGGGTGCTCCTTTGCTGGTGGGTGGCGCGTGCGGTTCCATTGTAGCGCGCCGGCGCTGCGCGGGCGGGGCGGGTGTGTTGGATGTTCGCTCTAGGGCGGGGTTGCCTTCGGGCGGAGTCAAGTCCCGATTAGTGTGTAAATTCTTCTGGCCTCGCCGTTCCTTCCCTTC
>JAUNCQ010000030.1 GCA_030526515.1 Coriobacteriia bacterium
AGGGAAGGAACGGCGAGGCCAGAAGAATTTACACACTAATCGGGACTTGACTGGCTGTTGTAGAACAGCCGAACAAAATGTTTTCCGACGGCCGCATCCGCTGAAAAGTTGACGGCTGTTGCAGAACGGCCGAGTGAAATGCTGCGCGGTTCTTACTTGGGCGAAAAAGTTGACGGCTGTTCTACAACGGCCGTGCGTCAGACCGTCGGGGCGCGGGGGCGTGGCGTCCGCGAAGTCGCGGGTCATCGGGGCGCGGGATGCGGGACGCCGGCGGCAGGAGCGCGGAACGCGTGGCCGCGTGGCCGAGGGGGCGTGGGTAACCGCAGGCCTGTCGGGGCGAAAAAAGTTTGGGCATCGAAGTAAAACAGGGGCGGAAATGGAGCGGCGATTTCGCCCTGGTGTGCAAAATTTGGGTTACGAGCGGGGAAAATGTAGGAAATGTGCAGATTTCCTGGAAGAAATTCGTTAATGAAAATTTATACTGGATTTTGTATATCTACGTGCACCTGGCGGAGCTGTGCCCAAACGTCACTGCGCTGCCTGCCAAGGAGCCCGTAGCCGCCCGCTACATTTATATAGGGAGCTGTAATGTTGAACGCCCGCAAAAGCAGCATGTTCTTTTCCAAGGCGGCCAGGATTTTCCTGGCGCTGACGCTGGTGCTGTCCATGATCGACCTGTCGACCGCTCGACGGGCCTTCGCGGACAACGCCGACGACGCGCCTCTGGCAGTAACCGACCTGCCGGCCGACGAAGGCGCCGCGGACCAGGGGACCGGGGACGACCCGGCCGCGAGCCCGGGCGACGACAAGGAGCAGCCGGCTGGCGCGGAGCCTGAGGATCCGAAGGGCGAAAAGCCCGCGGGCGCTGTTGCCGGCGAGCCCGAGGCGGGGAACGACACCCCGGCTGACGGCGACGACTCGGCCAAGGGCGAAGGCGAGCCTGGAGCCCAGCCGGGCCAGGATCCGAATGCGGCCGCGGCGGGCGACGGGTCTGAGGGCGAAGACCCCGAGAAGCCGACCGAGGAGGCTCCCGAGCATACTCCCCAGGACCTGACCGACGAGGCCGATCAGGTGACCCTGGGCCTGAACGACTGGTGGCGTACGGACGGCAAGGCCGACAAGGCTGACAAGGCGGACCTGAAGGGCGTTCAGGAATCTGCGGACGGCCGCCCCGTGACCACCTATGACTTTGCCGACCTGAAGGTCGAGCAGCTGAAGACTCTGGGCTTTGACCTGGGCTTTTCTTTCGTCCAGGATGGTAAGGACCGCCAGGTCCTGCCGGGCGACTACGTGAAGATCGCCCTGCCGGAGTGGATGACCGACGTTGAGGCCGTGAACCTGCTGGAGGACGGCAAGGTCGCCGACCAGGCAGACAAGGGCACTGCCTCCCAGGTGACCTACCAGAAGAACGGCGTCATCACCACGCTGAAGGCGCCCCTCTCTGAAAATACCGCTGACGAATCCACGCTGCCGGCCGACTCCGCCGCTCGTGTGTTCACCTATGACCTGACCAAGCGCAACGGCGCCTACGAGCTGAAGCTGACCTTCAAGCAGGAGGTGGATGGCGCCAACGTGAAGGGCCTGGTCCACCTGACCACCGCTCCCGACCTGCCGGCCCTGGCCAAGGTCGACCAGCCGTACCTGCTGCAGAAGGGCAAGCGCGCCGACCAGGACGTGCGCTATCGCTTCGTGAACGTGCCGACCCCGGAGCCGGAGAAGCCGGAGGGCGAAAAGCCCGAGGGCGAGGGCGACCAGCCGGAGGGCGACGACCCTGACGCCGACCCTGACGCGCAGAAGCCCGAAGGCGATCAGCCCCAGGGCTCTGACCAGGGAGAAGGCGCCGGCGAAGCTGACGACCCCAACGCTGACCCCGACGCTGACGGCAAGGACGACGGCGCCATTGTGGTGAGCAACGAGGAGACCCCGGCCACGGACGAGCCGGAGGAGCCCACGCTGCTGGACACCATCTTCGCCGCGCTCTTCGGCAGCAACAGCGCCAAGGACGTGAGCCTGAACGACCTGGAGGTTGACGGCCAGACGTATCCGCTGCTGAACACCGTCCAGCACAAGACCGCAGACAAGGAAGCCCAGGTCACCGTTGCCTGGAACGACAACAAGAACGAAGCCCAGCAGCGCCCTGCCTGGTCCGCTGACTGGTTCGACCAGAACCTGGAGCTGACCTACAAGCTCTACGAGGCTCAGGCAATCGTCTACAAGAAGGAAACCCGCTACGTCAAGAAGGACGAAAGCGAGCCTGCCGTGGCCGGCGGTACCCTGGGGGATCTTTCGTCCTTCGTGGACGGAACTACCGCAACCGGCAGCTGGACCCTGACCTTCCCCGAGGGGGGCGCTGCTGACGCGGCCACGTCCGCTTTGCCCAGCGTGGTGGAGTACACCTACGAGGACGAAACCACCCTGGAGACCCGCTACTTCATCGTGGAATACGACGTGCAGGTGCGTGAGAATCCCGACTTGTAGAGCTACATCGGCGACCGCGCCGGCACCCTGAAGGCTGCCTACACCGTGACCACCTCCTTCGGCGCGACCGTGAAGTGGCTGGACAACGGCAACCTGTACAACACTCGCCCCGCCGCGGACGACTACAGGAACTCCGTGACCCTGTGGCGCTACAAGGCCGGTGCTGACGTGGAGACCCAGGCAGAGGCCATGCCTGCCGATTCGTTCACCGTGGTGGACAACGGCGACGGCACCTACTCCGTCCAGGCAGAGAGCCTGCCCGCCTACGCTCCCGACGGAACCAAGTACTACTACTGCATTTCCCAGGAGCCGGTGAAGGACGTCAACCCGAACCCCGCCCCCGGCACCTCCGCGGTGAAGGAGTTCGGCACCAACGCCCACTACGTGCAGGTGTATGACAACTCCAACAACAGCTTTACCAATATCACCGACTTCGTGTACGACGGCGGCCTGATCGACAACACCCTTTCGGCTACCCGCAAGGTGAGCCTGACTCATGAGTGGCGTGACGGCGACGCCTCCGACGACGAGCGCCGTGCCGCCAACAGCCAGGTGCATCTGTATCGTACTTCCGAGGAAGCCGACGGTACCGTCGACCTGTACGACGCCCCGGTTTCCGGCCTGACCACCCAGGACACGCCGCTGGCCACCAACTCCAGCTTCGACTACACCGCCGGCGCCGCATCCAAGGACGCCGTGGTCCCCGTGTTTGACCCCGAGGGCAAGGCCTACGTGTACTACGTGCGCGAAACCCTGACCGATGAATCCGGCTACACGTCCCTTGCTGGCAAGGAAAGCCCCAGCTACGACACCTCCCGCATCACGGGCGAAGGCACCTTCATCCTGTCCGAGGGCACCTACGTGACCAAGCGCGATGCCGCGGTGACCGTCACCGGCTCCAAGGAGTATCGCATTGCATCCCTCCAGGGCTCCCTGGCCCAGTATCCTGACGAGCCCATTTCCGCCACCCTGGCCCTGCGCGTCAAGGTGAAGGGCTCCGGCGACGCCCCGCAGTTCGTGGATTCCGCCTGGAAGGACGGCAAGCTGACCTTCCCGCTGTTCGGCTACGTGAAGTACAGCTACGACGCTGCCAACAGCCGCTTCACCATTGACTCCCCGGTTGCGGGCTGGCCCAACGAGCTGAGCCTGGGTGCCGACGGCCGGCTGACCTACGTGGACGAAGACGACGGCACCACCAAGAAGGACTTCGGCGTGGTGGTCCAGGGCGACCCCGCCAACCCGACCTCCTGCACGTGGCGCCGCGCCGTGGTGCTGGACAGCTTCACCGCGGAAACCCTGCGCAACAGCGAAGACGTGATGGCCCCTGAGTGCGACGACCAGGGCCTGGCCCTGGAGTACAGCTGGGTTGAGTACAGCATGTCCATCCTGGGTCTGACCGAAACCGCAGACCCCGGCAACATCAACGGCCTGAAGGGCAAGACCTTCGCCCCCAGCCTGGAGAAGGGCAACATGGGCCCCGGCGTGGGTGACAAGCGCACCACGCTGAAGTTTTCGTCCGAAATCGATTCTGAAGGCACCGTGATCAACACCCTGCTGGGCGACACCAACGTCAAGGCCCAGAAGAACTGGTACACCAACGTGCCCGAGGACGTGACCGCCACCATGCGGCTGTACCTGAACGGCCTGCCGCTGGACTACGAGACCGCATCTGCCGCGTCCTTCCCGTACGCGAGCTCCGTGGTGCTGGATACCGCAGCCAAGAAGGTCTATCTGAAGTCTTCCTACTACACCGGTCCGGCCAAGCCCACCGCGGCCCAGATCCAGTCCGCCGTTGACGACGGCACCCTGGTCCCGGTCGAGGTGACCCTGCCGGCGGCATCTTCGTCCTTCAAGGCATACGGCGATCCCGTGGAGGGCCAGCAGCGCTACACCTCCTCCGCCACCTACACCTGGAAGAACCTGCCCCGCTACACCGTGACCGGCGAGGAGATCTCCTACGACATGCGGGAGATCGAGCACACGCCGTCCAACTACTACCTGGGCAGCATCAACTACAAGAACTCCGTGGTCACCGTGGAAAACGTGGACCCGCGTCTGTCCAAGCCGGACGAGATCGAGATCATGGAGCAGCGCATGCAGGTGTCCAACACCCGCGTGGCCTCCACCGGCTCCACCCACTACTCCTGGTACGTGGAGAAGAACTGGCTGGATGGCAGCGACCTGGATTGCCGCAAGGACGTGGTCATGGACCTGGTCCGCGTTGCCGACGGCCAGGTGAACCTGCTCGACCCGGCTACGGACACCTATCGTCCCTATGGCAAGGGCGAAGTGGTCCGCACCCTGACCGTGAGCGAGGGCACCAACTGGATGGGCCTCATGACCATCACGGCCAAGACGGACGAAGGCAACCCCCAGCAGATCAACCCCGCCGACTACGTGGTGGTGGAGCGCAGCATGGGCGGCACCCCGACCACCCTGGGCACCCTCCTGACTCCGGGCGCCGACGGCTCCCTGGGCACCTACGACGTTGACGCGCTGATCGCGGCCGGCGTGGGCCAGGCTGACCGCAACGTGCGCAAGGCCAACGGCTCCACCCTGTTCGACGACGACGCCGTGACCCAGGCCGACCTGGATGCCAGCTACAGGCTGGGCACCGTGGGCGAAATGGGCAAGGACGACGGCGTCAGCCATCTGTACAACGTGTTCGGCGGCTGGTACACCGACCGTTACGGCCTGCACTACATCAGCTACAATCAGCGTTCGGGCGAAATCTCCTTCCAGGTTGAGAAGACCTGGCAGGACGGCGACGGCTCCCTGGACGCCAAGATCGGCGTGTTCCGCCAGATCGGCGAGTACACCGAAGACGGCACCGTTTCCACCTACCCCGTGTTCGAGCAGGTGGATGCCACCAAGGCTGCCGGCACCGAGGACGACCCCACGGTGACCCTGCGCAAGGACGACGGCATTGCCCTGCTGAACACCCAGGGCCAGGTCGTGGACCCGGGCAAGCAGTACGACTACGCGGTGATCGAGCATCCCACCAAGACGGACGAGACCCTGACCACCGTTTCCGCCACCTGGAAGTCCGACGGTTTTGCCAAGTACGACAAGAAGGGCCAGATCTACACCTACGAGCTCAGGGAAACCGACCTGCTTTCCGGTGACACGGGCAAGTCCCGCTTCAGCCTGTGCGAAACCGGCATGGTTGACAAGTCCGGCCTGCCCCAGACCCGCGTGAAGACCGACGTCAAGGGCGGCGACGTCTACACCGTGACCGTGGGCGCCACGGAGATCAGCCTGAGCGAAGACCACAACTCCGGTGACGTGTACTCCATTGGCATGCTGAACAAGCGCGACCAGAAGTACCCGCTGCACCTGAACGTGGTCTGGCGTGATAACGGCGAAAAGTCCCATACCTCCACCATGATGGGCGAAAGCCTGCCCATCGGCTCCAATGAGAAGAGCGGCGTGAGCCGCCCCGACGTATCCGTGCGCGTGTACCGCACCACGGTGGCTGACCTGAAGGTGGCCAACGGCTCCCTGTCCTCTACGGAGGCCGCGGTCAACTACCTGTCCAACGCAACTGCCGAGCAGCTGTCCACCCTGATCGACTCTGGCGCAGTCCAGCGCTTCCAGCCCACCCAGGCGGTGTGGAACACCACCACCGGCAGCGATTTCTGGTGGTCCTGCGACCTGGGCAAGGTGGACCGCTTCGACGCCTTCGGCAACGGCTACATCTACTTCGTCCAGCAGGCGCTGCACGGCAACGCCTCCCAGTACGACGGCATCTACTTCAACACCGTGAAGACCGTGTCCCTGACCAGCGGATTCGTGGACGAAACCGGCGTCAGCAAGGACTACCGTCCCACCAACAACGCCATCACGGCCACCTATGACGCCGGCAATCCGGCCGTCGTGACCTCCGAAAGCCAGGCGGACAAGCGAGTGGAACCGCAGACCACCACCGAGTCTTTCGTCCCCCAGCCTCAGACTGACGAGAAGGGCACGTACCTGCCCTCCGGCACCTGGAACCGCGACTCCGTCAACTGGAGTGACCGCGTGCTGATCCTGAGCGACGGCGGCGGCGTGACCACCGACGACGACACCACGGCCGAAGAGTACTCTCGCTACTATTCGTCCACCATCGTGAACTACATCCGCGGTCACCAGGCCCTGACCGGCAACAAGGTGTGGAAGCTGGCCAACGGCAACTACCTGCCCGTGGCCAATCTGCCCGAGGTCACCCTGGAGCTGTACGTTTCCTATCGCTCCGGCCTGACCAAGCTGGCAGACCTGAAGAAGGACGGCGCCTACGTCGACACGGCCAAGGCCAGCATGGATACCGACTACAAGTTCGGCTTCCCCAACAACATCGGTGCTGACGCCACCGCGCTGATGAAGCACGACGGCGTTGAGTACCCGGTGGCCCTGTACTCCCAGGACGAAAGCGGCAACCAGGTGCTGCCGCGCTTCGACCAGTGGGGCCGCAGGCTGTACTACTACGTTATGGAGAAGGGCAACAACTCCGAGTACAACACCAACTACAGCACCCCGCAGGAAATCACCAGCGGCGATCTGACCGTCACGAACATCTACCACACCAATCCCAAGACGGAAAAGGCCCAGTACACCACGGTGCGCCTGAGCAAGGACTGGGAGGGCAGCGAGTATCGTGACCCCCAGGCCAAGACCACCTTCAAGCTGTACGCTCAGTACACCAAGAAGGTCACCGACATCTTCGGCAAGGAAAGCTACGAGCCCGTGCCCGAGTCCGAGCTGGCGCCGGAGCACATTGCCACCTTCGTCCTGGAGGGCGTGGATACCGACGTCCTGTTCGACGAGGTCAACGTCAAGAGCTGCACCATCTACAACAAGGACGAAACCCGCATTCCGTACTACGCCCCCAACGGCAACCCCTACCTGTACCACGTGGTGGAGGTCACCCCTGACGGCTACACGGCATACGTGGGCGGCACCGACGGCCAGAAGACCGATCGCCTGACCGACTTCGATGAGGTCTTTATGGGCGTGACCGCTGACGGCAAGGACGTGGTGCTGACTCCGGACGAAAACGGCGGCTTCACCTACACCACCGGTGAGGGCGAAGGCAAGACCGTGGTCCAGTACGGCGGCGTGGTGACCACCCAGTACACCGGCAAGACCACGCTGGTGAACAACTTCGAGCCGCCGTCGCAGACCGTCAGCGTCACCAAGAAGTGGGACGACTTCAGCAACCAGCTGAGCACCCGCCCCGAGGGCCTGGTCTACACCGTGAAGGCACGCCTGGGCGGTCAGGACGACGTGCGCTTCACCATGACCGTTGAGCTGAAGAAGGCTGCGGACTCCAACCAGATGGAGGCCACGCTGCTGAAGATCGAGCCCGGCAAGACCGATGACCTGCAGGGCTTCGGCTTCAAGACCGAGCAGGGCGGCCTGCCCAACGGCGTGATCGTGGTCGCGGGCGATGAGAACCTGGACCACGGCGCCGAGTACCGGCCCAGCGTGCGCGTGCAGACCAGCGGCGCAAGCAAGGCCGACTATGCCAACAACAACTGGGAGATCTTCCTGGAGGGCCTGCCCACCTTTACTCCCAGCAGCGAAACCTTTGCCTACACCATTTCCGAGGCGGGCCTGGACAATGACGCCAAGCTGGCCAACGACTACGTGGTCGACGGCAGCAAGACCGTCCAGTCTGCCCAGGCAGAGGACAAGGTCGACTACATCCTGAGCAACGTCAGCTTCACCAACAGCCTGAAGAAGGGCACCCTGGAGCTGTGGAAGAACCTGTACGTGGAAACCGAGGACGGCACCTCGGTGAAGATCGACGAGAGCACCCGCAAGCAGCTGGCCAACCTGCTGCGCGTGGGCGCCCTGCCGGAGACCCTGAGCTTTGCCGTGCAGTACAAGTACGGCGACGGCGACTGGGGCTACCTGCCCTGGAACGTGAAGGACGAGTTCGTCACCGTCAACGGCCAGAACGTCATGGGCGGCACGCTGCAGACCGAGGACCTGTACCTGTACCACTTCGTGGGCGAATGGGATGTTCCGCTGTTCGCCGACAACGGCGTGGACGTGGCCTACCGCGTGATCGAGCTGGATGCCCAGGGCACCTTCAAGAACGTGCTGGGCACCTACAAGATCCCGGCCGGCAAGGACAAGACCACCACGGTGGACGCCCAGGGCGTTGCCGCGGGTGCCGATACCGCCCTTGAGCCGGTGGACGGCTCTACCGTGACTTTCGCCCAGGAAAAGGACGTCATTGAGGCCACGGTTGATGACTATGTGGGCGGCGCTCCCATCAAGATCCGCAAGGTATGGCAGGACAAGCACAACCAGGACAACACGCGTCCGGAGTCCCTGACCATCACCCTGTCCAAGAAGGACGACGCCAACAAGTCCGAGGTCTTCGAGCTGACCCAGAAGGACGCCACCAGCAAGGCTAACGTGTGGGAGTCCGAGGAGTTCTACCTGCCCCTGCCCAGCCCGAAGCCGGACAACCTGCAGGAGTACTTCAACCAGAACTACGTGATCACCGAGGTGGGCACCGAGCAGTCCGACCAGGAGGCCCTGGAGAAGTACGAGCTGGCCGGCGCCGACCCGCAGGGCGGATACACCATGGCCCCGAACTTCGACTCCACCAAGCTGGAGTCCGGCGTGAGCGTGGCCACCCTGACCAACAGCCTGTCTGACGACGAGGCCAAGGAATACAACCCCAAGACCGTCACCGTCCAGGCGGACAAGATCTTCGACGGTGACGCCGAGTGGGTGTCGCTCGCCCGTCCCGAGGTGACCTTCGAGCTGTTCTGCCGCAAGGCGGGCCAGACCGACTGGATTCCCGTGAGCGACCTGGCGGGCTCGGATTACGAGCTGCAGGATCCGTCCTACAAGCGTGACCGCAACTATCCCTTCGACCTGGACGGCAACGATCCCGTGAAGACGGTGTCGGTTGCTGCTGACCAGACCACCGGTTCCGCCAGCTGGGTCACCTACCAATACTGGTGGCAGACCACGAACCCGGCCGATACCGCCGACATGGTGGAGATCGAGTACGGCGTGCGCGAGACCATCCAGCTGGCCGACGGCAAGAAGTACCAGTCCAAGATCTACCTGGCTGCCGCTGAGGGCGAAGGCTATGTTGAGCCCTCCGAGGGCGCCAATGACTCCGGCTACGAGCTGACCCAGGTGGAGGGCTACGGCGCCACCGCCCAGGACGGCACCCCGATTCGCGGCGTGGGCTTCACCAACACCCTGGTGACCACCAGCCGCACCGTGGGCAAGGACTGGGGTGCGCTGAAGGACGGCAACTTTGTCCCGTATGGCTTTAGCGACAAGTCCAAGCAGATCCAGAAGCTGATCGACCTGAACGCCATCCCGCAGACCATCACCTTCGGCCTGTACGTGGGCCAGGACCAGGTTGCCACCAAGGACTTTGCCGTGGCCGACCTGGCAGCGGGCGCCCTTGAGTGGGCGGACCTGCCCCTGCGTGACAAGGACGGCAAGCAGATTTCCTACACTATTAAGGAGGAGTCCGGCGTCTTCCAGAACGGCGACGCTTACGACCCCATTGGCGCAACCGGCACGGAAACCGACGGTGCATGGCAGGTCCTCAACTTCTTTGTCCTGCGTAGCCTGTAAGTGACCTAGACCTGGAATGACGAAGACAACCGCGACGGCAGTCGTACCGACGTGCAGATCATGATCGAGCGCGACGGCGTGGAGTACGTTACCGCGGACACCAGCAAGGCTTCCGACGAGCCGCTGTACACCGTGGTCAAGAACGGCAACGTGTGGAAGGTGACCTTCACCAACCTGCCGTACTTCCAGAACGACGGCGCCACCGTTTCCACCTACACGGTGTACGAGCTCCAGGCCGATGGCTCCAAGGTGGTCATTGACACCACGGGCAAGGGCACCAAGGACAACGTGTGGACCGTGACCTACGACTCCGCCAACAACGCCTTCGTGAACGCCAAGATCCCCAGCCGCTTCACCCTGAAGTCCACCAAGGCGTGGGACGAAGGCACCGTGAACGTGGCGGGCTATCAGAAGCATCGCGCCAGCAGCGTGTACCTGACCCTGTTCAGTCGCGTGTCCGGCTCCGACGAATGGGTCAAGGTGGAGCAGGGGACCCTGACCGCCGACGGTACCTACGCTGACGGCAAGATCTACACCACCAGCGACCCCATCCAGCAGGTGCAGCGCACCGCCACCGACGCTGACGGCAACGAGACCTGGTCCGAGGCCGTGTGGCAGGACCTGCCGGAGACCGTGAACCAGCAGGACAACTGGTTCAGCCCGGTGAACGTGAAGAAGGTCTACTACAAGGCGGTCGAAACCGACGACCAGGGCAACCCCCAGGAAGTCGCCGGCTATGAGTCCACCTATGCCAACCCGGACGGCACCAGCGCTGACGACGCCGCCGTGGGCGCCGACGGCAAGGTGGCCAACCAGACCGTCACCAACAAGCTGATCAAGATGAGCCTGCAGCTGGCCAAGTCCTGGTCCGGCGACACCGCCTATGACAAGCTGGTGAAGCTGCGTCCCGACGCGGTGACCTTCCAGATCCAGCGCAAGGCCGCTGACCAGGGTGAAGATGCCTGGGCGAACCTGACCACCGCCGAGGCTCCCGCGCCTGCGGTGGACAACGGCATGATCATCGTGACTGCCGCCGACAAGTGGGCCGCCACCGTGGCCGACCTGCCGCGCTACACCGAAAACGGCCAGGAGTATCAGTATCGCTTCCGCGAGGCAGCGGTGACCTATGCCGACAAGACCATCCAGCTGACCGACACCGACTTTGCCCTGGTGGGCCAGCCGGTGAGCGACCAGGTCTCCAAGGACCTGAAGGCCTACTCCACCGACGCCAAGGTGACCGCCGTTGACGGCGGCCTGAAGGCGGCCTTTGCCAACAAGGCCGTGGTGAAGAGCCTGAGCGCCTCCAAGGAATGGAACGACGACAACAACCGCGACAACAAGCGCGAGTCCGTGACCATCAACCTGTACCGCGTTACCACTACCGACGGCGGCGAAGAGCAGCTGGACCTGGTGGGCACCAAGACCCTGGCCAAGAACAGCGCCACCGCTGACCCGAACGTGTGGGGTCCCGCCGAGTGGACGGGCCTGCCCGCCTACACGGCTGAGGGCGACCCGATCATCTACAAGGTGGAGGAGGAAGCCGTCAGCGGTTACGGCACCGACTACCACTACTTCGCCGGCGCCACCCCTCAGGAGGCCGACTACGACCAGAACACCACCTCCGTGACGGTGGAGAATTACCTTTCGCCCGCTACCTTCAAGCTGACGGGCGAAAAGATCTGGGCTGACGGCGACGTGGAGGGCGCGCCCAAGGGCGTCATCCGCGCGACCCTGGAGTACAAGGACGGCAACGACTGGAAGACCGTGGAGCAGGTGGCGGTGAAGGACCGCAACGACTCCACTCCCGGCTACAGCAACGCCAAGGCCTACACCAGCAGCCCCAGCACCCAGGTGCTGGTCAACGCTGCGGGCGAAAAGCAGACTCCCACCTGGGAAGACGTTTCGTCCTACCGCATCGTGGGCGGCAAGACCCAGGAAGTCGTGTACCGCATCTCCGAGTCCTATGACGACGACGCCGTGGGCAACTCCTACTATCTGAAGGACCAGAACTCCCACAAGTACACCGACCCGGCCAACAAGCTGACCGTCACCAACAAGCTGATCGACGTCGAGGTCCGCAAGCTGGAGGGTACCACGCCCATCACCAGCAGCCCGGCCACCTTCGGCCTGTATCGCTACGTGGACGCTGATGGCACCTGGACCGCGGTCCACAAGTCCGAGTCCGCCATCAAGACCGGCGCCAACGGCCTGGTGACCATCAACAGCTCCAAGATGGCCGCGGGCGAGTCCCTGATGAACGGCACCATCTACAAGCTGGAAGAGCTGGTGGCTCCCGAGGGCTACAAGACGGCCGACCCCGTGATCTTCAAGGTCGTGGACGAAGGCCAGGTCCGCGTGCTGGCTGCCGGCAAGGATCCGGCCACCGCTGCTGACGGCGACTGGGGCCAGCTGACCCATCGCATTGACGTGACGGACCAGAAGATCTCCCTGACCCTGAAGAAGGTGGAGCTGGGCAAGACCGACTCCATTGAGAGCGCGGTCCGCGGCTATGCCGAGTTCACCGTGAAGCCGGCTGACGGCAGCACCTTCGTCGGCGGCGCCACCGAGCCCGTCACCAAGGTGACCAGCGCGAACATAGACGCCAAGCTCACCGGCAAGCTGCTGGCCAACCAGGTCTACGAGTTCACCGAGACCAAGGCCCCGGCTGGCTACGAGCTGGAGACCCTGGACGGTTCCGGCACCACCGCCACGCCGCTGGTGTTCACCGTGAAGGTGAACCCCGATGGCACCCTGGGCGACGTGACCTGCGCCAAGAACTCCGCTTCCGCTGAGTTCGTCGCAGTGAGCGGCAACGCCATCGCGGCTGCCAACCGTCCCATCGAGCTGTCCATCCTGAAGGTGGGCGAAAGCAACGACGTGCTCCTGACCGGCGCAACGTTCACGCTGACCGCCGTTAAGGGAAACCTGGCTGACGGCTCCAAGAGCGCCACTGTGACCGTGGGCGACGACAGCACCGTGAAGATCCCGGCTGCCCTGGTGTCCTACGGAAGCTCTTATCGTCCGACTGAAACCAAGGCTCCCGACGGCTACAGGCTTTGCTGGATCGAGTTCAACGTGCTCGAGTCCGGTGAGGCCCAGATGGTCGACAGCGGAGGATGCCCGGCTGGCAACGCCTCCCGTGTCATCGCGGACGACAACGGCCAGCTGACCGTGCTGCGCGTCACCAACCAGAAGATCCGCGCCTCCCTGGCCAAGACCGACCTGGCCGGCAAGGCCCTGGAGGGTGCCGAGTTCGAGCTGAGCGGCACCTTCCTGACGGAAACCAGCCCCGTGACGCTGACCATGGGCAACAACAGCACCATCCAGCTCCCGGAGGGCCAGATGCTGGCCGGCAACACCTACACGCTGAAGGAAACCAAGGCGCCCGAAGGCTACGGCCTGGACTCCGACGTGACCTGCACCTTCACGGTGGATGCCAACAGCAAGGTTTCTTTCGTCACCAATAACAAGAAGTATGACTCCGGCAAGGTGGACGCCTTCGTGGTCAACAACCCGACCAGCGGCGACCCGGTCATCACCGTGCGCAACGCGCCGCTGAAGGTGAAGGTCAAGAAGGTCGACGCCGCCAACACCGCAACGGTCCTGGCCGGCACCGAGTTCAGCCTGTACCAGAGCGGCACCACCACGCCGACCGAAACCGTGACCACCAACGCCCAGGGCGAAGTCGTCCTGAGCTCCGTGGACATTCCCTGGCTGAAGGCTGACGGCACCACCGAGTACGTGCTGCAGGAAACCGTGGCCACCGAAGGCTACAAGCTGCCGGCGGACCAGACCCTCACCTTCACCATCGCTCCGGACGGCACGGTGACCGCCAAGAGCACCAACCCCGTCGTGACGGTGAACAACGGCACGGCCGCCACCAGCGACGACCCGGCTGTGATTACCTTCGCGGACCAGAAGATCGACGTGACCCTGAAGAAGGTGGAGCTGGGCAAGACCGATTCCATCGAAAGCGCGGTCCGCGGCTACGCCGAGTTCACCGTGAAGCCGGCTGACGGCAACCACTTCGCCGGCGGCTCTACCACGGCCATTACTGGCGTGAGCAGCGCCAACATCGGCACCAAGCTCACCGGCAAGCTGGTGGCGGGCCAGGTCTACGAGTTCACCGAGACCAAGGCTCCGGCCGGCTACGAACTGAATACCCTGGACGGCTCCGACAAGCCCACGCCGCTGGTGTTCACCGTCAAGGTGAACGCTGACGGCACCCTGAGCGACGTCACCTGCGCCAAGAACTCCGCCACTGACGAGTTCGCCGCAGTGAGCGGCAACGCCATCACGGCAGCCAACCGTCCCGTCGAGCTGTCCATCCTGAAGGTGGGCGAAAGCAACGACGTCCTCCTGGCCGGCGCCAAGTTCACCCTGACCGCCAGCTCCGGCAACCTGGCCGATGGCACCAGCAACGCCGTCCTGACCGTGGGCGACGACAGCACCGTGGCCATCCCGGCTGCCCTGGTGGCCTATGGCAAGAAGTACGTGCTGACCGAGACCACGCCGCAGCCCGGCTACGAGGCCTGCACGGTTTCCTTTACCGTGAGCAACACCGGCGAGGCCGCCATTGCCGAGTCCACCGGCTGCCCGGCCGCCAACCCGCCGGCAGTGATTTCCGCCGGCGGCCAGAACACCGTTATCCGCATCAGCAACCAGAAGGTCCGCGCTTCCCTGGTGAAGCAGGACCTGGACGTGGCTGCCACCAAGCTCGAGGGCGTGACCTTCGAGCTGGCCGGCACTTTCGTCACGGAAACCAGCCCCCTGACGTTGACCACCAAGGCCGACGGCACCGTGGACATTCCCGAGGGCGAGCTGATCGTGGGCAACACCTACACCCTGACCGAGACCGACCTGGGCAACAACCCCACCTACAAGATGGCCTCCGACGCGGCCAAGGCTGCCCGCACCCTGAGCATCAAGGTGGAGCAGAACGGCAACCTGACCTTCACCAACACCGACTGGTTCGCTGGCAACGGCACCGAGAAGGTGACCGTCAGCAACGAGCAGCTGAAGGTGGCCATTGCCAAGAAGGGCTCCGACGGCAAGAACCTGACCGGCGCCACCATGACGCTGGAGAAGCTGGACGGCGCTGATGCCGGCAAGACCGCAACGCTGACCTTTACCGCAGCTACGCTGAACCTTAAGGGCGAAATCGCCACCGGCTTCCTGCTGACCGCAGGCTCCTATCGCCTGACCGAAACCGTTCCGCCCAAGGGCTACAAGCGCGTCACCGTTCCGCTGGAGTTCACCCTGAACGCCACCGGCACCGTGGACTTTGCCAACGGAACCGACTCCGCCTATGCCCTGACCAACGCCGCCGACGGCGTGAAGGGCGGCGCTACGGTGACCGTGACCGACCAGATCATCACCACCAGCCTGCTGAAGGTGGGCGGTGCTGAGGCTCCCAATGGCATCGATGAGGCAACCCGCGGCTATGCAACGTTCACGGTGACCCCGCTGAACGGCGCGTCCTTCGCCGACGGCACCACCACTGCCATCCGCGTGAACAGCGCCACGGCAACGAAGGTGCTCACCGGCCAGCTGGTAGCTGGCTCCAGCTACGAGTTCCAGGAGGAGAAGGCGCCGGCAGGCTACGAGCCCACCGTGGGCCTGACCTTCACCCTGGTCGTTGACGCTGACGGCAACCTGAGCCTGACGTCTCCGAAGGCATCCCTGGATGCAGATAATAAGATCACCGTCGTGGACGAGCCCGTGGTCATCACCCTGACCAAGCGCGGTTCCCAGGACGGCGCTCCCGCGCTGCCCGGCACCACCTACACGCTGACCAAGGTCGACGGCGGCAATCTGGCCGACGGCAAGAAGTCCGCGACCCTGATGGTGGGCCAGGACGGCTCCGTTGACGCCACGGCCCTGATTTCCCCCGGCGTTGCCTATCAGCTGGTGGAGACCATCGAGTCCAGCGGCTACACCCGCGACAACAAGCTGGTGTTCAAGCTGGCCGACGACGGCACCATTGAGAAGGTGTCCTCTGAGGGCAACGACCCGGCCATCAATGGCAACGAGGTCGACTTCACCGACGACCCCATCAACATCATTATTAAGAAGGTAGGCACCGACGCCGCTGCCACGCCGCTGCCCGGCACCGCCTTCGACCTGACCCCGGCCGCGGGCAGCGCCTTCGCAGACGGCGCCCAGGTGACCGGCAACAAGCTGACCCTGACCACGGAGGCCGACGGCACCGTGGCCATCCCTGCCGGCACCCTGAAGGTTGACGGCGTGTACGTGCTGACCGAGACCCTGTCCGTTGACGGCTACGTGAAGACCGCCGTTGCCACCTTCCAGGTGGACAAGAACGGTCACGCGGTCATCCAGGCTGCCGGCACCTCCGGCACCACCGCCACTGTGAGCAACGACGACACGGTGACCAACACCAGCACCGTGACCCTGACCAACACCCCCATTGCCCTGACCGTGGCAAAGGTGGATGCCGACGACGCCACCAAGAAGCTGACCGGCGCCACCTTCGAGCTGACCCCGGCCAACGGCAGCGACTTTGCCCAGAACGCACCTGACGTGAAGGACGGCAAGATCACGCTGGCCATGGGCGGCAACTCCACCATCAGCATCCCTCAGATGAACCTGAAGGTGGGCAACACCTACACCCTGACCGAGACCAAGGCCCCGGCAGGTTACAAGCAGATCGCCACCCTGACCTTCACCGTGGCTGACGACGGCACCGTGACCAACGTCACGGGCACCGGCTCCGCTGCCACCGGCGGCAAGGGCGTGGTGGTGACCAACAGCAAGGTCACCCTGACCCTGGCCAAGGTCGACCAGAACGGCCAGCCCGTGGGCAATGCCACCATCGGCTATGCCAAGTTCGAGGTCACCGGCCTGTTCGCCGACGGTGCCGACCCGGTCACCAAGGACCTGAGCGCCAACAACCTTGCCGCCTTCGACGGCCTGTGGATGGGCGGCCAGTCCTACCAGTTCGTTGAGGTCCAGGCACCCGCCGGCTACGAGGTCCCCAAGGACAACGTGTTCACCGTGACCTTCGACCTGAGCGGCAAGGTGACCGTGGACGGCCAGGCTAACATCCAGGCCGAGGCCACGGGCGATGCCGCCATCCAGGTGAAGAACTCCGCCATCGAGCTGGAGCTGGCCAAGGTCGATGTGGCCGACGGCACCACCGGCCTGTCCGGCGCCGTGTTCGAGCTGAAGCCGGTGGCTCCCTCCACCTTCGCTGACGGCACCACCGACGCCATCACGCTGAACAACAGCACCCAGGGCGTTTTCGCCCTGCCCATTGGCAAGATCAAGGCCAACAGCACCTACGTGGTCACCGAGACCACCTCTCCGGCGGGTTACCTGCTCAACGCTAAGGTGACCTTCTCCGTCACCGAGGACGGCGCCATCAAGACCGTGTCCGGCCAGGGTTCCGTGGCCACCGACGTTGACGGCGGCACCACCCACGTGACCGACGCCAAGACCAGGCTGCGCCTGACCAAGACCGACCTGGACGGCACTGCCATCCCGGCGGCCCGCGGCTACGCCCAGTTCAAGGTGACCGGCCTGTTCGCCGACGGCAACGCCCGCGCCACCAAGGACCTGAGCGCCGACGCCCTGGCCAGCTTCGACGGCCTGTGGCGTGTGGGCGAAAGCTACGACTTCACCGAGGTCGCGGCTCCCGCCGGCTACGAGGTCCCGACGGGCAATGCCTTCACGGTGACCTTCGCCAACGATGGCAAGGCTTCCGTGACCGCCACGTCCCAGGTGGCCGGCGCTGACCTGGCCGCCTCCGACGGCAACATCACCCTGACCGTGAAGAACGCACCCATCGAGCTCGATGTGGTGAAGCAGGGTGAAGGCCAGGAGGGCCTGACCGGCGCCACCTTCGAGTTGACCGCCAAGGACGGCTCCGCCTTCGCCCCGGGCACCGTGCCCTCCGGCAAGGTGACGCTGGCCATGGACAAGAGCAAGATCGCGATTCCCGACCTGATCCTGCAGGCTGGCCACACCTACGTGCTGACCGAGGTCAAGGCCCCCGCGGGCCACAAGCAGGACGCGGTGGTCGAGTTCACCGTTGGCCTGGATGGCACCGTCAAGGCCGTGTCCGGCCAGGGATCCGTGGCCGCTGACGCCGCGGGCACCACGGTGCACGTGGCCGACTCCAAGATCCGCCTGACTCTGACCAAGACGGACCTGGGTGGCCAGGCCATCGGCAGCGATGCCATCGGCTACGCCCAGTTCAAGGTCACCGGCATCTTTGCTGACGGCGCGGACGAGGCCACCAAGACCCTGACCGCCAACAACCTGGCCGCCTTCGACGGCCTGTGGGTGGGCGGCCAGTCCTACAAGTTCGTGGAGTCCAAGGCTCCCGCGGGCTACGAGGTTCCCAACAACAACCAGTTCACCGTTGCCTTCGACACGCTGGGCGTGGCATCCGTGACCGCCACCACCAAGGTGGAGGGCGCGGACCTGGCCGAGCTCAACGCTCAGGGCGGCGTGACCGTGAAGAACGCTCCCATTGAGCTGACGCTCATGAAGCTGGGCAACGACGACAAGGCTCCCAAGCAGGGTGCCGAGTTCCGCATCACCCACGGCAACGACGTGGTGGAGACCGTGACCACCGGCGCTGATGGC
This sequence comes from Coriobacteriia bacterium, assembly GCA_030526515.1. Taxonomy (GTDB): domain Bacteria; phylum Actinomycetota; class Coriobacteriia; order Coriobacteriales; family Eggerthellaceae; genus SUG1186. The sequence continues at coordinate 18,688 of JAUNCQ010000030.1, forward strand.
ACCGTGGCCCTGACCGCCGCCAAGTACGTTGCGGGCGAAAGCTACCTGGCCCAGGAGCTGACCGCTCCCGACGGCTACAAGCTGATAGCTAGCCCCATCGGCTTCGACGTGAAGGCTGACGGCACCATCGAGCTGACCGAACCCAAGCACGCCAAGGCCCAGGTCCTGGCCGACGACCCGACCACCCTGCGCATCACCGACGACCCGATCATGGGCACCGTGGACAAGGTGGACGCTGACGGTGGCCTGGAGCTGGAGGGCTCCGAGTTCACCCTGACCCCGGCCCAGGGCTCCGCCTTCGTGGGCGGCAGCACCGACCCGCTGACGCTGGAGCTGCTGGAGGGTTCCGACAGCTCCTTCGACCTGCCCACCGCAAAGATGGTGCAGGGCAACACCTACGTGTTGCAGGAGACCAAGGCTCCTGTGGGCTACATGCATGACGACGCGGTGACCTTCACCTTCACCGTCGGCACCGACGGCAAGCTGACCGAGGTCGCCAACGTGGACGCCAAGAACCACACCGGCAAGCTGTTCAGCATCATCGACGGCACCGCCATCGAGGTGAAGAACGAGCAGACCCGCCTGACCGTGACCAAGACCTGGAAGGACGCCGACTACGATGCCGAGCGCACCACCGTGTCCGTCCAGCTGCTGCAGAACGGCCAGCCCTACAACGACAAGACCTACACCCTGACCGGTGACAAGCCGACCTACACCTGGAACGGCCTGCCGGTCTACGATGCCAACGGCACCGCCTACAAGTACTCCGTGAAGGAGATCACCCCCGGCACCAGCTACATTGCCGTGAGCGGGGAAGCGGAGCTGCTGGGCCGCAACAACTACAACATCGACCTGACCAACACCGTGAAGGCCATCCGCCTGGTGAAGACGGGCGAAAGCCTTGACGCCGACGGCGGCGCACGCCTGGCCGGCTCCGTGTTCAAGCTGACCTGGGGCAACAACGTGGTCGAGGGCCTGACCACCAGCAAGGTGGCCGGCACCCTGGGCACCATCGTCCTGAGCTACAACACCCTGGGCAAGGACCTGGTGGCCGACGGCCAGACCATCTACACCCTGGAGGAAACCAAGGCGACCGCTGGCTACGAGCTGACCGAGCCCTTCCGCTTCACCCTGGCCGCTGACGGCACCATCACCGTGGTGGACGAAACCGGCACCGCCCTTGCCAACACCGATGGCGCCACCTATGCCGTGGAGCCCATGACCGACGCTGCTATTAATAAGGCGAACCTGGTGGACACCAAGATTCGCCTGACCCTGGCCAAGGTCGACCTGGACAACAAGGCAATCGGCGACGCCACCCGCGGCTACGCCAAGTTCGAGGTGACGGGCATCTTCGCCGATGGCGCTGACCGCACCACCAAGGACCTGACCGCCAACGACCTGGCCGCCTTCGACGGCCTGTGGGTGGGCGGCCAGTCCTACCAGTTCGTGGAGGTCCAGGCACCTGCGGGCTACGAGGTCCCGAACAACAACAAGTTCACCGTTGCCTTCGACCAGAATGGCAATGTGACCGTGAGCGATCCGGCCAACATCCAGGTCCAGGCCACGGACGAAGACGCCATCCAGGTGAAGAACACGCCTATCCAGATGGCCCTGGCAAAGGTCGACGCAACGGATGAGACCACCCTGCTCTCCGGCTCCAAGTTCGAGCTGAAGCCGGTGGCCCCCTCCACCTTCGCCGACGGCACGGTGGATGCCATCAAGCTGGAAAACGGCGCTCAGTCCGCCGCCGGCCTGTTCGACCTGCCCAGCGCAATGCTCAAGGCCAACAACACCTACGAGGTCACCGAGATCGCGTCCCCGGCAGGCTACCTGCTCAACTCCAAGGTGACCTTCACCGTGGACAAGGACGGCACCATCAAGGACGAGCCCACGGGCACCGGCGCGGTTGCCTCCGACAAGGGCCACGACCTGCTGAAGGTGACCAACACCAAGACCAAGCTGCGCCTGACCAAGACCGACCTTGACGGCCAGCAGATCGGCAACGCCACTATCGGCTACGCCCAGTTCCAGGTGAGCGGCCTGTTCGCCGATGGCAACGCCCGCGCTACCAAGGACCTGAGCGCCAACGCCCTGGCCAGCTTCGACGGCCTGTGGCGTGTGGGCGAAAGCTACGACTTCGTTGAGGTCGCGGCTCCCGCCGGCTATCAGGTTCCCGCAGGCAATGCCTTCACGGTGGCCTTCGCCAACGACGGCAAGGCGACCGTGACCACCACCACCGCGGTGGAGGGCGGCGACGACCTGGCCGTGTCTGATGGCAACATCACCCTGACCGTCAAGAATGCACCTATCCACATTGCCGTGGCCAAGCAGGGCGAAGAGCAGGAGGCTCTGACCGGAGCCGAGTTCGAGCTGACCGCCAAGGACGGCTCCTCCTTCGCCCCGGGCACCGTGCCCACCGGCAAGGTGACCCTGAAGGTGACCGACACCAAGATTCACATTCCCGAGCTGATCCTGCAGGGTGGCAACACCTACGTGCTGACCGAGGTCAAGGCCCCGGCCGGCCACAAGCAGGATGCCGTGGTTGAGTTCACCCTGGACTTGGACGGCACCATCAAGACCGTGTCCGGCCTGGGCTCCGTGGCGGGCGATGCTGCTGGCAGCACCGTCCACGTGACCGACCGCAAGGTCCGCGCCACCCTGGTGAAGCAGGACGTGGAGACGGCCGAGCCGCTGGCCGGCGCCGAGTTCGAGCTGTCCGGTCTGTTCCAGGGCGAAACCGATAAGACCACCGTCACCCTGACCACCTCCGACTCCGAGGCGGCCAAGGGCACGGTCGAGCTGCCTGCGGGCAAGCTCATCGTGGGCCAGAAGTACACCCTGACCGAGGTCAAGGCCCCGGCAGGCTACCAGCTGGACGCAGGCACCGAGCTTGAGTTCCAGGTGCTGGCCGACGGCTCCCTGAAGATCACCAAGAACGAGGCAAGCTTGAAGACCGCCGGTGACGTGTTCGACGTGACCACCCCCGAGTCCGGCGACTCCGTGATCACCGTCAACGACGCGGCCCTGCGCATCCGCCTGCTGAAGACGGACGCCGCCGACGGCAAGAAGCTGGCTGACGCGGTCTTCGCCCTGAAGAAGGGTGACGACCAGCTGGCGGAGCTGGCCACCAACGCCGAAGGCGAGCTGGTGCTGGACGCCACCGTCATTACCGGCCTGGTGGCTGACGGCAAGACCGTGTACACCCTGACCGAGGTCACGGCCACCGAAGGCTACGAGCTGGCCGGTTCCGTGAGCTTCACCGTGGCCCCCACCGGCCGCGTGACCCTGTCGGGCGAAGCAAACGACCATTACGCCATCAACAACGTGGACGTGGACACCACCGCTGCCGCGGCCCTGATCAGCGCCAAGGACGACCAGATTGCCCTGAGCCTGATGAAGGTCGAGAAGACGGCGGAGGGCCTGACCGAGGAGCCGCTGGACGTGGCCCTGGGCCTGGCTGAGTTCAGCGTGACCGGCCGCTTTGCCGGTGACGCCGCTGAGTCCACCGTGGAGCGCGTGGTGGCATCCGGTGCCGGTGAGGGTCAGGTCAACATGGCCGACCTGACCGGCAAGTGGGTCGCCAACGAGGTCTACACCTTTACCGAGACCAAGGCACCCGCCGGCTACGAGCTGAAGAACAAGGACGGCATGGCCGACACGACCCAGCCTGCGGAGCCCCTGAGCTTCCAGGTGGCGGTCCGCAGCAGCGGCAAGCTGTACGACAACGCCTTCAGCGACGAGCTGGCCCTGAACAAGCCCGGCTACCTGAAGCTGGCCGAGGGCGACACCCAGATGGTCGTGGGCAACAAGCGCATCGAGCTGCATCTGGCCAAGGTGGGCGAAAACCCCGAGGTTCCGCTGACCGGCGCCAAGTTCACCCTGCGCAACGCAGAGGAGGGCGGCACCCTGGTGGGCGGCATCGAGCAGATCGAGCTGACCGTCGAGGACGGCACGGCGGACATCCCCGCCGGCCTGGTGGAGCAGGGCGGCACCTACGTGCTGACCGAGACCACGTCGCCGCTGGGCTATGAGTGCACCGCCGTGGTGACCTTCACCGTGAACGACAGCGGCGAGGCCGTGGTGGTTGCCGAGGGCACCCGCGGCGGCTTCGTGGGCGAGTCCCAGATGGGCGAGGAAACCTACACCAGCACCACTGCCGTGATTGATGCCGATTCCGACAACGACGGCACCTTCATCCGGGTGTCCGATGAGAAGATCCGCGCCACCCTGACCAAGAAGGGCGGCGACGGCAAGCTGCTGGAGGGTGCGGTGTTCGCGCTGGTGCCGGTCGAGGGCAGCGCTTTCGCCCCGATTGAAGGCGACGCTCCTGGGGGTGCCAAGTACGAGTTCCAGGACGACGTGCTGGTCAAGGTGACCCTGACCACCGGCGCCGAGGGCCTGGTCAACCTGCCGGAGGGCCTGCTGGTCGTGGGTGGCAGCTACACCCTGACCGAGGTCCAGGCCGCTGAGGGCTACTACCTGAGCAACGCCGCTCGCGTGGGCGCCACGCTGACGGTGGCCAAGGACGGCACCCTGACGCTGACCCAGAATACGGGCGAAAACGTGTCCGAGGAGGCCGAGTCGCCGTACAGCGTGAACAGCGGCTCCGAGGAGCAGCCGGCTGCGGTTCCCGCCATTGCCGTGGAGAATCCGCAGGCCGCCGTGTTCGACCTGACCAAGAAGACCACGGGCAACCGCATCAAGCACAAGGGTGCCTTCACCATGAAGGTGACCGTGTATGAGCCTGATGGATCGCCGGCGTTCTATCGCAACGACGCTGGCAAGCTGGTTCCCGTCCAGGCCGACGTGGCCCTGAAGGCTGGCGACACCTGGCAGTCCACCGACGACCTGCCGGCAAACGCCATCCCGGTGGACGCCCAGATCGTGGTTCGCGAGGACCGCGGCCAGGCTGAGTCCGCCAAGCTGAGCATTGGTTCCAGCAATGGCACCGCCGTGCTGCAGGATCCCGTGGACGGCGACTCCGCGTGGACGTTCCGCGCCCAGGTGAAGAAGGCGTCCGGCGCCGAGTTGGTGCTGACCAACTACATGGGCACGGCCAACGACCCGAACGACGACCCCGACGATCCGAAGAAGAAGGCGCCGCAGACCGGTGACGATTGGCATCCGCTGTTCTGGCAGCTCATGATTGCCTTTGCCGTGCTGCTGAACCTGGGCATCGAGATCGCCGTGCGCCTGAGGCGCCGTCGTGAGATGGTCTAGCTAAGGCTGCTTGACTAGCAGGGCTGGCGGTCGCTGCGGTGATCATTGCCGTGGCGGCCGCCAGTCGCGTTTAGGCGGCGGGCGTCACGGCGCCAGGCGACCGCAACAACAAAATGGCCGGCTGTTCTACAACAGCCGGCCATTTTTCATTCCGGGGTGGGTCCCGATTACGTTTTGTTCGCCCGTTCTACAACAGCCGACGCCGATTTCTCGTTTCGGGGATTCTCGGTACGGTCCTTGTAGAACAGGCGAACGTTTTGGGTTTCGGAGCTCCCTTGGGCGCAAGAATGCACGCCTGTTGCACAAGGGGCGAAAGCTTTGCGCGGCCCAGCGGGCTGGGGCGGCTTCGCGCCGCCCGCGCCTCGCTCGTGCACGAGCGGCCCGCGGCGCTAGCCCTTGAAGGCGGCAATGTCGCCGGCGCAGTGGGGGCAGCGGGTGGCGCCTTCCTTGATCTCCTCCAGGCAGTAGGGGCAGGTCGGCGCGGGAGCCGGCTCTTCTTCGGCCTGGTCCTTGCCCAGGACCTTCTTGCCGGCGTTCTGCAGGGAGTTCAGGGCCTTGACCAGGCAGAACACCACGAACGCAATGATCAGGAAGTTGATGATGGCGCTGATGAACGCGCTGAAGTTCAGGCTCACGTCAGCGGTCACGGGAATGACCAGGGAGCTCATGGCCTCGCCGCCGCCAGCCGGGACCACGCTGGTGATGAGCTGCAGCAGCGGGTTGATCACGTCGTTGGTCAGGCTGGTCACGATGGCCGTGAAGCCGCCGCCGATGATGACGCCGACTGCCATGTCCATGGCGTTGCCCTTGTTGATGAACTCCTTGAACTCGTCAATAAACTTCATGGGATTCCCTTTCGTCCGCTTGTTGGTTTGGTGGTGCTTCGAAGGCGGCGCGGACCGCCGCCAGTACAATCGGGTACCATAATACCGATACCCGAAGCAGTATACGCAGAATAGTCTGAATTAGCATGTCTCGCAGTCCGCACGCCGCGCTTCCGGCCCCTGACGGCTGCAAAGGAGGTCATATACCCCATGAGCATTGGCTTAAGCCTTGCCGCCCTGGCGTTCTTCCTGGCCATGAACGCCTTCTTCGTCATTGCCGAGTTCGCGTGCGTGCGCGTCCGCCGCTCCCAGATCGACCTTGCCGTGGAGCAGGGCAAGCGGGGGGCGAAAAACGCCAAGACCATCACCGAAAACGTGAACGCCTACCTGTCCGCCTGCCAGCTGGGCATCACGCTGGCGTCCCTGGCCATTGGCTGGCTGGGCGAGCCGCTGTTCAGCGAGCTGATCCGCCCCGTCTGCGAGTCCGTGGGCATTCCGTCGGCGCTCATCAGCGCCATTTCCGTGGCCATCGGCTTCACCATCATGACCACCCTGCACGTGGTGGTGGGTGAGCTGATCCCCAAGTCCTTCGCCATTCTGAAGACCGAGCAGCTGGCCCTGCGCACCGCCACGCCGCTGCTGTGGTTCTATAGGTGCACGTACCCGGTCATGGTGGTGTTCAACGGCCTGACCAACGGCGTGGTGCGCCTGACCGGCGGCAACCCCGCCGACGAGCATGAGGTCTACACCAGCGGCGAGCTGAAGCTGCTGATCGACGAGTCCACGGAAAGCGGCCTGATCGAGGAGGCCCAGAACGAGTACGTGGACAACGTGTTCGACCTGTCCGACAAGGACGCGGAAACCATCATGACCCCGCGCACGGACCTGATCTGCCTGGACCTTGAGGATTCCCTGGACGAAAACCGCGAGCGCATTCGCCAGTACAAGTACACCCGCTACCCGGTGTGCGAAGGCAACAAGGACCGCATCGTGGGCTTCGTCCATGTGAAGGACCTGTACACCATGCAGCCCGGCGCTGCCATGGAGGACCTGCCGGTGCGCCCCATCGAGGCCGTGCCGGAGGGCATCAGCATCCCGAAGCTGCTGCAGGTGCTCCAGGACAAGCACACCAAGATCGCCGTGGTGGTGGACGAGCACGGCGGCACCGCGGGCATTGTGACCATGAGCGACGTGATGGGCCAGATCGTGGGCCGCATCGACGACGAGTACCTGCATGAGACCGACGAGGTCAAGGAGCTGTCCGACGGCCGGTACGAAATCGAGGGTTCCCTTTCCGTGGACGAGCTGGAGGAGCTCATCGGGTTCCTGCCCAAGGAGGCGGACGAGTGCGAAACCGTGGGCGGCCTGATGATGACCCTGCTGGATCGCATCCCCGCGGAGGGCGACGAGGCCGTGATCGCCGACCGCACTACCCAGGTGACCCTGCGGGTAGAGGCCATGGATCGCCTGCGCGTGGATCGCGTGGCGGCCCAGGTGGAGCACCTGAACCCGGAGGAGTCTTCGGAGGAGTAGGGCGAAAGCGCCGCTGCGCGACCTGCCCCGACCCCAGAATGAGCGATGCCCGTCGGCTGTGTCGGCGGGCATCGTGCGTTTACGGGGGCTGGGGCGCCGTGGCGCCGCGGGCTCCGCGTTGCCTACTCGACGGTGATGCCCAGGAAGCGCTCGGCGTTGTGCCAGGTCAGCTTCTCGAAGTCCTCCTGGCTGTACCCCAGCTGGCGGGTGCGGTCCAACTCCTTCTGGGGATCCCAGCTGGGATAGTCGGTGCCGAACAGCAGCCGGTCCACGCCGTACAGGTCAATGAGCTCCCGGCTGCGGCGCAGGCCCAGGAACTCGTAGGCGCTGGACAGGTCCATGAAGCAGTTTTCGTCCTGAAGATATTCAACGGCCAGGTCGAACACGGACCAGCCGCCGAAGTGGGCGGCGTTCACCCGCAGGTCGGGGAAGGCTCGCAGCGCCTTCTTGATGCGGCGGGGGTGGCTGTAGTCGTAGCGATAGTCGCCGGCGTGCAGGATCACGGGCAGGCCCTTGGCCTGGGCGATCTCGTAGATGTCCATGAGCCGCGGGTCGTCGGCGTTGACCTGCTGGGTGTCCGGGTGCAGCTTGATGCCCTTCAGGCCCAGGCCCATGGCGCGGTCGATCTCCACCTCCGGGTCCTCCAGGTCCTGATGTGCCGCCATCAGGCCTATGAGCTGGGGATTCTTGGCGCACTCGGCCGCAATGAAGTCGTTGATGCTGGCCACGTTGTGGGGCCTCACTGCCACGGAATGCACCACGTAGTGGGTGATCTCCGGGCTGCGGGCCACCAGCGTATCCACAGTGCCGTCGCCGAACATGGGGAAGTCGAATCCGTAGAAGCCCTTCACGGATTCGGTTGCCCGCTGTGCGATCTTGGCGGGGTAGATGTGCGCGTGCGCGTCGATGATGGCCATGCTGCTGTTCCAATCTTGCCGTCGGCGGGCGAAAGAGAGCCCAGGTCGCGCGTCTGCGCCCGTAGGGATACCGTATATTTCGCCCGAAATTATGCGGAAAAACTAATGGGTATAATGTGCGTTATCAGATTACCCAACGTACATTTTCCGCGAGCCCGCCGTTGGCGGGTCGGGGTCGTTTTTTCCGCGCGCGGCGCGGGTGGAGTAGGAGGCGCGAATGAGTCAGACGGAAAAGCTGGAGCTGAACCAGAACTTCATGCAGGTCAACCGTATTGATCCTGCGCTGTACCGCAAGTTCGACGTGAAGCGCGGCCTGCGCAACGCTGACGGCACCGGCGTCATTGCCGGCATGACCAACGTGTCCAACGTCCACGGCTACGTGATCTCCGATGGCGAGAAGCTGCCTGACCAGGGTCACCTGAGCCTGCGCGGCTACGACCTGTACGACCTGCTGGGCAACCCGTCGGTGGATTACCGCTACAACTTCGAAGAGGTGGCGTACCTGCTGCTTATGGGGCACCTGCCCACCCGCGAGCAGCTGGATGGCTTCATCGCGGCCATTGACGAGGCCCGCGAGCTGCCCGACGGCTTCATTGCGTCCCAGATCGTCAGCGACACCCCGCCCGACATCATGAACATGCTGTCCCGCTCGGTGCTGAGCCTGTACCTGCACGACCCGCGCGCCGAGGAGCGTTCCGTGGAGCACGAGGTCATGACTGCGATCTCGCTGATCAGCCGCCTGCCCCGCATCTCCGTGCTGGGCTACCACTGCATGCGTGCCCGCTACCACAAGGAATCGTGGATCATGCACCGTTTCATCCCCGGTCAGTCCACGGCGGAAACCATCCTGAGCGCCCTGCGCCCGGACCGCCAGTTCACGCCGGAGGAAGCCCGCATGCTGGACGTGCTGCTGTGCCTGCACGCTGAGCACGGCGGCGGCAACAACTCCACCTTCACCATGCGCGTCATGTCCTCCGCCGACACGGACCCGTATTCCGCGTTCGCCGGCGCCATCGGCTCCCTGAAGGGCCATCGCCACGGCGGCGCCAACTTCAAGGTTCGCGAGATGCACAACGAGCTCAAGCAGGTGGTCACGAACTGGGAGGACGAAGACCAGGTTGCGGCCTACCTGGAGAAGGTGGTCCGCAAGGAGGCTTCCGACCGCTCCGGCCTGATCTACGGCATGGGCCACGCGGTCTACACCCTGAGCGACCCTCGCGCCGTGATCTGCAAGCGCTTTGCGGAGCGTCTGGCTGCCGGTACCGAGCACGAGGCCGAGTTCAAGCTGCTGCAGACCGTGGAGCGCCTGGCCCCGGAGGTCATTGCCAACGTGAAGGGCACCCGCAAGGACATCTGCGCCAACATAGACATGTACACCGGCTTCGTCTACCGCATGATGGGCGTGCCCGAGGACCTGTTCACGCCGCTGTTCGCCTGCGCCCGCATGGCCGGCTGGACCGCGCATCGCTTCGAGGAGATCGCCAGCACCCGCATCATCCGCCCCGCGTATAAGAACGCGACCAAGGGCGGTCGGGATTACGTGGCCATTGACGAGCGCTAGAAATGAAGCGGGCCGGGAATGATCCCGGCCCGTTGTTTGTGCTGGCGGAGGATGTAGGATTTGAACCCACGGAACCTCTCGGCTCAACAGTTTTCAAGACTGCCGCCTTAAACCACTCGGCCAATCCTCCGCGTTTGTGTGCGTAGCCGCGACGGCACGCAACGTACCACACAGAATACCATATAATGCATTCTGTTATGACTGACCTGAGTTCCCAAACACCTGTTGACCCCGTACCCACGCCGCCACTGCCTGGCAGTTTGGCGGAACTGGGCCTTGATCCGGAGCTGCTCCAGGGCGCGCTTCTGCAGGCGGGGCCGAACCGTTCGGTTCCCAGCCGCCTGGATGACGAGCGCTACCTGCGCATGGCGCTGGGCCAGGCGCAGCGCGCGGCCGAGCTGGGCGAGGTGCCCATTGGCGCGGTGGTGGTGTTCGATCCGTATTGCAAGGCCACCCGCAAGCCGCTGCTGCCGGAGCCGGTGGTGATTGCCGCCGGCTGCAACCTGCGGGAAACCGCCCAGGATCCGGCGGGCCATGCGGAGTTCCTGGCGTGCAAGGCGGCGTCTGAGCTGCTGGGCGTGTGGCGGCTGACCGGCTGCACGGTGTACGTGACGCTGGAGCCGTGCATCATGTGCGCGGGGCTGCTGCACCAGGCTCGCGTGGACCGATGCGTGTACGGCGCGCCGGATCAGAAGGCGGGCGCGCTGGGGACGCTGTACAAGATGAACGAAGATTCCCGGCTGAACCACACCTACGAGGTGCGGGCCGGAGTGCTGGAGCAGGAATGCGTGGCGGTGCTGCGCGAATTTTTCGCCCAGCGACGAAAGAAGAGGTAGAAAGGCAGGCCCATGGCCGAACAGAACAACAATCAGGGCAAGGACGTTGGCAGGTCTCATCAGGCGCTGACCCAGAGCGCGCCGGTGGACATGATTGCCATGGCGCGCGAGGCGACGCTGCGCGACCAGGCCGCCATGTACGCGGGCGCGACCAAGGCGGTGGCGCCGGCCAAGGTCAACCTGTACCTGGGCGTGGGGGAAAGCCGTGCCGACGGCTACCACGACGTGACCACCGTGCTGCAGGCGCTGATGCTGCATGACGTGCTGTACGTGCGCGTGAAGGACCTGGACCCCGTGGTGGTGGAGTACGAGCGCAGCCTGGCTGAGGAGAAGGGGCAGGAGTATCGCACCGACGTGCCCCAGGTCCGCGTGATCTGCGTGGGCAGCGAAGGCGTTGAGGCCCCGCAGCTGCCCAGCGAGCAGAACCTTGCCTGCAAGGCGGTCATGGCCCTGGCCGAGGCAACGGGCAAGGGTCAGAACCAGGCTATCGACATTCGCATTGAGAAGCACATCCCCATGGAGGCCGGCCTGGGCGGCGGCTCTTCCGACGCGGCCGCAGCAATGCTGGCGGTGGCCGATGCGTGGGGCATTGACGCGGGCGATCCCGTGCTGACCCAGGTGGCGGCGGGGCTGGGTGCCGACGTGGCCTTCTTCCTGACCGGCGGCTGCGCGCAGCTGGACGGCGTGGGCGAGGTGCTGCAGCGCAAGCTGCCGGCCCGCAAGAGCAACGTGGTCCTGGTGAAGCCCGAGGGCGGCCTGTCCACAGCCCAGGTGTACCAGGAGTTCGATGCGGCTCCCGACCTGCCCAGCGCCGAGGTGCAGGAGGCCCTGGCAGCCGCCGGTTGCGGCGCCGAGGTGCCCCTGTTCAACGGGCTGGCCTCTACGGCCGAGCGTCTGATGCCGGAGCTGGCTCGCGTGCGCGAGTGGGCTGCCGAGCAGGAGGGCGTGACGGACGTGATGCTGTGCGGCAGCGGCTCCGCCAGCTTCCTGGTGTGCAGCAGCTTCGAGGACGCCTGCAGGGTTTCTGCGGCGGCCATGGCCCAGGGTTGGTGGGCGCGTACCACCAGCTTCAGCAGCCTGCGCGCTGCCGTGGTGCCGAAGCAGTAGGGCTTCGGGCGCGGGTGCCGCGAGCTCCAGGCCTGGGCCCCAGGTCCGGCTCCAGGCGCCAGGCCCCAAGCGCTGGGCCCCAGGTCCCAAGCCCCAGGCGTAGCGTAGCGTGTTCCAGCCCCGGTGCGGTTTGCCGTGCCGGGGCTGTTTTATGTTCGGGGTGCGGGGTGCCTGCGGTGGGCTCTTGCCCGCGGGACGGTCAGAGCGGCAGGGCTCCTGGGCGCCTTTGGGCTACATGCGAGTTATGGGCCCATAACTCGCATGCGCGATTTTGGGGATGCGAGTCACGGGCCCATAACTCGCATCCAGGGGTCGCGTCCGTAAAGTGGTGTAAATACAAGGAATGAGCCAGGGGCTCCTC
>JAUNCQ010000083.1 GCA_030526515.1 Coriobacteriia bacterium
GAGTTCGTCACCCCGCAGGACAAGATCATGCGCATGTGCGCGCCCATGTTCTAGCGGTTTCAAGAGGAGGAAGAGCATTGGTCGAAAACAACCAGGTCGAAGCCGCCCGTAGCGTGGTGCAGGCCATCATCGACAACGTCGACACCGTCATCCAGGGCAAGCACGAGGCCGTTGAGCTGGTGGTGCTGAGCCTGATCGCCAAGGGCCACGTGCTGCTGGAGGACCTGCCCGGCACCGGCAAGACCACGCTGGTCTCCACGCTGGCCAAGTCCGTGGACTGCGGCTTCCGCCGCATCCAGTTCACCCCGGACATCATGCCCTCGGACGTGTCCGGCTTCAGCATCTACAACCAGAAGACCCAGGACTTCGAGTTCCGCCCCGGCGGCGTTATGTCCAACCTGGTCCTGGCCGACGAGATCAACCGCGCCTCCGCAAAGACCCAGTCCGCCCTGCTGGAGGCCATGGAGGAGCGCCAGGTCACCGTCGACGCCGTGACCTACCGCCTCCAGGAGCCGTTCATGGTCCTGGCCACCCAGAACCCCATCGAGCAGTTCGGCACCTACCCGCTGCCCGAGGCGCAGCTGGACCGCTTCCTGATCAAGCTGTCCATGGGCTACCCGGACTTCGCCCAGGAGATGCGCGTGCTCGAGCTGGGAGACTCCGCCAAGAAGGCCATCCACCCGGTGGCCACGGCCCAGCAGGTGCTGCAGGTCCGTCAGGTGGCGGAGCAGATCCACATCAGCAAGATGGTGTTCCGCTACATCGTCGAGATCGTGACGGCCACCCGCGCGAACCCGGAGATCCAGGTGGGCTCGTCTCCCCGCGGCGGCATTGCCCTGACCGCGCTGTCCCGCGCCTACGCCATGCTCCGCGGTCGCAGCTACGTCATGCCCGACGACGTGAAGTACCTGGCCCCCTACGTGCTGAGCCACCGCATTGCCCTGAGCCACGAGGCCAAGGTCCAGGGCCGCACCGCCCAGGACGTCATTGCCTCCGTGATCAGCGGAATTGCGATTCCGTACTGCGAAGAGGACGCGCTGAGGGGCTAGTCGTAGAGAGTTTGTACATACTATTCTGTTTTGGATATAATGGGGGTTGCGTTTCGTCCCCTAGTGAAGGAGCTGTGCGGTGTCTTTGATGCCCGAAGCCAAAATGAACCTTGCAAGGAAGCTCACGGGCTTCCTTGCTGTGTTGTGCTTGATGAGCGGCTGCGCGTACCTGATGGGCGCCAGCCCGGCCCTGTCCTTTGCGGACGAGCCGGCAGGGGCCGATGATCCTGCGGCGCTGACGGAGGAGGATAACCAGACCGTCACCGTGGTGTTCAAGCTTCCGAACGGTGAGGCCGCCAACGTTCCGGACGCCAAGCCTGAGTGGACCATCGACCGCGTGTTCAAGGAGTCCAAGGCTCAGACCCCCGTTGCGGCCGAGGAAGGCCAGCAGTTCAAGGGCTGGGCGTATTCCGAGGATGCCACTGCGCCCCTGCGCACGTACACCCTCACGGCGGAAAAGGCCAACGCCGAGGGCGGCGTTATGAGCGTGGTCATCCTGTATCCGGTCTTCGGTCCGGCTCATGATCCCCAGGTGACCTTCCTGTGCCAAGACGGCAAGACCGTGCTGTCCGAGCGCGCCATCCAGTCCCGTCAGTCCCTGAACCAGGCCAACGTCGTTCCTGCGCTGAACGTGAAGGACGGCAAGGGCAACCTGGTGCTGCAGAAGAAGGGCTACAGCTTCATGGGCTGGGCCAATGAAAAGGGCGAAATCATCTATGCGGACGAGCCCCTGGTCGACGATGTGAAGCTGGCTCCCAAGTTCGCCAAGATCAGCTCCAGCGTCTCCAGCATCACGAGCGCCAAGGCAGACGTGAGCGGGGCGTACCTGACCCGCTCCGGCATGGAGCACGTCACGAAGGTGAGCTTCGTCCTGAAGAAGGCCAAGGCTGCCAGCAAGGCCCTGAAGTCCGCGGCTACGGCCGACAATCATGCAATCTGCAACTACTACCACATGTCCTTCGGCTACACCTCCGGCGGCAAGCGCGTCCAGGTGAAGAAGGGCTTCGGCATTGTGACCCTGACCCTGCCGGTGGCAAAGGCCAACGGCACCGAGGTGAAGCTGTTCTGGCTGAAGTCCGACGGCTCCGTGGGCAAGTCTGCCACCAAGAAGGTGAGCAAGGGCGTGGTGAAGCTGAACGTCAACGACTACGTTGCCGGCGACTACGCGAACCTGGTCATCTCTTACAAGAAGGCTGAAAAGAAGACCGAGGAAAAGAAGAAGACGGAGAACAAGAAGAACAACACCTCGACGAACAACAGGAACAACAACTCCTCCAGCTACCGGCCGTCCTATACGCGTCCGTCCTATACTTCGTCCACTACTTCCAGCTCTGACGAAGACGACGAAGACGACGCGGACCTTGATGACGACGAGGCCGAAGAGGAGGATGATGACTCCGACGAGGCTGCCGTAGCCGGGACCGATGGCGAGGAGGGCGACGGCGGCGACGGTGCTCCCCTTGACGGTGGAGACGGCGATGGCGTTGTCGACCCGCTGGCCGAGGCCGAGGCTGAAGCTGCCGCGGCTGAAGGCGAGCAGCAGCCCGGCTATGCGGGACTGCTGTATGCCCTGGGCATGCTGCTGATCATCGCAGCCGCCTGCGGCGCCTGGTGGCTCGTTAACGGCAAGCAGCTGCCGCCGTTCCTGGCAGCGCGCTTCGGCAAGAAGGACGAAGGCCTGGACGAGGATGAGGACCTGGCGGGCGAAGGCGAATCTGGTCCTGGTGTGAGCAGGACGGTCGCCACTCCCGCTGATGCGGCCAAGGCGGCTGCGGCAGGCGCCGTGGCAGGTGCCGCTGTTGCCGGTGCTGCTGGCGCGGCCAAGAAGCCTGGCTCTACCGCTCCGGCAGCCAAGCCCGCGCCTGCCAGCAGTGCACCGATGTCTCGCATTGCCAAGCCGGCGGGCGAGGCTGCAGTGAAGTCCGCTCCGATCGTGGCCAAGGCGTCCGAAGCCAAGCCGGGTACTGTGGCTGCTCCCATGAGCGCCGGTGCGAAGGTGCAGGAGGCTCCGGTAATCAAGGCGGAGAATACCGTACAGGACGTGCCGACCGAGTTCGCAGCACCGACGGCGGTGGACGCTCCCATGGTCGATGCGGCCTCCGCGGTGAAGGAGGCTCCGGTTAACGAGGCGGCTACCAAGGTCGCCACGGTGATGGCCCCCACGGCCGTCTCTGCCGCGAAGACGGCTGAGCTGCCCCGCGTGGCCGTTGCGCCGACCAACGCCGAGCCCAAGGTGGAGCCGACGGCGGCTGCGTTCAGCGCGGCGGAGACCACCCAGATCCCGGTGGTGGCAGCTCCGGACACCACCCTGGAAATGCCCAAGGTGGAGGTGGATGCTCCGGTGACCTTCAGCGCGCCGAAGGTGGTGGAGGCTCCGGTGGTGAGCTCTTCGAGCACCGTGCAGATGGCGCCCATCCTGGGCGGCCCTGCGACGGCCATGCCGTAGGCGCGGGATCAACATAGCTTGAGAGAACGGGGGAGCTGCGGCTCCCCCGTTTTGCTAGAGGGGCTCGGAGGCCAGCAGCTCCCGGAAGAAGGGCTGGGAAAACGCCACGCAGCCTCGCCGCGGCGCCACGATGACTCCGGCGTTGATGAGCCGTGCCCGGTAGGGCTGCAGGTAGTTGTCGGTCCAGCCGGTGCGTTCCCGCAGGTCCCGCACGGAGGTGGGTCCGGCATCGGGCGTCATGGCACGCAGGAACTCCAGGTCGATGGGGGAGAGCCCTGCCAGCAGGGGACGGAGCACTGCGTCGGAAAAATCGGCCTGGGCAAAGGCCAGCGCATCTGCGGCGCTGTTTCCGGATGAAAGGTAGAAGCCGATCATCTGCAGCAACAGGGGATGGCCCTGGGTTGCTGTTGCCAGGTCGTGGGCGCTGGCGGCGTTTTCGTCCTGTGGAAGGGCCTGCTGCAGCCGGGCTTGGACTGCGCCTGCGGGAAGGGGCCCCAGCTCCACGCGGGTTCCCAGCTTCAGGCGGGAAAGGACGCTGTCGGTCAGGGCCTTGCGGAAGGGAACTGGCGGCCCGGCCAGGACCAGCGCCACGTTGCGGCCTTCGGCCAGCAGGGAAAAGTACGCGCTGGCCAGGTGCCGCAAGCTGGCGGACGCGGTGGTGACGTCGTCCACGGCTACCAACGTGGGGCCGTTTTGGCTGTGGAAGATCAGGTCGGCGGCGGCGTCCTGATCTGCCGCGGGCCGCAGGACGGCGTACCCGGCGTTGGCGGCCCAGTCGCACAGCTCCAGCAGCAGCGCCGTCTTGCCCATGCCCTTGCCCCCGCTGATCAGGGTGGTCTTCTGCCTGTGCTTCCCCGCAATGCCCCCCGCGGTCTGGGGCGGTGCCTGAATCTGGGCCAGGAAGTCGCTGAGCTCTTGGTTGCGGCCGATCAGGCGCTGGGGCCGGTGCCCCAGAACCGGGGCGAAGGGGAGGGCGGCGTTTGGAAAAGCGCTCGAAGCGGCGCTTGGTGCGGGGTGGGGCATTGCTTATCTTTCGTCCAGATTATTTCTAACTGTTTATAATTCTATATGATGTTTTATGATTGGGGCATTACCAGGCATTATGCAATTTCATAGGAAATTGGCAGATTATTCTGTGTTGGATAGAATAGCTAGCAACTATTCTTCTACCAGAATGAAGGTGATTCATGAAGCTCGAAGTACGTGACGCCCACTGCGGCTACGAGAAGGGCAAGGCGGTCCAGCGCTACGTGAACT
>JAUNCQ010000031.1 GCA_030526515.1 Coriobacteriia bacterium
CCCGCCGCGCGGCGCCCCGCGCGACCGACCCCGCACCCAAGCGCACCCGCCGCGCGGCGCCCCGCGCGCCCGAGCCCCCGCGCCTGTGAGACAATAGCCCCAAGCAACCTTGCGCCCGCGAGCCCGCCCCGCGCCGCACCTCGCCACGTGAAAGAGACCCCCATGAACCGTCAGCAGATCCGCGAAAGCCTGTATGCCAAGTACATCGCCCCCACCGAGCAGCCCCGCAGCCGGTTCATCGGCGTGGAGGTGGAGATCCCGGTGGTGCGCCTGACCGACGGCCCCACCGACTACGCCATCGCCCAGGAGGCCGCCCGCGCGTGCATGGACCACTTCGGCTTCATCCCGGAAAAGCTTGACGCCAACGGCGTGTGCTTCAGCGCCACCCGGCCGGACAACGGCGACAACATATCCTTCGACTGCTCCTACAACAACCTGGAGCTGTCCCTCGGCCGTGCCGAAGGCATTGCCGAGCTCGACCAGCGCTTCCGCGACTACGTGGGCTTCCTGAACGAGCGCCTGGGCGCCAACGGCCACACCCTGACCGGCATGGGCGTGAACCCCCGCAACGCCGTGAACCGCCGCGACTTCATCCCCAGCGAGCGCTACCGCATGCTCGAGCGATACCTGCAGAAGAGCCAGACCTGGAACGTGCCCATGTACTTCCACCCCTACGTGGCCTACGGCGCCTTCGCCAGCGCCAGCCAGGTGCAGCTGGACGTGGACCGCGACCGGCTCATCCCCACCCTGCGGGCCTTCAGCAACGTGGAGCCCGTCAAGGCCGTGCTGTTCAGCAATGCCCTGCTGGAAACCGAGCCCCAGCTGCTGTGCGTCCGCGACCTGCTGTGGGAAAACAGCACCCATGGCATCAACCCCCACAACATTGGCATGTTCGACTGCCGCCTGGAAACCGTGGACGACCTGCTGGAGTACATCAGCACCACCAGCATCTTCTGCACGGAACGAGACGGCCGCTACATCAACTTCATGCCCATCCCGATCATCGACTACCTGGCCCGCGACCAGGTGCAGGGCGAATACTACGCCGACGGCGCCTACCACCCCATCACCTTCAAGCCCCAGGACTCCGACCTGGCCTACCTGCGCACCTACAAGTTCGAGGACCTGACCTTCCGCGGCACCATCGAGTTCCGCAGCTGCTGCTGCCAGCCCCTGGGCGAGGCCATGACCGTGGCCGCCTTCCACGTGGGCCTGATGGACCAGGTGGACGAGCTGAACCGCCTGCTGGACGCCGACCACGTGCTGTTCCACCACGGCTACTCCGCCACGGAGCTGCGCCGGATCTTCAACCATCGCCAGTGGCCGCAGTTCGTGGACCGCGACGCCCTGCGCCAGCTCTGCCTGGACGTGCTGGACCTTGCCGCCCGCGGCCTTGAGGCCCGGGGTAAGGGCGAAAGCCACTATCTGGATCCCCTGTTCGAGCGCGCCCGCACCCTTACGTCCCCCGGCCGCGCCATGGCCGACGCCCTGGACGCCGGCGAGCCGCTGCAGGATCTGATCCGCCGCTACGCCGCCCTCTAGCCGCGGCGACCCGTCGACCTGCGGCCCCGCGCTCCGCGCCGGCGCTTTCGCCCACCGTCACACCTGGCCCCGCGGCCGCCTGCGCCCGCGGCCCGTGGTACCATTTGCCCATACCCGAATCCGAAAGGAAGGCCCCACAATGAGCGATTGCATCTTCTGCAAGATCGTTGCCGGCGAAATCCCGGCCAAGGTCGTCTACGAGGACGACATCTGCATGGCATTCGACGACGTCGAGCCCGAGGCTCCCGTCCACACCCTGCTGGTCCCGAAGCAGCACTATGAGAACCTGAACGACGACATCCCCGAGGAAGTCCTGGGCCACCTGCTGAAGACCCTGCCGAAGGTCGCCGAGCTCAAGGGCGTGAAGGAAAGCGGCTTCCGCACCATCATGAACACGGGCCCCGACTCCGCCGCCACCGTCGGCCACCTGCACATGCACTGCATGGGCGGCGTGCTGTTCGGCCGCGCCACCTTCGAAAATTCCCAGCGCTACAACGATTAGCCCGGGCGCAAAAAGCCGTATCATGGGGCGAAAGGGAGCTGCGCGAGTGAGCTTGCGCGCTTTCCTTTCGCCCCGTTTTTTATGCCCTGATTACCGCCCCATGGCTCCCGGGAGGTTCCCATGAAGAGTTCGTTGGTCGATTACGTGCTGGTCAAGGCCGCTCCCTTCAGCGAGCAGCCGTTCTGCGAGGCGGACGCGCTGGCGCTGACCACGCTGGCCTACTGCTACTTCGAGCGCGGCGCCCTGGGGGACATGGGGGCAGACACGCGGCTGCCCATGCCGCTGGCGCTGTGCGGCGTGCCGTATCCGGAGCTGTTCGGCACCACCTTCCTGGGCGCCTGGGGCGGACCGGAGTTCGTGGGCGCGGTGCTGCAGTCTCCGCGGTACGCGAACCTGCAGGTCAGCAACGCGGTCAGCGAATACTGCACCGACCAGGAGCTCCAGTTCGCGGCGGTGACGTTCCACCTGCCTGACGGGACCACCTTCGTGGCGTTCCGCGGGACGGATACATCGGTGGCGGGGTGGAAGGAGGACTTCAACCTGTCGTTCATGCGGGAGGTGCCCAGCCAGCGGCTGGCCCGGGAGTACCTGGAGCATGCGGCCGGCGCTGACGGCGACGCGGCGGCTGCGGGCGACGCGGCGGCCTCAGGGCCCACGGCCGGCGCGCCTGGCGCCGCGACCGGCCCCGCGCCAAGCCCCGCGACCCCGAAGCGCATCTTCGTCAGCGGCCACAGCAAGGGCGGCAACCTGAGCGAGTACGCGGCCCTGACCTGCAACGATGCCACCTACGAGCTCATCGAGCGCGTGTACAACCTGGACGGCCCGGCCTTCGCCTTCGCCCCGTCCGACCGATTCGACGATCCCGGCTACGCCGCCAAGCTGCGCAAGATCGTGCCCGCCGCGTCCGTGTTCGGCCTGCTCATGGAGCGCCGCACCGACCTACGCGTGGTCAAGGCCACCGGCGTCAGCCTGCAGCAGCACGCGCCCACCCGCTGGCAGGTCAGCGGCGACGACCTGGAGGACGCCGACGGGCTGTATCCCGATGCGGAGGCCTTTGCCGAAGCGGTCAACAGCTGGACCGATATCACCGATCCCCAGCATCGCGAGGAGCTGGTCGAGGCCATGTTCACCGTGGTGGCGGCCACCAACATCGAAGATTGGGTGGAGCTGCAGCAGGATCCCATATCGCGCGTGTGGAACGCAGCCAAGGCCGTGGGCGGTCTTTCGCCCGAGGTCCGCGATGCCCTGCTCAACATGGGTCGCTACCTGGCCAAGGAGTCCTGGGATAACCTGACGTCCCGCGGCAACGACGACGCCGACGCGGCCAAGGCCCCTGCCGGGTTGCCCGCGTTCCTGGCCGGCATCAAGCCCCCGTCGCTGGCAGGCCAGGCGCCCGTCAGCCCCGAGGAAGACGACGCTCGCTAGCCACGCCCCAACGCGCGGCGCTAGTGCACGAACTCCACCAGCGCGTAGTCGTCGATGTCCTGTCGCTGATGCAGGACCCGGTACACCGTGAGCACGCGCTCATCATTCCTATAGAGCACCACGTACGAGCCCACCAGGAGCTGCCGGTACCCCGCGCCCTCCAGCGCCTCATGCTGGAACGGCTTGCCGATTCCCGGCAGCTCGCGGGCCTGGTCAAGAACGCGGTCTATTTCGCCCACCACCTTCAGAGCCGCCTGGGGGTTGTCCCGCTCGAAGCCCAGGTACAGCGCAATGGACTCGCGGTCCAGCTGCGCGCGGGGCCGCCACTCCAGGCTAAGCATAGGTCAGGCCCCAGGATGCGAAGATCTGCGCCATGCGCTCGTTGGCCTCCTCCTCGGGGATGGCCTCGGGACGATACTTCTGCTCGATCTCGGCCTCGCGCAGGGCCAGGGCCAGGCGGTTGCGGCGCTGCTGCTCGTCGAAGGCGCTGCTGTCCATCAGGACGAAAGCGCTGCTGCCGTTCTTGGTGAGCACAATGGGCTCCTGGGTTTCCCGCGCTTGCTCGCAGACCTCGTTCAGGCGCGTGCGTAGGTCGGTGATGGGACGGATGGCCGGGAGCGGCTGGGCCAGGGCAGGCATGGCGACCTCCTTTTGTAATTAATAATGTACGAAATTGTAGCAGAAATTCGTTACAACCCGCGATTGCGGCTGCACACCAATGTCCGCGGCCCGCGGCGGGGCTTTCGCCCAAAAAGGCCCCATGACCTCCCCAAATTGCTATACTTACGGGCATGAGCAGGGCCCACTCCACGCGAGCAAGCCACCTGCCCGGAACGGAAAACCCGCACCACCTCCGGAGCATGCACATGAACGAAGCAACCATCGAGCCGTCCGCCAAGGCTGCCGCCGCCAACGCCGGCGCCGCCGCAGACGAAGCCATCAACCCCGACAAGGTCCGCCGCTTCCTGGACGGCCTGTACACGTCCGTCCACTACCTGGACCTCAACGCGGGGACGTACGCGGAGATGTCGTCCCACAACGTGGTGCGCGAGCGCATTTCCGCCCAGGGCAACTCCCAGGAGCAGCTGAACTTCTTCGCCCGCCACATGGTCGACCCCGCGTTCTCCGACGACGTGTTGAAGTTCGTGGACCTGACCACGCTCAACGAGCGCATGGGCGCGCGCAAGTCGCTGACCATGGAGTACCGTACGGTAGTCATCAGCGACCAGATCGACGACCGCGCGGAAAACCCCTGGTCGCAGTGCCTGTTTATTGAAGGCAACCGCAATCCCGACGGAACGCTGGCCCACGTGCTGTTCGCCACCCAGCCCATCCACGAGGAAAAGCTGGCCATCCTGAACGCCCACCAGCGGCTGAAGGAGCACGCCGAAGAGCAGGCCGCCACCCTGAGCATGATGAGCGCCCTGGCCCGCCCCTACTCCAACCTGTACCTGGTCGACTACGAAACCGACCAGTTCACCAACTTCCGCATGGACCGCCACACCGAGCAGCACTACGGCGAAGCCTTCCGCACCGGCCTGTACCGCAAGATCATGCCGCTGTACGTGAGCCAGAACGTGGTCCCGGAGGATCAGCACCTGTTCGAGCCCATCATGGATGCCCGCCAGGCCGCCGACCTGCTGCACCAGGACCCCGACTACAGCTTCCGCTACCGGGTGCGCCGCAGCACCGGCAAGCTGAACCACTTCCAGCTCCACATGGCGCTGGCAGCGTCGGACCGCCCGGAGTTCGTGCTGGGTTTCGCCAACATTGATGACGTCATTGCGGGCGAAGAAGAGCGTCGGAAGGCGGAGCAGGAGCAGCTGCGCATCATCGACGCGCTGAGCCGCGAATACCACAGCCTGTTCAAGATCTACGCGGCCACCAACACCATCCAGCTGTACCGCACCGACGGCGAAGGCCTGCCCCCGGCGCTGATCGACCAGCTGGTGGGCGGTGGCGACTACTCGCAGACCATTGAAAGCTACGTGACCAACTTCGTGGTGGACGAAGACCAGCAGCGCATGCGCGAGGCCACCTGCCTGGACACGCTGCTGCGTAAGGTCCCCGAGCGCGGCCTGTACAAGACCACCTTCAAGCGGCGCTTCCAGGGCCAGCTGCTCCACTACGAGCTGAACGTGGCCCGCACCGTGGAAGACGACGGCAGCATCACCTTCATCCTGGGCATGCGCGACGCCAACGAGCAGATCCAGCTGGTCCAGACCGCCTACGACGCCGCCGAGTCCGCCAACCGCGCCAAGACCGACTTCCTGGCCAACATGAGCCACGATATCCGCACCCCCATGAACGGCATCATCGGCATGACCGCCATCGCCGCCGCCCACCTGGACGATCGGGACCGCGTGGCTGACTGCCTGGGCAAGATCACCCAGGCCAGCAAGCACCTGCTGGGCCTGATCAACGAGGTGCTGGACATGAGCAAGATCGAGTCCGGCACGGTGGACCTGGTCGAGGAGCGCTTCAACCTGTCCGACCTGCTGGAGGACCTGCTCAACCTGACGGACGCCCAGATCAAGGCCGCCGGCCATGAGCTGCACGTGAGCGTGAGCAACGTGCGCCATGAGGAGGTCATAGGCGACGCCCTGCGCATCCAGAAGGTGTTCACCAACCTGGTGGGCAACGCCATCAAACACACTCCGCATGGGGGCAAAATCCGCCTGTCCCTGTCCGAGCTGCCCAGCAACCAGCCCAAGCTGGCCCGCTACGAGTTCGTGGTGGAGGACAACGGCGTGGGTATGAGCCCCGAGTTCGTGGAGCAGATCTTCGAGCCCTTCAGCCGCGAGGTCACCCCGGAAACCCAGGACGTCCAGGGCACGGGCCTGGGCATGCCCATCAGCCGCAACATCGTGCGCATGATGGGTGGCGACATCAAGGTCCAGAGCACGCTCGGCCAGGGCAGCCGCTTCACCACCGTCCTGGCGCTGCGCCTGGCAGAGCAGGAGGAAACCAACGTCGCCAACCTGGTGGACCTGGACGTGCTGGTGGCCGACGACGACGCCTATTCGCTGGAGTCCTGCTGCCACCTGCTGGATGACCTGGGCATGTGCGCCACCGGCGTGACCTGCGGCAAGGACGCCGTGCAGGAGGTCGTCAAGCGGCACCGCCAGAAGCGGGACTACTTCGCGGCCATCCTGGACTGGCGCATGCCGGACATGAACGGCGTGGAGACCGCCCGGGCCATCCGCGCCGAGGTGGGACCGGACGTTCCCATCATCATCATTTCCGCCTACGACTGGGCCAACATCGAAGCCGAGGCCCGCGCCGCCGGCGTGAACGCCTTCGTCAGCAAGCCGCTGTTCCGCTCCCGCCTGGCCCGCACGTTCCAGAAGCTGACCCAGACGGACGAAGACCTGCTTTCCGCCCCCACCGAGCTGCCCGTCGAGCAGCTGGGGCAGCTGCTCGACCTGAGCGGCAAGCGCGCCCTGATGGCGGAAGACAACGACCTGAACGCCGAGGTAGCGCAGGAGATCCTGGGCACCACCGGCCTGCAGCTGGACCGCGTGGCCAACGGCGCCCAAGCCGTGGAGCGCATGACGCAGCTGCCCGAAGGCCACTACGACATCGTGCTCATGGACGTCCAGATGCCCAACATGAACGGCTACGACGCCACCCGCGCCATCCGCGCGCTGTCCGGCAGCTACTACAAGAAGGTGCCCATCGTGGCCATGACCGCCAACGCCTTTGCGGAGGACGTGCTGGCCGCCAAGTCCGCTGGATTGACCGCGCACGTCTGCACGCCCCTGGACCGGCGCCCCCTGGCCAGCGTCCTGCGCCGCGGGCTGCTGTAGGCGGGCAAAAACCGCGGGGCGAACGGGGCGCCGGCGCCCGGGCCACGCCCGACCGCCGGCGCCCCTTTCGCCCTGAGTACCCTGGAAACTACCGCGGGCCGTCAAAGTGACGGCCCGCGCTCTCTCTTCTCACATCAACCGAGCTTGCCTACTGGGCAAAGCGGTCGATGGATTTCACGATCTTGAATCCACTTGCTCCCTCAACGGGCACGAACATGTACCCGTCGTGGAACGCAGCTTGGTCGGCGTTCCTGTGTCGCTTGGCCATTTCCGCCACCGCGCTGGAACGCTCGCGCACTTCGACCACCTGCTGCAGGTAGTCGAGCATCTGCCTGTCGTAAG
Organism: Coriobacteriia bacterium; assembly: GCA_030526515.1. Classification (GTDB taxonomy): domain Bacteria; phylum Actinomycetota; class Coriobacteriia; order Coriobacteriales; family Eggerthellaceae; genus SUG1186. The sequence goes on from JAUNCQ010000031.1 coordinate 7,621, forward strand.
TCTGCACCGTGTCCTCTTTTGCCGGTTCCTCAAGGCGCGGCGTTTTCCCGCCGCTTTTCTTTCACGCCTACAGTACCACCCCGTGCGGAACTTCCTCGGGACCGTTGCCACAGCGTAACTTTTCGGGAATCGGCGCTACCGTCGCGAAGTACGCCACCGCTTGACGCACCGCTACCTATCGGACGCCCCGCCACCAGCTGCGTCCGCCCGGCTCCAAAGCAAGTTCGACGTTTTCGGACTTTTCAGCCAAAAAATAGGGGTTTTAGGTCACGCTCCAGAAAGACGATGAGCAGCATTCGAATTCACTGTTGCAACCCTGACCATCTGACCTGGGCAAACGCAAAACATGCAAGCAATAACATCGCTAGGACGAGCCAAGAAAGCACGAAAAGCCTCTTCAAAGCAGCCCCCGGAACCTCCCCGCAACCTAAAACCTCAATTATTTTTCCAAGAAGGGACCAAACCGCCAAACTGATTTTATGCCGACGGAGCCATCCCCTCCGCACGGTCCACCAGCCCCCAAAATGCAAAGAGGGATAGAGCCCTGAAGCTCCATCCCTCCGAAAACGAGCAATGGGAACGGCAACGCCCCCGCAGCGACGCATGCCGTCGCACGCCGTGCCCGCTGGTCGCGGCCTACAGCGGACAGCCGCAGTACTCGCAGCAGCCGGTGGCCGTGGGCGTGGTCGTAGCGCCGCACGTCTTGCACTGAGCCGCCATCTTGGGCGCCGCCGCAGCAGCCGCCGCGTCCAGCACGGCCTCGCGATTGCCCATGAGCGTTGCCTTCAGGTCGTCCGCAATCCGGACCGTGGCCTCGCGGGTGGCAAAGTCAACGTCGCTGATAGTGCGGTCGTTCAGCTTGAAGCGGATCTCGTCGAAGTACGTGGTGTTCACGCTGATCTCCACGTAGTAGTCGACCTCGCCGCGGAACCGGGGCGGGTTGTAGCTGACTTCCTTGCCCTCGGAGTCGCGGTACTTTTCCTCCCACCGATGCTCCTCGGCCTCCATCTGCACGCCCAGCACGTCGGACACGGCAATCACGTCGGGGTTTTCGTCCCGCCAATTTGACGACTTGGTCACAATGAACTTGCCCGCGGCCTCGTCCAGGTACACCTTGGTATTGCCACCCCACGTGCGAGTGGGCGAAAACACCGCCACCGCCGCCTTGTTGGCCTCGCGATACGCCAGCTGCTCCTCGATCTCGGCAACCGACGAATGGCGACGCCCGGTGAACCACGGGCTCAGCTTGCCCGTGCACTCCTTGCACAGCAGGCCGTCCTCCAGCTTCTTCACGAACACGCGACCGGCATCGCCGCCGCAGATGCTGCACTTCTTCTTGTCGAAAAATCCCATCAGAACCCCTTCCATCGGAGCGGATGCATTCGGCAAGACCACGCGGGCCTTTGCTCCATTCTAGGCGAACGGCCGCCAAATCCCCCGCTCAAAGGGCAAATGAATCCTTCAAATCCATGGGACGAAAAACCCGGCCGGCTCACCGCCGACCGGGTTCTCAAACTCGCTCTTATATGTGCCGTTGCTCAACCGGCAACGTGCTGCTCAGCCAACCGCGCCGCGCTACCTCGTGACCACGGACTTCTTGGCGCTCCAGGCGGAGTAGTAGCGCTTGCCCTTGACCACCTTGTAGGTGCGGACCTGGGCGTAGTAGCGCTTGCCTTTGGCCAGCTTGCCGAAGGTCGTCTTGTAGGCCTTGGCGCCGGCAACGGTCCTCACCTTGGCGCCGGCCATGGTCTTGCTGGAGGCCAGGCGCACCTGGTAGCCGCTGGTCTGGGCGTACTTACGGTGCCACTTCACCGTGGCGGAGCCCTTGCCGCCCGTGGCGGAGGCCAGCGTGGTGGCCCTGGGAGCGATCAGGAACTGGGTGGTCAGGAACCCGCCCACGGGCACGTTGCCCTCCTTGGCCGTCACGCGGATGGCATAGGTGCCCACCAGCTTGCGACCGGCGTCGTAGCTGACGGCATAGTCGCTGGCCGCCACCTGCCTGCCATTGGGGTAGTACACCGTCACCTTGGGCGTGCGCACCTTGCCCGCGTACACGTAGTCGGTGGTGCTGAGCTCCACGGAGCAGTCCGCCAGGTCAGTCTTGGCCAGGGCCGGCACGGTGCCAGCGTCCCGCTCCTCGCCGCAGGCGCAGCGTTGCACCAAGCGGCCCTCGGAGGCGTAGGTGGGCTCCACCGCGACCTTGCTTTCGCCCCACTCATGCTCGTGACGCTTCTCAACGTTGACGGTGAACGCCCTGATGTGAGCGATGGCCTGCTCCTCGTCAACGGCTCGCCAACCATCGCCCTCGTATCGATCCGGCTCCGCCGTGGCCAGATCGTCCCAGGGCCTGCCGGGGGCGTCCTGCTCGAAGGTCTGACCGGGCTGAGCGGGGCTTTCGTCCATCTTGACCCATTCGTAATCGAACGCGGAAGCCACGCTGTACGCGATTCCGCCTTCATACTCGTAGCCCTCAGCGGTGGTGAACGTCCAGACCACGGAGTAGACCTGGCCCTCCTTCACGTACACGGGGTCCAGCTCGACCTCCACGTAGCCAACGTCCTGGACCGTGCCCGTGACCGGCTGCTTCAGCGCCGCCGTGCCGCTGGTCGGGTCCGCCGGGTCCTTCAGGTCCACGTACACCTGCACCGAGTAGTCCACGCCCGGCTGGCTCATGACCATGCCCGTCCGGGTGATTTCCTCGGCGCCGTCCGGGTTGGCCTTGGCCGTGAACACGGCGGCTACGGAGCCACCCTCCTCAATAATGCTCGCGTTCGTTGCGGGACTGCCGTCATAGTAGTAGCTGTTCAGAGCAGGCTGGTCGGCATCCACGGGCTCCACGTCAAGGAAGGTTCCCACATAGCCCTGGGAGGACATGGCAGCATCCTCGTAGGAAACCCAGCCGTAGCCCTGGTCGCCAACATCATCGCCCCAGCTGTTCTTGATCATCCAGGCACCGTTGGCCTTGGGAAGCTCGCTTTCGTCCGCACCGGGCTTGCCGAAGCGCTCCCGCGGGTAGTCGTCGTCCCAGCCGACAACCGTCACCTGATGATTAGCCCCAGGTGCCTTCGTGTAAAAGTCTGTGTAGTCGTTCAGCGGCTCGGTCACGTACAGGGCAACGGCACCGCCGCCGTAGTCCATGATGGCACGCTTCAGGGCGTCAGGGTCCGTTACCGACACGTCCTTGAAGCCACACAGCCGGTACGCGATCTTGTCCTGGTCAGCGGCCTTCAGCGCGTACTCCTGCAGCAGGCCAGGCCGGTAGTCCGGGTTTTCCAGCACGTCCAGGTCCCAGCCCCTCTGCATGAGCTCGGCTGTGGGCGCCGTGCTCTCCAGCGCAAAGCCGCCACGACCCGCCATCTGATAGTTCTTGAGATATATGTTCCCACTGTCCAGATAGTCGGTACTGTACGCAACAGCATCGTTGACGCTGTTGCCCAGCGGATCCGGCGCGGGATGCTTGAGGAAGTACGCCAAGTGCAGCTCGCTCAGGTCGACGTCGGTTCCCGCCTGGCCGGTCGCCACCAGCCTGGCCTCAGCAGCTGCCGCACCGGAATACGCCCAACAGATTCCCATCCAGCCCTGGTTCTTCACGGAGGTCTGGCGCGCATTAAGCTGGTCCCTGCTCTCAGGGAACTTCGTCGGCAGCGGGTCCTCCGCCAGCGCGGACAGACCGCTCCCCTTGACCTTGTGGGCAGGCAAGGTCGGTGCTTTCAGGACGAAAGAATCGGTCCCGTCCGGGTTCTTCACCGGCTCCGCCTTTTCTGCCAGCGCCACGCCGGGCACCAGCGCCGCGGCCACCGCCGCGCCGCATGCCACGCACGCTATCTTCCTGCTGAGTCTCATAGGGTTCCTTCCGTCCTGGGGTGCGCCGCCCGCTCGACCGCGCCTCCTCATGCTACCTCACGCCGCCTTGCGCTACCTCGTCACCACGGGCTTCTTCGGACTCCAGGCGGAGTAGTAGCGCTTTCCGTTGACCACCTTGTAGGTGCGGACCTGGGCGTAGTAGCGCTTGCCCTTGGCCAGCTTGCCGAAGGTCGCCTTGTAGGCCTTCGTGTTCGCGATCGTCTTCACCTTTGCGCCGCTCATGGTCTTGCTGGAGGCCAGGCGCACCTGGTAGCCGCTGGTCTGGGCGTACTTGCGATGCCACTTCACCGTGGCGGAGCGCTTGCCGCCCGTGACGGATGCCAGCGTGGTGGCCCGGGGCGTGATGCGGAAGCTCACCGAGGTGGAGCCGCTCACCGGCACGTTGCCGGACTTGGCCTTGATCTTCACCGTGTAGGTGCCCACCAGCTTGCGGCCGGAGGGGTAGCTGACCGTGTAGGCCTCGGGCGGCACCAGGTTGCCGTCCGTGTCGATGACCGTCACCTTCGGCGTGCGCACCTTGCCGGAGTAGGCGTAGCTCGTGGTGCTCAGCCTCACCTTGCAGCTGCGCATGCTCGTCTTGGAGAGCGTCACCACGCCGGCGTCGCGGACCTGACCGCATTCGCAGCGCTGGACCAGGCGGCCCTCGCTCACGTAGGTGGGCTCAACCGCGACCTCGACCTCGCCCCACTTGTGCTCGTGGCGCTTCTCCACGTTGACGGTGAACGCCCTGATGCGGGCGATGGCCGAAGCCTCGTCCTTGTACTCTCGGCTCTCCCCCTCCTCGGAACCATCCACCGTGATCACGTCCGGTTCCGCCGTGGCCAGGTCGTCCCAGGGCCTGCCGGGAGCGTCCTGCTCGAAGGTCTGGCCAGGCTGGGCGGTGCTTTCGGCCTTCACCCACTCGTAGTCAAATGCCGAAAGAACCTCGTACCCGATCGCGCCTTGGTATTCGTACCCCTCAGCAGTGGTCAGCGTCCAGACCACCGAATAGGTCTGGCCTTCCTCCACGTACACAGGGCCAAGCTCGACCTCCTGATATCCACGTGCCTGAACCGTGCCCGTGACCGGCTGCTTCAGCGCCGCCGTGCCGCTGGTCGGGTCCGTCGGGTCCTTCAGGTCCACGTACACCTGCACCGAGTAGTCCACGCCTGCCTGGTTCATATACATGCCCACCCGGGTAATCTCCTCGGCGCCACCAGGGTTGGCCTTGGCCGTGAACACGCCGGCCACGGAGCCGCCTTCCTCGATCGCACCTGTGGTCGTACTAACTCCGCCATCGTAGTAGTAGCTGTTCTGAGCGGGCTGGCCGGCATCCACGGGCTCCACGTCAAGGAAGGTCGCCACATTGTCCTGAGAACCCATGGCCGCATCCTCGTAAGAGATCCAGCCGTAGCCCTGGTCGCCGACCTCTTCGCCCCAGCTGTTCTTGATAAGCCAGGCGCCGTTTGCCTTGGGAAGCTCGCTTTCGTCCGCCCCCTGCTTGCCGAAGCGCTCACGCGGGTAATCGTCATCCCAGCCGACTACCGTCACGGCATGATCCATGCTGGGGTCCTTCGAATAGAAGTCCGTGGCGTTGTTCGTGAATTTGCTCGAGTTCATGCCAATGGCGCCGCCGCCGCAACTCATGATGGCGCGCTTCACAGCATCGACGTCCGTCGTCGGGACCTCCATGCTGCCGCGCAGCCTATAGGCGATCTTGTCCTGGTCAGCCGCAGCCAGCGCATACTCCTGCAGCAGGCCGGGCCTGTAATCCGGATTATCGAGGACCTTCAGATCCCAGCCCTTCTTGATGAGCTCGGCCATGGGCGCCGTGCTCTCCAGCGCAAAGCCGCCACGACCCGCCAGCAAACGGATCGCCATTTCCACGTTTCCGCCGTCCAGATAATCAATCTCATACGTAGCCGCATCGTTCACGCTGTTGCCCAGCGGGTCCGGCGCGGGGTTCTCGGAGAAGTACGCCAGGTGCAGCTCGCTCAAGTCAAGGTCGGTCCCCGCCTGACCGGTCAACGCCAGCCTGGACTCAGCACTAGCCATGGCAGAAAACGCCCAGCAGGTTCCCGTCCAACCCTGGTCCTTTACCGGCGTATGACGCTGGCTGCGCTCAGCCGCGTCCACCAGGAACTTCGTGGGCAGCGGATCCTCCGCAAGGGCCTGCAGCCCGCCTGATCCCTGGGCCTTCTTCCCCAGCGTCATCGGCTTCTTCAGGACGAAAGACAAGGTCCCGTCCGAGTTCACCAGCGGCTCTGCCTGCTCTGCCAACGCAACGCCGGGCACCATCGCCGCGACCACCGCCGCGCCGCACGCCGCACATGCGATCTTCCTACCGAGTCTCATAGGGGCTCCTCTCCACCCGCAACCAGCGACGGGCTCCTGCGCGCTGCACGCATCCGCGCATCACACGTCCACGCTGCACGCGTCCGAACCACACGCGGACGCACCGCGCGCGGACGCACTCCTCCCGCATTTTGATGGGACTACCATATACGCTCCGCGGCGGCTCCCCTCGCAGGCGCCCAATCGGTCACCTCCCCGTTACCCGTCACCTGCGGAAACGCCGCGGTCATGCGCCGATTCAGCAAGGTCGCACGGCCGACCCACACGCCCGTCAGCAAAAAAGTGTTCCGTTGTCGGAATACTTTTTCGTCCTATACTATAAAAAGCATTCCGCCTTAGGTCCGATTGCCCACGCAAAGGAGCCACCATGCTGACCACCAAGGAAGCCGCCGAGCTGCTGGGCGTGAGCCCTCGCCGCGTGCTGGCCCTCATCAAAAGCGGCGACCTGGCCGCGCAGAAGGTCGGCTCCCAATGGCTCGTGGACCGCGCGTCCGCCAAACGACGCGCCCAGTCGCCCAAGCACAGCGGCCGCCCCAAGCTGGGTCAGAAGGACCTGCTGGCCCTGCGCACCCACACGCTGATGTGCCAGAACCGCCCGGTCCTGGACTTCACCTACGACGTCAAGCAGAAGCGCGCCCGCATCGACTGCGTCCACGACCCGCGCTTTGCCCCCTTCGGTCTGGGCGAAAAACCCAACGGCCTGGACCTGTCCCGCTGGATCGAGCATCGCTGCATGCCGCCCCTGCGCCCCGAGTACCTGAGGGCCGCCGCTGCCCAGAACGCCGGCTCCCCCGAAGAGCTCATGTTCGGATCGCTGGGGCTGAACCTGTCCGACCAGTACTGGTTCCGCCCCTTGGGCGAGTCCCTGACCTGGGAAGACGTCAACTTCTTCCAGAACGACTACGCCGCGGGACCGAGGCATAGGACTCCCAACAGCTCCACCCCCGGTGCTCTGGAGAAGCGCTGGGTCAAGCGGGGCGATGTCAGCTTCCTGCTGAAGGCGTCGTCGTCCACGGACGAGCGCGAGCCCTTCAACGAGCTCCTGGCCACCAAGCTGCTCAGCCGCCTGCTGGCTCCGGGCGACTTCGTTCCCTACACGCTCGAGCAGCACGACGGCCGCTGGTTTTCCGCGTGCCCGACGTTTGTTTCGCCCCAAACCGAATTCGTAGCCGCCAACGACGTGGTCGCGTACGCCAAGATCACCGATGGCCGGGACCTGTATCGCAGCCTGGTGCGCTTCGGGCAGGAGCGGGGCATTAGCAGCATTCGCGCGGACCTGAGCAAGATGATCATCGTTGACCACATCATGGCCAACTTCGACCGCCATCGCGCCAACTTCGGCTTCGTGTGCACCACCGCCACTCGCGACGACTGGCGCCTGGCGCCCCTGTTCGACAACGGCGCCGGCTTCTTTTCCCGCGCCACCCTACCCGAACTGCGCCGCGCCAAGTTCAGCTGGCAGTCCGCGCCCTTCGAGGAGTGGCCGCTGCTGCAGCTGGCCCGCGCGGAGGACCCCAGCTGGTACGAGCCCGACCTGCTGGCCAACTTCCCCGAGGAGGTCGTGGAAACGCTCAGCCGCAACCCCAACCTGCCCGAGGAGTTCGCCCACCTTGCCGCCGGGCACGTGCAGCGGCAGATCCAGGACGTCAACCGCATCTACGAGGAGCGCGTCGTCTACCTGTAGCCTCCGGCCGTGAGGGCCAGCTGGAACGCCTTGCACAAACCAAAAGCCCTTGCACAGAGTTACATCACGTGCGGGGCTGCGGCACGCGCATCCGTCCGCCGTCCTCCGTGAAGCCATTTCGGCGGTTCCGACGTTTTCCGCCAAATAATCGAGGTTTTAGGTCACGCTATGATCAGGCAACAACTACCGGCAACTCTGCGTTTCCGGCCACACGGCTCCGACCTGGGTAAACGCATGGATGCAATCGCAGTCTTCCCGTAGCAAGACGCTCGCAACCCAGAAAACCCCGCCGGACAGACCCCGCAGCCCCCACCCCACGACCTAAAACCTCGATTATTTTTCCCAAACAGGCCCAAACCGCCAAACTGATTTCCGAAGCGCATCAACACAGCAACTGAGCCAGCCTGAAACCAGCCCACCGCATGCGCCTCAACCATCCGTCAACGCCTACCCCCTTGCGCAAACCCGCCGTCCCGCGAGCAGTACCCTGTCCGCAACCGATCACTCGCGAAATCCGCAAGTGCTCTTATGCACGGTCCCCGATTGAAAGGAAGAATCATGACCGACAGCAACGAAGTAATCGCCGAAGCAACGGAAGAGCACAAGCATCGAATCGCGGAAGCCTTCGAATCGGCAAAGAAGAAAGCAGAGGAAATGCTCAAGGACGACGGCGAGCTCGAAGCCTTCCTGGTCAAGCTGGAGCAGAAGATGGCAGAGGTTCCGGTGGTGGGCGAAGAGCTTGCTCACGTCCCCGCCCTTGCGTCCTTGCTTCGCTCCCACGTAGCCGGCGAATACGCCCTGGCACCCATCGGGAGCGTGGTCGCCATCCTTGGCGCGCTCATCTACTGGGTGTCTCCCATTGACGTGATTCCCGATTTCCTGCCCGCAATCGGCTACGCAGACGATGCCCTTGTCGTAGCGATCTGCTGGAGCCTGGTCAGCGCAGACGTCCAAGCCTACCAGGACTGGCGTACTCTGAAGCAGGCCGAAGAAGACTAGAAACGCAAAGCACCCCAGGTCGCAAGGCCTGGGATGCGCTATACTGGGACCGACGGATGCCTGGGGTCGTGACCAGGGACGCCGTCTCATTGTGTCGGCGCTAGCTTCTGCTAGCGCTTTTTATTTCGGCGTTCACCTAGAAGCACTAGGGCCAGCCCCACGACCGCACCCACCGCATCCAAAACGGAAGCAAACAAGAGCAGAATCGCGGTAACGAGTTCCACGGGAATCACCCCCTCTCCAGCAATAGAGAAGGAGTCCCTGCACCAGGACTTACACCGCCAGCCTGCTATCTTATGCTGCAGAACGCGTGTGCATGTTTATATCTTAAAACAGATATTGTATTGCTAATTCCCTTTAAACCTAGCCACCGAGCCGGGCTACATACGACGACAACTCGTTCGCATACGTGGGCAGCTTTGACCTGTGATAGAACACGCCATCGTGTCCCGGCAGCGGCACGTAGTCCTTGGCGCTCCCCTTCCGCAGAAGCGGCCGGTTGATTCCGATCTCCTTCCGACAGAAGCTCTGATCAAAGAAATCGTCCAAGTTCCCGCTCAGCGCTGACGAAACGATCTGCTCCACCAGCTCGCCCACGTCAGCCCGAGCGCGAGTCGCCTTCACCGCGGGCGCAGAAGCACCCACGGACGCAGCCGCAGCGGCGTCGCCATCGCCGACCGCACCAGCAGCCGCAGCCTCAGCCTCACGCTGCTTCTTGCGTCGGGCTTCCTTTTCCAGCTTCTTTCGGGCCTTGCGCTCGTCAGCCTCGCGCTTCTTGCGGGCCTGCTCCTCCATGCGCAGTTGTCGCGCCGACTTCTTGGGCGCCTTCGCCTCCTCGGGCTCAGCGGCAGCAGGCTCGACGGCAGCAGGCTCCACCGCGGGTTCGGCCACAGGCTCGGCAACAGGCTCCGCCGTGGGCTCGTCGGCCGCAGCCGCAGCCGCCCTCGCGGCCTGATCCGCGCGCAGCGCCGCCTGGGCCTGCGCCAGATCCTCGTCCGTCCAGGCCACATCGGCGTTCAGCTTCTCATCGCGCTCCATGCGCCGCGCCGCACGCTCTTCCGCGCGCTTGGCCATGCGTTCCGCAACGGCAGGGTCCACCGCCGGACGCCCGGCAACCCCGGCCCCAGCCCCAGCCCCGGCCGCAGCCGCCCCGGCTGCCCGGCGCTCCGCCGCCGCCCTAGACACCGGCGTCTCCTCGACCACGAACCTATGCCGCGCACCGAACTCGACCGACACCGCCGCCGACTCCCGGCGCCCGCCGCCCGCAGCCGCCGCAGCCACCGCGCCCGCAGCGCCGCCGGCCGCACCAGCGCCAACCGCACCGGCCGCGCCGCCCCCAGCACCCGCAACCCCAGCATCCACGCCCTCCGTATAAGGCATGACCCCGGGCTCCACGGCGCCAGGCAGCAGCCCCATGGCCGCGAACAGCGCATCCAGCCCGTGCCGCGGCGTCACCAGCGCCAAGCCCGACGGCATCCCGCCGGCCCGCAGCCGCTCCCACGGCGTGGCCGACACGCGCATGACCGCCGGCCACTCGTCGCTCTCCTCCTGCACGCCGCACAGCAGCCACACCGCATCCGGCGTGGCTCCCGTCTGGGCATCCACCAGGTTGCGCGCGTATCGCCCGCAGATCCTCTCCCAGGAAGACGGCTCCGGCACGCCGTTGGCACCTGCGAACCGCCGCAGGATGCCCTTACGCGGCCTATACTTGGCATCCAGCACGAACGTCTGTTTCCGCACTACGCCATGCTCGTCCGGCCGACGCACCATCAGCACGTAGTCCGGCGTGTACACGCCCCGCTCCGACGACACCAACCTATGCAAGGACATCCCGTGCCCCTGCCGCTCATCCGCAAAGGCCACCGGCTCGTAGTACAGGCTCACCCGCACCGATCCGCGCCGCAGATGATACACGTTCGCCACATGGCTCCCATCCGCATACACCCGGCTGGAATACCCGTACTTCCCCGTGTAGATAGGCGCACCGCCCGGCACCGCCTCCGCATCCGGCGAATACCCGTGCTCCCCGAACCACGCCAGCAGCTCGTGCAGCACGTACGTCTCGTAGATGCGGTCCAGCCGCAGCGCCTCAATGGCCAACCCGTCGTTGGCAAATATGGTTTCGCCGTAATACACGAACCGCTCGATGTGCTGGAACAGCTGCGAATACGCGCGAATCTGCTTGAAGATCTTGGTCCTGACCAGCCGCAACGAGCTCAGCGGCCGACACTCCACGCCCGGCAGCATGCGCTCGTAGCTGCGCAGCAACCGCTGGGCACGGCTCCGCAGCGCCTCCGCCTTGCTCAGGAACCGCGCCTGCTGGGCCCGCAGCACCTGCGCCACGCACAGCGCCAGCACGCGGTCATGGGACCCGGCGTCGCCGGCCATGAGCGGCGCCACCCGGCTCATGCCAGCTTCCACGCTGCCTCCGAACTGCGCTAATCCAGAAACTACGGACGAAAGATAGCTCACGCACAACTGGTTCTCGTACACGTTGAAGCTGCGGAAGGTCTGGGTGGATGCCATCCGATCCGGCTCGTATTCGCGGCCCTGGAACCGCACGGCACCGCCGGCGGAAGGCCGCAGGCACTCGGGGTGCGCAGCCAGCCACTGGGCCTCGGACCCGCCCATGCGGCGCACGTGCCGCGCCTCGACCACCTGCACGCTGGTCTGGATGCGGCTGGCAGCGTGGTTGGCGATCAGCGGCAGCGCCGCCTCGGCCGCGTTCAGGCCCTGCTCGATGATTGCCAGGTACGTGGGCACCGACCGGTTCGCGTAGCGCTCGAATCCGCCTTCCACCAGGGAAAACGCACCCGTGCCCGCCTGACCGTCCCGCAGCATCCAGGAAAGAGCCCGGTCGTTGACCGGGTCCCCCATGAGCGCGTCCACCATGGCCACGGTGTCGTCCGACCGCAGCGCCGACTCCTGTTGGCAGGCGATGTCCTTGGCCACGAACCGCATCTGCGGCCGGTCCAGGTCGTCAAGCAACGTCAGCTCCATGCGGGCGTATCCGCACACCAGGTTGAAGGGCCGCGCGCCGCCCTCCTTGGCAATCTGAAATTCGTAGCCGTACATGACCGAATCGTTCACCCACGACTGGGAGTGGCTTTCGCCCACGCGCAGGCACTGCAGATCCTCGCCGTTCAAGGTCAGGATCGCTCGGCTGAAGTCGATCGCCACGTCACTGGGCGCCAGCAGCGCGAACTCGTAGCGGCAGTCCTGCCCCACGCGCCCCGGATGCGGGTCCAGCATCACCGGCCCGCCGTCGCCGCCAGCCCCGGCCGCACCCGTGCCCGCGCGCGCCAACCGCAGCGGCAGGTCCACGCGCCCATAGCCGGACCCAACGGGCTGCAGCCGCAGGAAGTAGTGGGCCTTCGCCCCGGTATGCTCACCCACGGAACCCATCCGCGCCCCTAGGCGAAGAACTGATAGAAGCCGTCGTATTCGCCCACGGCCGTCATATGCGCCACCAGGGAGTTCGTGGTCTCCAGAACGGGCGATACCTCCCCAATGGCATCAAGCAGCCGCTTGGTGCGGTCGCCCACGCCGTTGATGGACGGCAGCACGCGCTGCGCCACGGCAAAGTCCACCGCACGGGCGCCGCCGCCGCTGCCGATCTCGTTCATGAGGGGCTCCGCCACGGCGACGTAGCGCGCCATGGCCCGCTGGCAACGGTAGGAAACCGGCGCGCCGTTCTTCGCACACGCCGCGAACACCTCCCTCAGCAGACGGCGGGTGGACGCCTCCGCAATGCCCACCATGCCCTGAGGCGCAAACACCTCCATGAGCTTGCCGTAGGAAAACGGCGCCACCTGGTCCACGTCCATGTCGCCCGTGCCCCACAGCAGCACGTCCATGCCCAGGTCGTCGTCCATCCCCACGTTGATGACCCACGCGCGGTTCAGGAAGCGCTCGCTCAGGGCCTCCGTGGTGTGGTCGTAGTTCACCGTGGCCAGCCAACGCAGGTGGCTGGGAATCTGCAGCGTCGGCCCGCCCTGCATGTTCAGCTCGGTGGGCGTGGTCAGGAACGTGTCGGCGTTGCTCAGGAACGGGCTCCAGTAGTTTTCCAGCACGGAAAGGTTGGCTTCGTCCAACAGCATGAAGTACGGGGCGAAAGACCCGTCCGCACCCAGCCCCTGCTCGTAATCCAGCGTGCGCATGGCCTGCATGACGGCGGTGTTGGACGCCTGCAGCTGGCCGGAAAGCGGGTTGAAGTAGCCAATGTAGTCGCGGTGGCTGGTCCAGCCGCGCTCCACGGGAATGGTGGTGTAGCGGGGCGCCTCCGGGCGACGCAAACCCAGGGCGCCGGCCAGCGCGTGGGCCAGGGACGTCTTGCCCGTGCCCGGCATGCCGGAAAGCACGGTTATGCTGGAGCCCATGACGCAGGTCATCAGGTTCACCACCTGGTTGCCGCTCAGGTTGCGGCCGGCGTTTTCCACCAACTGCTCGCGAATCTCCTCCAGAACCTCCCGCTTGGTCATCTCCGCCTCGTCCTCGCGCAGGGCGGGAGCGGGCGTGGGCTGGAAGCCGGCGGGGCTTTCGCCCCAAGAAGCGGAAGCTGCGGGCGCACCGCCGGACAAGCGCTGCACAATGCGGCGGTTGGCCAGGGTCTCCACCAGGGTGCTGGCGGTGTCGTCGATGTTGCCGATGACCTGCTCAGCGGCCTTCTCCAGCTCGGCCAGGTCGCTGCGGGCGTCCTCCAGCTGGGCGCGCTCCTGCTCGCAGCGAGCCTGCACGTCGGCCAGCTCCTGCTGCTTCTGGCGCAGCTCCGCCTCCACGTCAGCCAGGGCTTCGTCACGCAGGGCCTGGGCCTTGGCCGTGATGGCGTCCAGCTCCGCGCGCTTGCGGTCCAGCTCCGCGCGAATGGCCCGCTCCTCCGCGGCCACCTGTTCCTTCAGCTCGTCGCTGTCCACGAACAGGTGCTTCACCCGGGGGAAGTACGTGTCGGAAAGCACCATGTCCACCAGCTGCTCGCTGGCCTGGGGCCGCAGCAGCGCCGCGGACAAAATGTCTATCTTGCCCTTCCACAGCTCCGGCTCGCTCAGCATGGCCTCCATGCGGGCCTTGCGGCGATCGGTCACGTAAATGCCGCTGTTGCCCATGTTGCAGCCGGCAATGGCCTTCTTGGCGGCGTTGAGCTTTTCCTTGTTGAGCTTCAGGTCCTGGGCGCTGCGCAGCACGTTGGCCAGGGCGTCCACCAGCTCGTCGTCGGTGATCCAGTCGATCATGGACGACTTGGAGCGACGCTTGGACAGCACGTTCAGCACGGACCCGTCCATGAACTTGGCCGCCACGTCGGCGCCGAAGTAGTTGCGGTTGACCACCATCACGTCGCCGGTCTCGGACGAATCCAGCTTGAAGATGTGGCGCCTATACTGCGCCACCGCGTCCAGCTTGAACTGGCCCGCCGTGGACGTGGCCTGCAGGGCAAAGGGGCCGTAGTAGGAAAGCGCGCTGCCCTCCACCCGCTCCACCATGACCAGCTGCGTCACGGGCTCCACCTGGTCCAGCACCAGGCTCACCGGCTCCGTCACCGGCACGGTCAGGTCGATGCTGGGGTCCTCCAGCTCCACGATCTGCACCAGCTCCTTGGAAAACGAATGGGCGCTGACCTTCTCTATCATCACGTCCGAGTACGGGTTGTTCAGCGTCACGCGGGACGTGTACAGGTCCGTCACCTCACGGCCGTCGTAGCGCTCGTTGTACACGTCGTCGGTGTTGAGGGTCACCACGGCAATCTCGCCGAACTTGGCGCGCAGGGAATCGGAGCTGTCACCGCCCATGATGCGCGTGTACAGGCACCCGCGGTCCGGGAACGCCGACGGCTCGATCCCCACGAACTCCGTCCCCTCCCCGGTCAGCTGGGGATGGATGAAGCAGTAGTAGTCCGTGAACCCCGGATATCCAATCCAAGCCAGCATCGGCTTGCCAAGGGGCACGTCTTCGAACCGGGTGATGCTCTCAGGCATAGGGACTCCAATCGCCATGATTACGCTTTCGTCCCCATGGTAACGGTGTTTCGCCCCGCCGCTTCATACCGCAACCGTACGGTTACCCATTTTCAGGACGAAAGAAACGCTGCGCCGAGACCACCGATTGCGAAGCTGTCCCAACACGCTCTGGATCACTATCGAAAAAACGCTCAGCGCTCGACACACGCATCATCACTCCAGCAAAAGCGCTCAAAGACAGGCCAGCCGAGCCAGAAATCACGAAAACACGAAGCCGAAGCAATCATGGTTCCTGTTTCGCGATCCGCCTCGCGTCCTCGACCAACCCTTCAACAACCTCCGCGTCCCCCAGCCAACGAAACAAATTGCTACGAATGTATTCATCCAGAAGCGAGTTAACGACAAAGAGCCGCCTCTCCTCAACCCCATGTCTTTCACCGTAAAGTTTCATCTGCCATGAAGAATGAAAATAGTTGCACCTGAGCCAGTACCCCATCTCAATCATAAGAAAACGCCATGCATCAAAGTTCCTTGGAGCATTCTCCGCCTGAAGTACCTCCTCGATTGCGCGAGCAACCCCCGCATCCTCGCCCGAAGAAAGCGAAGCGCGCGTTACATTCGACCCCACTTCACATACCCGGCTTGCTACTGCTTTGCATGCTGCATCTCGTTTTCGTTTGTTCCATTCTTGCTGTCCGCAGGAAGCGCCGAGAAGAGAATGCATCCTGCGCAACTGCTTCCACTCAGCCGTATTCCGCTCACTCGCCCCAGCTTTATTTCGATGGGCCCTCACGAGAGAACTGAAGAAGCCATACATCCCATTGAAGCTCACCCAAAGATAAAGGAATTTCATCGCCAAATCCTTGGTCGCCCTGCTTCTAACGAAAGCCACTGCGGCAGCCCTTAGCTTCTCCGCCACGTCATTTTCAATCCCCAGGTCATCAAACACGGGGCAATGGCGAGCCCTGTTTATCATGGCATGAACTGCCTCATCCGGACACGCCCATCCTTCGCGATTGACGGACGCTGGTAGAGCTTTATCCTTTAGCCCCAACTCCGCAAGCGAATCAGCCCTCAAAACAAGCTCCCCATCCCGAATCACGCAAATCTCACTCCCGCACAATTCCACTCCATAAACAAGCAGATGAGCCAGCAAGGCCTTTTCGACAACCAGAGAAGACATGCTTCCCTCGGGAAAGAAATGGTCTCCACTCATCTCAGAAGAAATGCGGAATTCTATGCAAGCGGCCATTTTGGACAAGTTAATAGCTACGGTCATATTCCGCTGCGTACACCGATACGCCTTTCGATACTTTGTCTTTTTTTCACCAAGCACAATTTCATACTGGCGCGCTTTCGCCATGATTCCCTCCTAGGCATACCAAAGTTGCTTTTCGTTAAAGCGCGCAACATTTAACAAAACGCTCCCAGCAAGAATTGGAATGCGTTATCCAACACGCGGATATCAGACTTGCGAGCATGCGCCATGCCAAGACGCGCCGGCTCCCGATCGGTCGGAGCTGACCGCATAGAAGGGTCCCCTTCCCGTCCGTTTGCCGGGAAGGGGACGATATTGCCTATTGACAGATCGGCCTACATATCAGAAGCAGAAGCCGGGGGACACGCCGTAGGTGCGGTCGGCGTAGTCGCAGTTGTCCCAGTAGCCGTCGATGACGCCGAGGAAGAGGCCGGACGTGCTCGCGTCCGGAGAACGCAGCCACCAATCGCTGGCGGACGACGTGGAGCCGACAGGGTACTTCTTCAGAGCGGAATAGCTACTCGTCGTCACCTTAAGATCCTTGTAGTACTTGTACTGGGACCCCTCAGCGGCATAAACGGGACCATAGGTGCCAGAGTTGACGGTGCTGCCGTAGGCCTCAATCGAGCTCAGCAGCCACACCTTGTCGCTGGTCGCGGTAACGGAAGTGGTCGCACTGGTGCTTCCTACGTTGTTGGTCATCTTGTCGACCTCGACGATGCCGGACTTCACCGCATCGGGAAGCAGGTCAAGGAAACTTCCGTTGAGATACGTGCGCATGGCACTCGCACGCCAGCCGTTCTGGTTGGTCGAAGTGCCGTTCATTGACTTAGACCCCACGACCTGGGTGAACCCGAAGGTAATACCTGCCTTGCCGGAGCCGTCAGACAGGTCGTCATGCCTGAAGCCCAGAATCCTGACGGTGCAGACCTTGCCATCGGTCAGGGTGATGGTCTTGGTTCCGGAGACGGCGCCGTTCTCGGCCACCAGGTTGAAGATACGGGCGACGAGCAGGCCGTCCGAGTCGCTCTGGCAACGTGCGATCAGCTTGGAGATCTTCGTGATCTCAGGCCAGGTGTATCCGTTGACCGAGCTCTTGACCTCGATGTTCAGCGCACGCGCGTCAGCCTGGGCGGCTGCCGGCTTCGTTGCCGCTGAATCGGTGAACCAGCCGCCGCATGCATCGCAGAGCCAATAGTCCTTAACCCCGTAGGTGAACTTGTTCAGGTACCTGTGGCCGCTGGCAGCCGTGACCTCCTTGCCGTCCTCGAGGACAAAGGCGCCGTCCTCGTCCTCGAACTTCACCTTGCACCTCGAGCACTGCCAGTACTCGATGTTGCCCGGCTCGTCGCAGGTGGCCTTAACGGCGGGAACGTTGCTCAGATCATGTCCGAGCTTCTCTGCGGTGACGATGTCGTCTGCGCTGATGATCGCAGTCAGGGATGCGTTGCCGAACAGGGTCTTGCAGGTGCCGCACTCCCAGTACTCGATGGTGCCGGGCTTGGTGCAGGTCGCGGAGACGGCGGCATGGCGTACCACGTCATGGCTAACGGGCTCGACAGTGCTGCCCAGGACCTCGGTGCAGTTCTCATCAGCGAAGCAGGCCTCGCAGACGCGGCAGCGCCAATGCTCCACCGTGCCCTCGGACTCGCAGGTGGCGGGCACGCGAACGATGTGCTCGGCATCATGGATGCCCGTCGCGGGGACGACGGTGGTCTCTGCCCTGATGGGCTTTTCGGCCGCAGCATCCAGCCACAGGCCGCCGCAGGCGGAGCACTCCCAGTACTCGATGCTACCCGCGGTGGCGCAGGTCGCCGCCACCGCCGCATGGCGGGTCATCTTGTGGGCGCCGATTGCCGGCAGCGTCACATCCTCCAGGGTGGACTCATTTGCTCCTGTAGAGTCAAGGAACACCGACTGGCAGTTTCCGCACTGCCAGTACTCGACGTTGCCGTCAACGCTGCAGCCGGCATCCGCGGCCTTGTGGTGGGTCATGGAGTGGCCCAGGGCTGCGGTCAGGGCGTCGTTGTAGCTTTCGCCGCACTTGGTGCAAGTATGCGTGGTATAGCCGCCGGTCAGGCAGGTGGGAGCCGTCACCGAAGCGGTCCAGTCATGGCCGGTCGCCAGGATGACGCGCGATCCCTTGGAGGCATCGCATGCGGCGCAGTGGATCGACTTCGATCCGTCGGTGGTGCAGGTGGGCTCCTTGTCGACCGTGTAGTCGGCATTCCAGTCGTGCCCGTCCGCATCCATGTTGCGGTTCTCCGTAAGTGCGCAGGTCAGGCAGGAGCGCTTCTCGCTTCCCATGTCGGTGCAGGTGGGAGACACGACCTCGACCCACTTGCCCCATGCATGGCCGGTCGCGCTGCCCGCATCGGCCACGGTGTCGGCAAGGCCGCAGCGCGTGCAGGCGCCCGTCTTGGTGCCGTCGGCGGTGCAGGTGGCGTCACCGTTCGACACATAGCCGGCAAACGCATGGCCCAGCGCGTCGATGGAGCGACGGACAGGGCCTTGGCGCAGACGCCGCACTTGGTCTGCTCGGCGCCGATCTCCGTGCAAGTGGCGTCAAGCGTCACCTTGGTGACGCGCTTGCTGGCGGGATGGGCGCACAAGGTGCGGACGGTCTTCTTGGACCCCCAGGAGCCCCAGACCTTCTTTCCCTTGCTCACCTTGTACGCACGGGCCTGTGCGTAGTACTTGGTGTAGTTCTTCAGGCCCTTGATGGTCGCGGTGGTCTTGGTAGTGGTGACGTACTTCGCACCAGACATGGTGGATTTGGTGCTCACGCGCATCTGGTAGCCCCTGGCCTTGGACACCTTCTTCACGGTGACCTTCACCGATGTGGAAGATGCGGCCTTCACCGAGCTGATGGTCGGCTTGGCGGGCTTCGATACCGCAGCGTGCGCAGGCAAGGCAGCGGCCGTGGCCAGCCCGAAGACCAGACAGGCAGCCAGCAACGCCGTGGCCAGGAAGCCGCGTTCTTTAATGCGAGACATTTCGCCCCTTTCTCATGATTGCCTATACACTCATGAGAAAGGCTACCCCCCCCCGACGATGCTCATTTGCGCAAATAAGCAGGTCGGGGCCCACCTTGCTGCAAAGTGGACCCCTCGTTCCGCACACCGAAAAGGGATTTCCAGTACCCGTTACAGACAGAAGCCGGGGGATACGCCTCTGGTGCTCACGGCAATGCCGTTCTCCCAGGAGCCGTCGATGCTGACGCGGTGGAAATAGCTGGTGAGGTCCGCGTTCGGGGAACGCAGCCACCACCAGATGTACGATGTCGAGCCAACGCGGCATTTCTTCAGGAAGCTCGGATTGCCCATCGTGACGCCGTTGTCGGAATAGAGCTGGTACTGGGTCCCCTCGGCGTTGTAGACCATCGGGTGCTCGGGCACGATGTCAGAGGCGTCGGACAGGTAGCCGTAGCACTCGCGCATGCCGAGCTGCCACACCCTGTCCGGGGTGACGCTCACCGAGGAGGGGGCGTCCGTCTGGCCGACGTTGTTCGTGCTCTTGTAGACGCTTGCGATCTGGCAGCTCAGGTCCGAGGGAAGGGAGTCGTAGAAGCTGCTGTTCAGCCACGAACGCATCTCGCTGTCTCTCCAGCCGCCGGAATTTGTGTTGGTCGGATTCGCCGCGCGGTAGTCGACGACGTCCTTGAACCCGAAGGTTATGCCGGCCTTGCCGCCTTCGGTCTTGTCGTCATGCCAGAAGCCCAGGATCTGCACCTTGACCGCCCTCGTCTCATAGCCGTTATCGGGGTGCGTCCTCACACGCATGACGATGGTCTTCGTTTCGTCACCGCGCAGCTTGCCGTCGCTTCGCACAAGGCCCAGGGACTTCGCCTCCTCAAGGGCGGCGGAGCTGCTCGGGCACGCGGCAATCTGGTCCGCCATGGACTTCAGCTGCGGCCAGGTATAGCCGTCAAGCCTTCCCTCCGCAGTCGTGGTCCAGCGGACGTGTCCGCATCGGGCGCATTTGCTCCGCACCGTCGAGCCCTGCATTTCGTCGTTGTAGGCATGCCCCTTTGCTTTCGCCCGCAGGTCGGCCTTGTCACGGACGACGTTCTTTCCCGCGGAGTCGGTGGCCAGCAGGCCGCACCCGCACCGATAGTGGGCCTTGTAGCCGGCCTTGGTGCAGGTGTTGGTGGCCGCGACCTTTCCCATGCTGTGGCTGAAGCTCACCCGGGAGGTGCGGTAGTCGTACGGGTGCGTGCCGCCGCCCACGCTCAGGCGAGAGCACTTCACGCTGCCCCGGTCGCCGTACAGGTTGCCGGCAACGGCCAGGCTGCCCCCGGTGACGTACAGGTAGCCGCCGTAGCGCTTGCCCTTGTAGGTCCAGCTGCCGGCGCGCACGCTGCCGCCGCTGGTGACCCGCACGCTGCCTCCGGTGACCTTGACGTTGCTACCCCTGATCCCCTTGCCCTTAACGACCACGCTGCCGCCGGTGACCTTGAAGGTGCCCGGGCGGGTCTTCGTGCCGTCGGCCTTGATGGCGGTCGCGTTGTGGTCGGACACGACCAGCTTTCCCCTGCTCACGACCACGTGGCGGGCCATCACGGAAACGCGCTCCGATCCCTTCACGGACACATAGGGGCCAGCAAAGCGGAGAGCTCCGGACCCGCCGCGCACGCTGCAGCTGCTGCCGCTGAGGTAGAGCGATCCGGTGCCGGCGAACCGAAGGCCCTTGTCGGCGGAAACGGAGGCGCCCTTCCGCATGGTGCACTTCCCGTACACCCTGACCGTGGGCGCCCCCGACCCGTCGAAGTTGACGCTGCGCAGCGACGTAGCGCCCTTGAGGGTCAGGGTCTGCCTCTTGGCGCTCCACGTGACGTGCTTTCCGTACTTGAAGCTTTTCTTGGCGTTGTAGCCCTTGCTCCCAATGTGGATCTTCGTGACCTTGGCGTGCGCGAGCTGCGGCTGCATCGCGCTCACGGCAGCGGCGCCGCCCAGCGCCAGCGCCGTTCCCAGCACAAGCGCCAGGCCGGTCCTCATCGCCCTAGCATGTGCCATGGCGCCCTCCTTACGATCAGTGCTTGCGGCAGGCGACACCGAGCGATCAAGACCCAGCCCGTCTTCGATGGACGCGCAGCCAAGCAAGCTGTTTCAACATATGTTCTCAGGCTACCCGAGCCCGCCTGTTTGAGCAAATGAAGAAGCTGTTTCCTCCCCCAGCGCCCTTCTAATTTGGGGGGTGCTGACGTTTTCCGTACATCCCCGAAATACAAATATCGCCTATTGGTAGATCAGCTCGCTCATCAGAGGCAGAAACCGGGAGCAACGGCACCGGAGTCGCCAGCAGCGAACCAGCCGTACACACCGCCGCGGCTGTCGACGCCGGCGAAGGCGTCGCCGCCGTAGAACGGGCGCGGGGAACGAAGCCAGCAGCCGGAGCTGATGTTTCCGAGCTGGGTGTTGTACAGGCAGTAGAGGATACTCGAGTTCACCCGGTACTCCCAGTGGGCCTTCGTGCACTCGCCCTGGAGCGGGTCGGAGTTGCCGCTCACGTACCTGCGCGTCACCACGCCGTTGTCGGCGAACACCTTGTACTTCGAGCCCTCGGCGGCATAAATTGCATCGTAGCTGGAGTTGCCCCAATCCCAGTACTTGGTGCTCACGCCGAAGCCGCCCAGGAGCTCGGCCACGCTGGGCAACCACAGCTTGTCGGAGGTGGCGGTGACGCCGGAGGCGCTGGTGGTTTCGCCCTTGTTGTTCGTATGCTTGCGCACGGGAACGATGCACTTGCGCAGGGATGCGGGCAGGCTGTTGTTGACGGTGGAGTTCAGCCAGGAGCGCATGCTGGACGCCGCCCAGCCGCCCTTGTTCGTGTCCGTGGGGTTCATCTTGTGGAAGCCTATGCGGGTAGTGAAGGCGAAGGTGATGCCAGCCTTGCCGCCGCTGGTCTTGGAGTCATGCCAGAAGTCCAGGATGCGAACCTTGTAGGTCTTGCCGTTGGCGAGCCTGACGGACTTCTTCTCGTACCCGGACAGGGCCAGGCTCGGTCCCACCAGGCCGTACTTGCGGGCGCGCTGCAGGGCCGCCTTCTTGGAGGATGCCTTGCCGATGTAGTTCGCGATGGACTTGATCTTGGCCCAGCTGTAGCCGGACAGCTTGCCGAAGTAGCGGGTGACGCGCGGGGTCACGGCCGACCAGGCGCCCCAGCCGCCCTTGTAGGCGCGCGCCTGCACGTAGTACTTCACACCGGACTTCAGGCCCTTGATGGTGATGTCGCGGCTGCTGGTGCTGTTCTTGTAGGAGGCGCCCTTCATGGACTTGTTGCGACTCCAGCGCACCTGGTACTTGGTGTTGCCCGAAGACCCAGTGGAGACGTTGACCGTCAGCTTGCCCTTGGCCTTGTTGCCGATGTAGGTGATGTCGGTGGCCTCCGCCTTCGCAAGCGCCTGCTGCGGCGCAGCTGCCGTCATAACCGCAGCACCGCCCAGGGCCAGGGTCATTCCCAGGGCAAATCCCAGGCCGGCCCTAACCGCCTTCGCTGAGGTCATAGTAGTCCCCTTTCTTCTCAGGCTCGCGGCAAACGCCCCGCAGTCCAACGTCCTCGAGCTTCCAAGGACCAGGCGCAACCAAACGAACGTTTTACGGACGAAAGAAGGCTACTCCAAGGCCTGCACTTTGCGCAAATAGCCAGGTCGAGGGCCACCTCAGCGCAAACGCAAGCACAACAAGATAGTTTTCGTTGCATCGATAATGATTCGAAAGGTCGCGTCCGTAAAGTGGTGTAAATACAAGGAATGAGCCAGGGGCTCCTCT
>JAUNCQ010000032.1 GCA_030526515.1 Coriobacteriia bacterium
AGTTCACGTAGCGCTGGACCGCCTTGCCCTTCTCGTAGCCGCAGTGGGCGTCACGCACCTCAAGCTTCATGCAGGCTCCTACTCGGCAGCGCGAGCCGTGGACTGGTCGTACTTCTCACGCAGGAAGCCGCGAATGTTCTCCGGCATCTCGAAGGGCTCGTAGCTGGGCTTTTCGCCCTTGAACACGATCTCCAGGATGCGCTTGACCACGTAGGCCGTGGGCGGAACCTCGTACAGCTTGCCGTTGAAGTCGAACTGACGGCAGAACACGTCGTAGCTGGAAAGGGTACGGCAGCAGTCGCACTCGTTTTCGATGATCTCCGGGCAGATGTCCACGCCGTTCACGCGCACCGTGGGGCTGCTGGCGAACTCGAAGCGCTGGGCCAGGTACTCGTTTTCGATCTCCACGCGGTTCACGACCAGGTTGTAGCCGGCCATGTCCATGATGGGGCGAAGGATGTCCACCGCGGCGAACACGCGGGTGTCGGTACCCTGGCAGCGGTCGCACACGCTCTGGTCCAGGTACAGGTAGTCGATGATCACCGTTTCCTTGCGCTCCAGGTTGGGGTCGTCCACCGTGGCCTCCGGGTCGCAGCAGCCGTTGACCGGGCCGTCGCCGCAGCAGGAGGAACCGCTGCTATCGCCACAGCAGCTGGAAGCACCGGCGCTTTCGCCCCCGCAGCAGGAGGAGCCGGAGCCGTTCAGCTCCTGGACCTGGTCGCCGCCGCAGCAGGAGGAGCTGGAGCCGCCGCAGCAGGAATCACCGGCCGGGGCAGCGTCGCCACCGCAGCAACCGGAGTCACCGCAGCAGGAGCCGCCGTCCAGGTGCTTGGAGATGGTGCCGCCGCAGCAAGCGCCCTCGTGCTGGTCGCGGTCGCCCTCCAGGGTGAAGTAGGCGCCGTAGCGGGAATGGGCAATGTGGGCGAAAGGATTGCCGCATGCGCTGGAGCGCACGCCGCGGGCGTAGGTGTGGGAGTCGTCCAGGACGAAGCCCTCCTCCATGCCGACCATGCCGCCCTTGTAGGTCACGTAGTTACCGTAGACCTCGCAGATGTCCTCCAGGTACTCGGGCAGCTTCATGATGCGCACGGTCGCGGTGACGAAGCCGGCGTCGCCCACCAGCTTGGCGGCCTCGGGGTTTTCGATCTCGGTACGGCGCATGGCCATCCAGCGCAGGTCAGGGCAGCCCATGCGGTCCATCATGCGACGGAAGTCCTCAATGTACATGGCGCCGCCCAGGAACTCGGCGTTCAACAGCGGCTCGTCAGCGAAGCCGGCAGGCAGGCGGCGGTCGGCGAAGACGCAGTTCAGGTGCAGCTCGCCGCCGGGCTTCAAGGCGTTCCACATCTGGGCGAACAGCGCCTCCTTGTCTGCAGCCAGGTTGACCACGCGGTTGGCAACGATCACGTCGGCGCTTTCGTCCGCCACGCCTTCGAAGGCGTCAACGGAACCCAGGGCCAGCTCCACGTTGGAGAAGCCCCACAGGTCCGCCACCTGGTCCTTCAGGCCCTCGGCCACGGCCAGCAGCTCGGGGTCCACGCAGATTGCCTTCACGGTGCCCTTGGGGCCCACCAGCTTGCTGGCCACGAAGGCATCGCGGCCGGTACCGCAGCCGAACTCCACCATGGTGCAGCCGTCCAGGGCCGGCGGCAGAACGGAACCGCGGGCATAGACGCCGGCAGATGCCTGCTCCGGCAGCTGCTCCGCAATAAATGCCTGGTACGGCGGCATGCCGCAGGTGCAGCCCTCAACGGCCACAGGCTTGAAATCGTTGCTCATCAGGATTCTCCTACCCTTCCACACAGAACAGATTAGAAAACGCTCGCAGGGCCTTCGCCCCGCTCTGGTTGATCACGTAGTGCATCCACTTGCCCCGGCGGTAGCCGGACACCATGCCGCTTTCCGTCAGGATGCGCATATGATGGGACAGAGTGGACTGCGATATATCCAGGTCAGCCAGGATCTTACAGGCGCACAGGTCGCCCTCCCGGGCAATGCGCGCCACAATGTACAGCCGGCGCCGGTCGCCCAGGGCCTTGTACAGGGCTGCCATGTCATCCAGGTCAAGATGGTTCACGGTCACATCGGCAGTCCAGTCGGACAGCACGGGACCATCGCCTGCGCAGCACTTGGTCATTTCCTCCATACTCCCCGCCTCCTTACATCAACCGATGCAACGCATCTCAAAACAGCTGCCCGCTTACCCTTCGATTGTGGGTAAGCGGGCAGGCTGACACAAGCATGTCGCCAAAAATGTTAGAACGGTCGCATCATTTTCAATGTGTTTTTATATGACCGAATCCACTATATGACAACATCCAGCTTAGTTCTACGTTTCCCTTGCAGGGGGCGAAAGATAGCTACCTAACGGTTACCTTCTTGCCGCAGTTCGCCGCAGTGAAGACTCTCTTATAGGAAGCCACGTACTTCTTGTTGGCGGACTTGGAGCCCACGGCAACCTTCACGGTGCTGACCTTGGAGCCCTTCAGGCAGCCCTTCACGTTGGCCTTCTTCAGCAGCTTGCTCTTGACGGTGACCGTCTTCAGCTTGCTGCAGCCGTAGAACGCACTGGCACCGATCTTGCTGACCTTGGCCGGAATGGTCACGCTTGCCAGGACCTTGCAGCCCTTGAAGGCATAGGCGCCCAAGCTGGTCACGCGGGAGCCCAGGGTGACCTTCTTAAGCTTCGTGCAGCCGTTGAAGGCGTACTTGCCCACGGTCTTCACGTTGGAGCCCACGGTCACGCTGGTAACTTTCGCCCCAGAGAAGGCCTTGTCAGCGATGGCGGTCACCTTGTAGGTGCGGCCGTCGATCTTCACCGAGGAGGGTACCGTTGCGGTGGTGCGGGTGGACAGGCACTTCTGGTAGGTCACCGTGGTGGAGGAGGTGTACTTGTAGTCGGCGGAGGTGGCACCGCTGCCGGCGGTGTCCGTGGTGCCCTTCAGAGCCGGGATGGACTCATATTCGCAGCCGACCTCGCACAGGGCGCACTTCATGTGGCGCTGGCCCTTGGCGGTGTAGGTCGGGTACTTGTCCACCACCCATTCGCCGGAACCGGCATGGCCCAGGGTGTCGACGTCAGCCCACACGTAGCAGGAGCCGGTGTAGGGATTTTCGTCCGCATTGGTGGCCTGCAGCCTGATCACGTAGCGACCGGCCTCGCGGGGCATGCCGCTCTTCCAGTTCACGTAGATTTCGTCACCACCGGCATGCTCGAAGGCTTCACGGGTGCAGTAGCCCTTGGCAGTGTAGTAGGCAGAGCCCACGGCATCCCAACGGGCGGTCCAGTTGGTGGGGACGATGGTGTACTTGCCCAGCTCGACCTTGGCAATGGCGTTGCACACGGTGGTGGTCACGTTGGGGTCCAGCTCACTCAAGGCCGTGGGGTCCACGTTGTCCAGGCCAAAGTAGGCAGAGCCGAACAGCTCTCCATCATCATTAGCAGCGTTGACCTTCACCACGAAGCGGCCGGCACCCTGGGGCAGGCCGGGCTTCCAGCTGATCTTGTCGTCAGACTCGGTCTCCTGGGCGTGGACGAAGATGTCGCGCTGGACGTAGCCCTCGACGGTGTACCGAGAGGAGTCGAAGGGAACCCACGAAGTGCCCATGCTGTCAATATCCCAGTAGCCCACCTCGAAGTTGGAAACCACGCCCGTGCTGGGATCGTCCGGATCCGTCGGTTCGAAGGTGTAGCGGCAGTCCGCAAGGCTCATGGAGCCGCCCTCGCGCAGCTCCACGGTAATGGAGGCACCCGGCTGGGACTCCTTGCCCTGGACCATCAGGTAGTAGATGTCCGAGTCCAAAGCGTAGACGCAGAAGTTCACGTCCTCGTTGCAGTCATCGCTCACCATGACCTGGTTCATGTCCTGGTCGTACAGGTAGCCCACGGTGTCGCCATTGCAACCTTCGGTAGCGGCGCTGAACAGGCACTTCGTCGGATCGGTGTCGGGAATGTCCACCTTGATCCAGGCCTCGCCGTTTTCGTCCGTAGTCACCGTCACCTGGCCGGGGCCGTTAAGCTCCGCCTGGGTGGCAACCTCCGCATGTGCCATGGTCAGCGCGCCCAGCTGCAGCGCCAGCGCACTCGCCAACGCCAGCGCCGTCAGCGCTGCGCGGCCCATCGGCCCCCTCTTCCTGCTGTTCCTCATGGTTCCATCCTTTCCTCAGGTCTAGCCTGCCTTATTACCTCAGCTCGTTACAGCGTGATGTACTTGAATAGATACTTGAACAAGCCCAGCTTCTTGCGGGCCCGACGGTAGAAGTCCCCGTACAGCCAGTACAGGCATTCCAGCTCCTGCGCCGTGGGCGGCTGATTCGCGTAGGCGGACCTCACGAACAGCGCCGTCAGGTGGTCGAAGGAGCATTCGTCCTGGGCTCCCGCGAAGGGCTCGATCCGCTCGCGGTTGATGTTGGCGTATTCCACGGGCGAAACACCCTCCGGCTTGGCCATGCCCAGCTTGGCAAAGCGGCTCAGGAAGAACTCGTACAGGCGGCGAGGCTGCTCCAGCGGCGGCAGCTCCTTGATGCGCTTCAGTCGCAGGGCGCGCACCACGTAGCGGGGCACCGTCAGCAGCAGGATCAGGGCCGCCAGCAGCGCCGGCAGGATCAGATGCCAGGGTATGGAGGGGTTCAGGGCAATGGCGGCGGCATCGCTCACCGCGCCGCTCATGTCCACGTCGGAGTAGTCGCCGGACAGGTAGTCCTTCTTGGGCTGCTGGTTCGGCTCCGGCGCCGCGCTGGTAGTGGCGCTGGTGTCCTCCTTCTTGTCGGTCGTGGTCCGCGGGGGCAGGGTTTCGCCCACCACGGAGCTGGTCATGGTGCGGTCCGCACTCGGGTCGATCTCCACGGCGGTCTTGATGCGGTCCTCCTGATAGGACACGTACTCGTTGATCAGGCGCAGCTCCGCATGGGGCGGGTTCAGGGGCATGATCAGCACAATGACCACGGCCAATCCGCCCAGCACCGCCACCAGCGGCAGGCCCACGCCCACCAGGGCGGCCTTCTTCGGCAGCGGCGGCGCGTCCACGGCGCCCGCATCGGCCACCGTGCCCGCATAGGCCCGCAGGGCCACCAGGGCCAAGGCGTCCAGCAGGAACACCAGCGTGGTCAGCAGCATGTTCCAGGTGTACAGGAACTGGATGAAGCCGCACAGGAACGCGCCCGCGCCCAGCAGCACCAGGCATCCCACGTGCTTGCGGGAAAGCAGGAACACCGCCGCGTTGACCAGGGCGAACACCGCCACGGTGGCAAAGCCGTTCTGAGGCACGTCGGCCACCGGGTTCGGCTGCCCGGAAACCGCCACGGCCACCACGCAGGCAACCACGGCAAGCACGGCGTAGCCGGCAAGGCAGGGCACTTTCGCCCTGGGGGAAATTGCGCTGGCCAGCAGGATGGCCTGGCAGACCAGGCTCACGCCCACGCCCAGGAGCACGTTGCCGTGGACCTGGTCGCTCACGTTGAAGCCGCCCAGGGCCGTCAGGCTCAGCGCGGCCGCGGCCACCGTGCACAGCAGCAGCTCAAGCACCCGCAGTCCGCGGGATCCCGTGTATGTCATGTCCCTACCCAACGCTATCGAACTCCTGCAGCTCGGCGGAATCGGACAGGACGATGCAGGGCACGTCCGCAGCCTGCAGCTCGGACATGAGACCGCTGTTCTTCTTGTAGAAGTCCCGTACCAAGTCGCGAGGCATAGCCAGCACCACGCACACGCTCATGTGGTGCGCGCGGGCGCCCAGCACCTGGGCCACGGAGGTGCGGGTCAGGCTGGAGGTGCACAGGACCACGTTGTCGCCGCCGTTGACGGCCTCCATTTCCTCCGCCACCAGGTCCAGGGCCGCATGCTCGGGCACAGCGGGCGAAAGGCTCGGCAGCGTCCGCACCAGATCTTCCATTTCCGCCACGTTGGGCAGCTCCCGGGTTTCCGGGTGGCCCTGGTTGTTCACGTAGCGCAGATGGGCGTCCATGCCGCGCTCCTTGGCCAGGCGCACCACGGCAATGCCGATCTCCACCACCACGTCGGTACAGCTCATAAGCTGCTCGGGCTGGTAGGAGTCCGGGCCATGGAAGTCCATGATCACGGCAGTGCTGGAGTTCACGTTCTCTTCGAACAGGCGGGTCTGCAGGTCGCCCGTGCGGGCGGACAGCTTCCAGTGCACGGACTTCAGCGGGTCGCCGAACTCGTAATCACGGGTGCCGGCGTAGTCCACGTCGTCAGACACCACCGTGCGCACCGGCGCATGGCTTTCGCGCAGGGCCAGGTTGGAAAACTCCACGGAGTCAATGCTGAAGCTCTGGGGCGTGGACACCAGCTCCGCATGGCCGGTGCTGTCAATGTAGGTATGGAACAGCATGAGCGGGTCGAACAGGACCACGCCGCGCATGCCGCTGGCGTATACGCCCACATGGCCCAGCTGGACGCGCATGCTCAGGTCGGCATCGTCCATGGCGTCGATGACGGATACCACCTGGGCCTCATGCTCCAGCCCGCCGTAGGGGTTGGTCACGTACAGCTGCGGACATGCCCGCAGGATGGGCAGCTTGGAGCGGTTCTTCAGCACCAGGGGCAGCAGCACCGAGCTGCCGCGCACGCAGGAGCCTTCCTCGAAGCGGCTTTCCACCAGGAAGCCCCGCTTGAGCACCTGCAGGTAGCCCCAGCTCAGGGCAAGCAGCAGGACGAAAGACACCAGCGGCACGTAGCCTATGGGATGGTTCACGAACACCGGGGGCAAGGCGAACACCGCCAGCAGCGCCACGATGACCACCGCCTGGCGCGCCTTCAGCAGGCGCAGGTCCGCTTGGAAGTCACGCTCTTTTTCGCCCTGCTGATCAGCACGGCTGCGCAGGTCCTGGGCCAACTGGCCCGCACCGTCCCGCAGCGCGCCGAAGCGCTCCCGAATCTTGTCCATGCCCGCCATTACGACCACGCCTTCTTGGAGAACAGGGTGGCCCAGATGAACACCGGCAGCGTGACCACGCCGGCCAGGGTGCCAATGGGAATGCCGATGCCCGCGAACGGGATCAGGATGCACAGGTTGCGGCAGACCAGCAGGATTGCCATGCCCAGCAGCGCGTTGCCCAGCAGCTGCTGGCGGAACTCGCTGCCGAAGAAGCCGCGGGCCAGGAACGGTATGACCAGGGCGAACGACGACGCTGGGCCCACGAACACCTGGGCCGTCAGGATCATGAGGGAGCCCGCCGCAATGGACAGGACCCGCAGCAGGCGGGGGTTGGCGCCCATGACGCGGGCTTCGCCATCGCCGAAGGAAAGCAGGTTCAGGTGGAAGCGCATCAGGAACACGGGGACGAAAGACACGATCACGGAAGCCGCCAGCACCGCGTAGGTCAGGGGCTGCATGTAGATGGTCAGGGCCTCCTGGTACTCGAAGAACAGGATCCACATGTCCACCGTGGACAGGATGCTCAGCATGTATTTGGACACCGCGCTCAGGAACGCGGAGGCAATGGTGCCAATGACCAGCATGTCGAAGACGCTGATGCTGGACTTGCGCTTGGTGATGAGCTTGCTCAGGACGAACACCGCCACCAGGGTGACAATGCCGGCGGTGTACGCGTAGATGAAGCGCTCGGCCAGCATGTTCTGGGCCTGCAGGCCGAAGTCCATGAACACCATCAGCAGGCCCACCTTCACGCCGTTGGTCACGCCCAGCAGGGACGGGGACGCAATGGGGTTGCGGAAGACCACCTGGTACAGCATGCCGGCGCAGGCCAGCAGGCCGCCGCACAGCAGCGTGGCAAGGGTCATGCCGGCGCGGGGCACCACCTGCGGATACAGGGGCGCCAGCTCGATCATGTCCACATCGGGGAACCAGCCCAGGCCCAGGGCGCGGGACACGCTGGCCGCCGCCCAGGTCACCAGGGAATGGATGGCATCCCACGGCGCATAGAAGCGCACGTTGCCCACGCCGGCGCCGTCGAAGCTCATGCACAGGGAGTACAGGGCAAGCAGAACCACCGCCAGGCCCACGATCAGGGTCTTCAGGCGGAGGATCCTTCGGTCCGCATGGTAGTGGGCGTCGGACTGGCTCTTCGGAATGCTGCTGTTGGCCATGTTTCGCCGCAGGGCAAAGGCATCGTCCAGCAGGTAGTCCGGCAGCTTGAAGTCCTTGAGCTTCGGGGCGCTCTTGCTCTTAATGCCAAGCACGGGCGCCTCCTCGGTTCCGGAAGGCGATCAGCAGGAACACCACGCAGCCCAGGCTGGTGGTGACCAGGTTCACGCCCTGACCGCCGGCAATGTCCAGCTGGTTGACCACGCACAGGGCCACCACCAGGAAGATGGCGCCCGTGAACAGGGACGCCGGCAGCAGGTAGCGGAAGCTGGAGCCCACCAGGCGGCGGGCGATGTGCGGGGCCACGAAGCCCACGAAGCCAATGGGGCCGCAGAAGCCCACGGTGATGCCGGTCACGGCGGTGCACAGCAGGACCACTACCGTGCGGAAGCGGCCCACGTCAACGCCCAGGGTACGGGCCTCTTCGTCCGTGAAGCTGAGCACGTCCATGCGGTTACGCAGCGCCAGCAGCACGATCAGGCCCGCGAACAGCGGAATGCAGACCATGAACAGGTCGGCAAATCCCATGATCACGCTGAAGGGCGACGCCTCCGCCAGCTGCACCAGCGTGGCGCGGGTGATTTCGCCCGTAGCTTCCAGGTAGTAGCGGACGGTGTCGATGACCGAATCCGCCACCAGGGTGAACACCTGGCCGATGACCACCAGCACGATGCTTCCCAGGGCGCCGCCGCCCAGTGCGCGGGAAACCATCAGGGCGGTGCCCACCACGGCAAAGCCGCCCAGGACCGCGCAGATGGAGCGACCGTAGACCACCCAGATGTACTCCAGGAAGTTCAGGTCCTCCAGGGCGTCGGTGATGAACGACACCGAGGTCAAGGACGCCTGGATCCAGCCCTCGAACAGGAACAGGTAGAAGATGACGGAGCCCAGCAGGCAGCCGCTGACCACGCCCAGGGTGGACGGGGACGCCAGCGGGTTGCGGAAGGCGCCCTGGTACACGGCGCCGCAGGTGCCCAGCACCGCGCCGGTGACGAAGGCCGCCAGGTATCGGCTCATGATCAGGGCATAGTTGCCGCTGGTATGGGTGTTGGCAATGGCGCCCACCACGTTGGATATGTTGGCCATGACGCGCTCGGTGAACGCGTTGAAGTCCGTGACCGTATTGGATTCGCGCATCAGGCCTTCGGGGAATATGAAGGCGAAACAGAGCACCGCCAGGGAGAACACGGCCAGGCCTGCCACCCAACGGCGGCCGATCATGCCCTGGCGCTTCTTCTCCTGCTCCTCCAGCGCGGCAGCGCTTGCGCCCTCCACGGTGACGCGGGTCTGCTTCTGCTGGTCGACCTTCCGCAGCTGCGCGGGGTTAAGCTTTGCCATTAGCCCTGCGCCCCCTTCAGAATCTGGTCGAGCTCGGACCCGCTCAGGTCATAGCGGTAGAACCGCTGGTAGAAGTCCTTGATTTCGTCCCGAACCGAACCGCTCCATTGGCAGTCGAAGGCCGGGTTGTCAGTGATCCACACGCCCTCCAGGCAGGACTCCACGCTGCCCTTGGTCCAGTCGGCGAACAGGCCATGGGGATTCACCAACACGGCCTGGTTCAGATCAACGGACTCATCGATGGCAGCGTAGACGGCCTCGCTGCCGGCCATGGTGCCATGGGCGGTGCTGTTGCCATCGCCCTCGGAGATGGTGCCGTAGCCGTGGTACAGGCCCTTGGAGCTCTGGGCGCTGGCCAGGAACTTGGTGCGCATCTTCTGGTCGGCAACGATCACGTAGGGATACTTTTCCGTGCCCAGGGCATTCTGGGGCAGGTTGTTCTTATTGGAATCGACGCAGGTCAGCGTGGCGTTGGCGAAGTTGTTCCAGGACTCGAACTTGTCCTTGGACGAAAAATCGCTGCTCCACTTCACCTTGTCCGGGTCAAGCTGCCTGGTGCTGAACTGCCACGCCGGGGTCAGCAGACCATCCAGGGACTTGCTGGTCTTGGCAATGGCAGCGGCGTTGTTCACCACGCCGGCGTTGCCCATGTAGTAGGACACCGGGCTGGTGCGATAGCCAGACGTGGACGCACCCACGCCGGCCCCTGCATCGGAAACCGCGTTGCGATAGCTATAGGTAGCCTTGTAATCCCACTGGTCGATGAGCAGCGTGAAGCGATTGGCGTCATAGCGACGGGGCTTCGGCTTGAGCAGGGCATCGTAGCAAACGTCCAGGTAGGAAGCGTATCCCCTGCCGGCCTGCAGCTCGGTCATCAAATTTTTGTGGTAGTCGGAGTAGTCCTTGGCCCGCTCCTGGGACTCGTCGTCGGTGACGTGGTTGAGCATGCGGCCCACGTACTCCACCGCACGGACGATGCCCGTTGCGGACTCAAGCCGCGGCAGCGTGACGATCTTCACGTCGGCCTTGCCCAGGGCAATCCGCTGCTTCTTGGTGAGCTCGTCTTCGCTGTACACCAGCACGGCCTCGGGCTTGGCGGCAATGACCTCGTCCACGTCGATGACGTAGCGGCCCTTGCTCAACTTCCAGCCGTTGGTCTTGACGTCGCCAATGCCTTCGTCCTGGAAGACCTTCTTGAACGATGCGTTGCCACCCAGGTCGCTGTCGGTCACCGCCAGAGGCGTGGTGTTCTCCTGGCCGCCCAGCATCTGCACGATCACGGCCATCTGACCGTAGGCGGCAACGGTAGCCACCTCCGGCAGGTCCGGGTCATCGGCGCCGGTGGCGTCATAGGTCTTGGGAAGCTCGTCCTTGTCCTTGGGGTCGTCCTTGGGAGCCTCGTCCTTCTTGTTGGGCTTCTTCTTGCCGGAGTCCTTCTTGTCGTCCTTGTCGTCGGCATCACCCGCGTCGGACTCCCCGCTGTCCTGGGGCTTCTGGTTGGTGTTGTTCTGCGGAGAATTGTTCTGCTGGGGACGCTGGTCCGGTTCGGGCTGGTCTTCCGGCTCCGGATCGGACTGGGGCTCCACGCGCACGCCCTCGGTGGCCTCGGAGTCGTTGTTGCTCAGCGGGTCGTACACGAAGCGATTGGTCGGCAGCTCGGTCTCCGCGTCCTTGGACGCGTACACCACGTTCGCCCTCAGCGCCTCGCCGTTTTCGCCCTTACCTACCTCATACAGGCCGGTGTCCTGGTCGGTCAGGCGGCCGTTCTGGTCCGGGATCGTGTAGGTCTTGCCGCTTTCGGTGTCGACCTTCTCCGAATTCTGGTCATACTCGATGTTCTTGATGGCCTGGGAGTCTCGGCATCCGCTCAGGGCGAAAGCCCCGCTCGCGACCAGGAAGAAGCATGCGCCGACCCGGACCGCACGCTTGGCGGCCTGGTTCAGGCGGGTATGCAGCTTCTTCGGGTTCAGCAAGGGGGCTACTTCTTCTCCTCATCCTTCGCTTCGTCCTGCTTCTGGTCCTCCTTGGACGCAGCAGGCACCTCCACGTCGTAGGGCAGGCCCTTCGGCATGGGATTGATGGTTATGTTTTCCTGGATCTGCTGCTGCAGCCACACGCCGCCCGCAGAGGAGGTCAGGTTCACCACGGCCAGGTCACCCACGGCCTTCTTCAGGTCCTTGTCCAGGGACGAAGGCTTGGGGGCCTTCTCCGGGAAGGTGTAGGTGTCCACCACGTAGAACAGGTAGTAGGTGCCTGCCTCGGAAAGCAGGCTGGTGCTGGCCTGGCCCTTCTCCAGCTTGGCTATTTCTCCCACCATGTTCTGGGTCAGCTCGGCATTCAGGTCCCAGCCCAGCTTGGCCAGGAAGGAGTTCTTTTCGTCCGCCTTCTTCTTAGCAGCCTCCCAGCCAGCGGCAGGGGTGCTGCCGGCCTCGATGGTGTCCAGCAGGTCCTGGGCGTAGGTGTAGCCGTCGCTGTACAGGCACTCGATCTTCTTGGCGGTGGTGCCCACCAGGAAGTCCTGCATGTAGTTGGTCATGTCCTTGTCGGTGGCCTCCATGCCCTCGACCAGCTTGTCGTAGACCTGGGACTGCAGGTTCTTGTTGGCGTAGTTTTCCCGCAGCTTCTCCTCGGAAGTGCCGTAGCGCTTCAGCTCGTTTTGCCAGGACTCGTCGTCCTCGACCACCAGAGACGCCTTCATGGCCTCGATCTGACGATCGACTTCGTCCTCCTGGACGGTGAGTCCCAGCTCCTCGGCCTTCTTCTTCACCACCACGGGAGCGGCCAGCTCGTAGATGGTGGTGTTGCGCAGGTCCTCCGGGGTCAGCTGCTTCTGGGCAAGGTAATCCGCCCAGGCGGCATCGTCGGCGCACTGGACGCCGGTCCGGTAGGTCTGGATGTATTCGGTTACGGCCTCCTCGGAGATTTCCTCCCCCATGATGGTGGCCGCCGTCCCCTTGGTACCGTCGCAGCCCGTCAGGGCAAAGGCCGCCAGGCAGGTTGCTACCAGGACCGCCATGCCGGTCCGCAGGTTGAACACGCGCTTCCTCATGCTAGCGCGCCACGATCTTGAAGGTCTTGGTCACGGTACCCTTGAAGATGCCCTTGCCCTTGACGGTCACCTTGGCGGTGCCCACCTTCTTGTTGTTGGAGTAGGAAATGGTGTAGTCGCGGCCCAGCACCAGCTGCTTGCCGATCTTGTCGCCCCACACGTAGTTGGCGGCGTCGTAGTCGCTATGGACGGACAGGGTCAGCTTCGGGGTGATGTAGCTGCCGGTGAACTTGCGGGTGGACAGCTTGGAGAAGACCACCTTGGACAGGCTCGGGTGAGCCTTCGGGCCCTCATCAGCGTAGCCCTGCATGGGCTTATAGGAGTCAGCATAGGCGCCGTAGAAGCAGGTGCGGAAGCGCTTGCTTGCAGAAGTGATGCCGGACAGGTCCAGGCTCTTCAGGCTGGCGCAGTCCTTGAAGGCGTTTTCGCCCATGGTGATGGTGCCGAACACGGTGCCCGTCAGATCTAGGGACTGCAGAGCGGTGCAGCCGCCGAACATGGCGCTGATGCGGAAGATCTTGGGAGCGTTCACGTTGTTGAACTTGACGGTCTTCAGCTTGTTGCAGCTTATGAACATCTCGTTGAAGGTGGTGCAGTTGCTCAGCTTCACGCCGCTGAAGTCCACGCTGGTCAGGTTGGAGCACTGGCCGAACACGCTTTCAGCGTTGACCGCGGACGAAATATCCATGCCGCGGAAGCTGACGGTCTTCAGGCTCTTGCAGTTTTCCAGGAAGTGGGCCAGGGACTCGACCTTGGACAGGTCCATGCAGCGCAGGTTGATGGACTGCAGGTTCACGCACAGGTTGAACATGGCGTACACGTCGGTCAGGTTCTTGGCGGTGCGGAAGGCGGTCAGGTCGATCTTCTGCAGGTGGCTGTCGCCCTCGAACATCATCTTGGCGCTCTTCAGGGATTGCAGGTTCCACGTGCTGAAGTTGACGGTCTTCAGGGACATGCACTCAGAGAACATGTTTTCCATGGACGTCACCCTGGAGGTGTTCCAGCCGGAAACGTTCACGGACGGCAGGCTGGCGCACTGATGGAACATCTGGCGCATGTTGGTGGCGCGGTCCGTGCGGATGACCGTGGTGTCCAGCTTGCGCAGAGCGGTGCATCCTGCGAACAGGTTTCCGAAGTTGGTGACCTTGGAAGTATCAAAGGGCGAAAGATCCGCCGCAGGCATGTTCTTGCAGTAGGCGAACAGGCCCTCCAGGGTGGTCAGGGTGCCGGTCTTGATGCCCGTGAACTTAGCGGTCTGCAGGGCATAGCACTTGTTGAACAGGTAGGACAGGTCGGTCAGCGCGGGAGCGTTCACGTTGGAGAAGTCCACGGTCTGCAGGGCTTCGCACTGGTTGAACATATAGGTGAGCGTGGTAGCGGACTGGAAGCTCAGACCGGTCAGGTCAACCTTGTACAGGCTGGT
The DNA here is from genome assembly GCA_030526515.1 of Coriobacteriia bacterium. Classification (GTDB taxonomy): domain Bacteria; phylum Actinomycetota; class Coriobacteriia; order Coriobacteriales; family Eggerthellaceae; genus SUG1186. The sequence goes on from JAUNCQ010000032.1 coordinate 13,877, forward strand.
GCAGCCGTCGAACATGTGGCCGAAATCCTTGGCCGCGGACGTGTCCAGGCCCGCAAGGTCCAGCTTGGTCAGGTTGGGCAGGCCGGCGAACAGGTAGGCGCCGTTCACGGCGGTTACGCCGGGCTTCACCGTAACGGACTTGATGGAGGACTTGACGCCGGCCCAGGGGGCATCGGCGGCCTTGGTCAGAACGGGAAGTTCGCCACCCTGGCCATCGTCCAGCGGACGCACGGTCAGCGCAGAGCCGTCGACCTTCCATTCGCAGGTGCCGGCCTCGTTCCAATCCTGCGAAACCGCATGAGCGGCCGTCGGGAACGCAACCGTCAGCAAGGCAACCAGCGCTGCAAAGATCAGCGCGGTCCAAGCCGTGCTCCTCTGTACCAAACCCTTGTTCATGGCTCTCCCATCCGCAAAAGTCCTGACGGGACCCCTTGTCCCGCCCTTGTGCATTGCGTGCACTGCCGCCTGGTGCTTCCCGAGCTGGAAGAAGCAGGCGGCAAGGCGCGCCGTATGTTTCGTCCTGATACTAACAGGTCTTTGCTAGCAATTGCTATTAGCAGCTACTAGCAGATTGCGCAGAAGGGGCCGAGCGGTATCGCCCGACCCCTTCGGTCATATGAACGTCAGCCTTCCGGGAGCAGACGCTCTCCCGACTTGCTCACGAAACGCTCAAGGCGCGAACTACTTGACCTTGACCTTCACGGTAGCGGTCTTGGCGGCAGCCTTGTAGTTTGCGGTCTCCTTAGCGGTGACCTTCACCTTGACGGAGTAGGTAGCGCCCTTCTTGGCCTTGGCGGAAACCTTGACCTTGCCGGTGGTGGTCACGGTCAGGAACTTGGAGCCGGAGACCTTCTTGAAGGACTTGGTGCCCTTAGCGCCCTTGACGGCAATGGCGGTGGTGTACTTGCCCTTGGCAGCAGTCTTCTTGGCGGTGGACACAGTCAGGGTCTGGGCCTTCTTGGCGACCTTGACGGTCACGGTCTTGGAAGCAGCCTTCCAAGCGGCGTTGCCAGCGGCAGACACGGTGATCTTGGCAGTGCCAGCGCCCTTGATGGTCACAACGCCCTCAGAGGAAACGGTAGCGACCTTGGTGTTGCTGGACTTGTAGGTCAGCTTGGTCTGAGCCTTGGCGCCCAGGTTGAAGGACTTGTCGCCGTAGGTCTTGCCAACGGTGGTCTTCACGGAAATGGTCTGGGCCTTGGCAGCCGGCATTGCCATGTTGTCCGTCGGGGTCAGCCACGGATACAGGTTGTCGATCTTGGACTTGTTGGCCAGGTAGTAGCGCATGCCGTCCTCATAGGTGGCGGTGATGGCGTCGGAGGTAGCTGCATCGTAGTCGTTGACGTCAGCCAGGCTTGCGCCGTCAGCCAGGGACATGTCATGGCTCAGGATACGAACCATCTTGGCGACCTTGCTGGTCTTGATGTGAGCGATGTTGTCCAGGTACCAACCGTACTGGTTCACGCCGCTGGCGATCTCAGGATAGATGAAGGCGTTGATGATGCCGTACTGAGACATGGCCTCGATGGAACCGCCGTCAGAGGAAGAGGAGCCTTCCTGCACGCAGGACATGATGTTCTTCTTGGCCAGGGCCTTTGCCTCCGGGGTGCCCAGGTCGAGCAGGGCTTCCTTGATGGTGGAGACCATGGTGTTGGTGGCAGCCTGCGGGCCATAGAACTGGTTCTTGAAGTGACCAGCACCGTCGTCACGGGTGCCTTCCTTGCCGTAGTTGTCCTCGGCGGAAGGGGAGCTGTGCTTGGTCCAGGTCGGCTTCACCATCTTGCCGTCCTTCATGGGGCTGAAGTTGTAAGCCATGTTGTCCGGGTCAGCCAGCAGGATGACGTCGGCCTTGGCCAGGTCAGCCACGGTGCAGGTGACTTCCTGCATCTTGTTCTGACGCTCCAGCTCGGGATGCAGAACGTTTGCAAGGTTGTTGGCGGTAGCAACGGTGCACTCGATGTGATGTGCCATCTCGCGGCTGATTGCCGGATCGGGCTCGGAGTACAGAGTCACGGTATTGCCGTTGATGCCCTTGACGTAGGCGACGGTCTTCTTCTGGATGGTGCCGTCAGCGATCTTGGACAGGGTGTACAGGACAGAGCCCTTGGTGTACAGCTCGTACTTCTGAGCGGTCTCCAGGGAGTCGCCGTAACGAGTCACGACCTTCTTGCCAGCAGCCTTGGCGTCAGCCTCGACCTGAGCAGCAGCCTTTGCGTGGCCCCACATGTTGTCGATCTGGGTGCCGCAGTTGTCCTCGGCGTAGGTGACCTCCAGGGGCTTGTAGTTCTTGTCGCCCACGTAGGTGTCGGACTCAGCCTTGTAGTACTGAGAGCTGGGGGACTCGTCGTTGATGGCCTTGATCTGAGCGTCAAAGGCGCCCAGGCCCGTGGAGTGCAGAGTCAGGACGTCGGGACGGCCAGCCAGGGTGATGCAGGTGCCCGTGCCGGAGTCAGAGGTGTCCTTGGCAATGGAGGAACCCTTGGAGGAGGCGAACAGGAAGTTGACCATGGCGTTGTCGGACTTCTGCAGCTGAGCAGCGCCGTCGGTCATGTTGTTTGCCTGCACGTACCAGTTGTAGAACAGGTTTGCAGTGTAGGGGTCCGGATTCTCATTGGCAGAGGAGCCAAAGATGCCGAAGTACGGGTTGTACATGTAGTTGGACGTGGAAACGCCATTGCCCGGGGTAGCGTAGATCTCGTTGACCTGCTCGCTCAGACCTGCGTACTCGCCCACGACGGCAGAGCCATGCTGGCCAACTGCGGTGGCGTAACGAGCGCCATCAGCGTTGACGAGGGGGGTCTCCTGAGTGGGGATGTCGTAGGACTGGGTCTGCCATGCATAGGCAGCGCCCACGCCGCAGGTAGAAGCTGCCATTGCAGCTGCGCAACCAGCAGCAATGAGCTTACGGACCATAGCCTTATACCTCATTTAGTCTTCCTTCCTTGACTGTGGACCTCGGCCTGAAAAAGGGGTCCCTCTCTCTAACCGGACTGGCTGCAAATGCAATGGCAAAGTGCAATAACGGACTGTTGCAATTACTAGGCTACAGCCAGTCACATTTCCACAACTAATATTAGCGCTAAATCTAGTAGACGCTATCCACTATGGTCCGTATGCCAATATATTGATGTTCTTTTATATGACGAAATCCACGGTTTTCGTTCGCTAATCCACAGGTCAGAGGCACTTTCGCCCTAGAACAGAAGAGGAGCGGCCCGAAGACCGCTCCTCCATACATTCAAATAATTGAGCGCGTTTGACGCTACTTGGCCACGATGTTGACCAGGCGACCAGGCACGACGATGACCTTCTTCACGTCCTTGCCCTCCAGCAGGCTTTCCACGGCAGCCAGGCCGGCAGCCTGGATGTCGTCGTTGCCGGCGTCGGCGGCCACCATGATCTTGGCCTTGACCTTGCCGCAGATCTGGACGGCCAGCTCGACCTCGTCGGCCTTTGCCTGCTCCGGATCCCACTCGGGCCAGGGCTGCAGATGGATGGAGCCTTCGCCCTCCAGCACCGTGGTGTAGAGCTCCTCAGCCCAGTGCGGGCAGATGGGAGCCAGCAGCTTCACGATGGTCAGAGCGATCTCGGCCTCGAAGGGAGCGGCATGGTCACAGGCGGCGCGCTGCTCCGGGTCGGCAATGCGCAGGTAGTCCACCGCGGAGTTGCACAGCTCCATGATGGCGCTGATGGCGGTGTTGAAGTTGTTGCGGGCGAAATCGTCGGTGACCTTGCCCACCACGCGATGGCGCTCGCGACTCAGGACCTTGAAGGCCTCATGCAGCTCGTCCACGGTGCCGGCCTTCTGGAACAGGGCGTCTTCGCCGCCCTTGCCCATGAGGTCGTTGACGATGCGCCAAGCACGGTTCAGGAACTTGTACATGCCGGCCAGGCCGTCCTCGTTCCACAGCAGCTCCTTGTCGGGCGGAGCCATGAACAGGATGTAGGCACGGCAGGCGTCGGCGCCGTAGTTGGCGATCATTTCCTCCGGGGAAACCACGTTGCCCTTGGACTTGGACATGACGTCGCCGTTGCCGTCGAGCACCATGCCCTGGCACAGCAGGTTGGTGAAGGGCTCGTCGAAGTTCAGCATGCCCAGGTCACGCAGGACCTTGGTGAAGAAGCGGCTGTACAGCAGGTGCAGGATGGCATGTTCGATGCCGCCGATGTACTGGTCAACCGGCATCCAAGCGTTGCAGGTGTCTGGGTTGAAGGGAGCCTGGTCGTTATGGGCGTCGGTATAGCGCATGTAGTACCAGCTGGAGCAGGTGAAGGTGTCCATAGTGTCGGTTTCGCGCTTTGCTGCGGCGCCGCACTTCGGGCAGGTGCACTTCACGAACTCCTCGTGGGTGGCCAGGGTTTCGCCCGCTGCCAGGTCGATGTCCTCCGGCAGACGGACCGGCAGGTCCTCCTCCGGCACCGGCACCACGCCGCACTCGGGGCAGTGGATGGCCGGGATGGGGTTGCCCCAGTAGCGCTGGCGGCTGATCAGCCAGTCACGCAGGCGGAACTCGACCTTGCGATGACCACGTCCCATGGCCTCCAGCTCGGCGACGACGGCCTCTTCGCCCTCAGAATGCTTGCCGCCCACCATGCCGGTGAACTTGCCGGACTGAACCAGGATGCCTTCGGCAGCCATGGCCTCTTCCCAGTCGACGCTGGTGACCACGCGACCCCGCTCGTCCTTGAGCTGCGGGTACAGCGGATCGTCCTCGGTGACGATGATGGGAATGATGGGCAGGTCGTACTTCTTGGCGAACTCGAAGTCACGCTGGTCGCCGCAGGGAACAGCCATGACCGCACCGGTGCCGTAGTCGGCCACGATGTAGTCAGCCACCCAGACGGGGACCTTTTCGCCGTTGATGGGGTTCACCACGTAGCGGCCGGTGAAGGCGCCGTGCTTTTCCTTGGTGCCCTGGGCACGCTCGACGGCGGTGATCTTCTTGGCGTCCTCCACGACCTTCATGACGGCGGCCTCGTACTCGGTGCCTGCCACCAGGTCCTTCAGGATGGTGGACTCGGGAGCCAGCAGGAAGAAACTGCAGCCGAACAGCGTGTCGGCGCGAGTGGTGAACACGGTCAGGAGCTCGTCCTCGGTGGGGTTCTCCGGCACGTTGCCGTCAGCGTCGCACAGGGTGAAGGTGACCTCGGCGCCCTCGGAGCGGCCGATCCAGTTGGCCTGCTGCTGCTTGACGCGCTCAGGCCAGCCGTTCAGCTGGTCCAGGTCGTCCAGGAGCTCCTGGGCGTAGTCGGTGATCTTCAGGTACCACTGGGTCAGCGGGCGCTTCTCCACCTCAGAGTCGCAGCGCCAGCACTTGCCCTCGACGACCTGCTCGTTGGCCAGAACGGTCTTGCAGTCCGGGCACCAGTTCACCGGGTTGTTGCGGCGCTCCACCAGGCCCTTCTCCCAGAACTTCAGGAAGATCCACTGGCCCCAGCGATAGTACTCGGGGTCGCAGGCAACCACGGAGCGGTCCCAGTCATAGGAGTAGCCCATGCGCTTGAAGCTCTTGCGCTGGGTCTCGATGTTCTCATAGGTCCACTTGGCAGGGTGGCTCTTGCGCTTGATGGCAGCGTTTTCGGCCGGAAGACCGAAGGCGTCCCAGCCCATGGGGTGCAGCACGTCGTTGCCGTTCATGCGATAGTAGCGGGCAATCACGTCGCCGATGGTGTAGTTGCGGGCGTGACCCATGTGCATGTCGCCGGACGGATACGGGAACATCTCCAGGATGTACTTCTTCGGCTTGGTGCCGTCGTCAGCCACCTTGTTGATGCCCTGCTCTTCCCACGTCTTCTGCCAACGCGGTTCGATTTCATGCGGATTGTATGCTTTCATTACAGCTCCTTTTGCATAAGCTGGCATTTTGCGTTTAGATAACCCAACATTATAAGCCCCAGGCTCCGATTTGGTACCATATGGGTTTGAACGGTTCAAGAAGAAAGCGAGTAACCATGAATTTCCACAAGGCGTCCTTTACCGCGGCTTACGGCACCTCCAAGCAGCTGCCTGCATCCACGGGTCCCGAGGTTTCCTTCTGCGGACGCTCCAACGTGGGCAAGAGCTCGCTGCTGAACAAGCTCATGTTCCGCAAGGACCTGGCCAAGGTCTCCAGCAAGCCCGGCAAGACGGCCACCATCAACTTCTACGACGTGGACGGCGCCGACTTCGTCGACCTGCCCGGCTACGGCTACGCTCAGGTCAGCAAGGCAGAGAAGAGCCGTTGGTCCGAGCTGATCGAAGGCTACTTCAACCAGACCCGCGCCTTTGCCCTGGCCGTGTGCCTGGTGGACATCCGCCACGAGGCCACCAAGCTTGACGTGCAGATGATCAGCTTCCTGTACGAGGCTGGCATTCCCTTCATGGTGGTGCTCACCAAGGCCGACAAGCTGTCCCGCCAGCAGATGAACAAGCAGATCGCAGCCATCCGCAAGCAGCTGAAGCTGCCCAAGGACATCGAGCTCCTGGCAACCTCCTCCGAGTCCGGCTACAACATCGAGGAGCTGCGCACCATCATCACCAAGGCCGTGGACGAACCCACCCAGTAGCCTCCTCGACTCCCCGTCGTCTGCATCTGGCCCCCGCAAGATCGCGGGGGCCTTTTTACGTTCCAGGGCCAGTCCGTCCTTTTTTCTTTCGGGCGAAATAAAAAGGGACGACCCGAAGGTCGTCCCTGAATCACCGGTATGAACCCGTGGCTTATGCCATGGAGGTACGGGTGGAGGAGTCACGCAGCATGACGTCGTGTGCGCCGCCCTCGACGATGGAGGTGGAGCTGATCACGGTCAGCTTTGCCTTGTCCTGGAACTCCGGAATGGTCAGAGCACCGCAGTTGCACATGGTGGACTTGATCTTCAGCAGGGTCACGGCCATGTTGTCCTTCAGGCTGCCGGCATACGGCACGTAGGAGTCAACGCCCTCGACGAAGGACAGGTTCTTCTTGCCGCCCAGGTCGTAGCGACCCCAGTTGCGGGCACGAGCGGAGCCTTCGCCCCAGTATTCCTTCATGTAGGTGCCGTTGATCATGACCTTGTTGGACGGGCTCTCGTCGAAGCGGGCGAAGTAACGGCCCAGCATGACGAAGTCAGCGCCCATGGCCAGGGCCAGGGAGATGTGATGGTCGTACACGATGCCGCCGTCGGAGCAGATGGGCACGTAGATGCCGGTCTCCTCGAAGTACTTGTCGCGAGCCTTGGCAACCTCGATGGTAGCGGTGGCCTGGCCACGGCCGATGCCCTTGGTCTCACGGGTGATGCAGATGGAACCGCCGCCGATACCGATCTTGATGAAGTCAGCGCCAGCCTCGGCCAGGAAGCGGAAGCCCTCCTCGTCGACCACGTTGCCGGCACCGATCTTGACGGTGTCGCCATAGTGCTCGCGGACCCACTCGATGGTCATCTTCTGCCAGTCGCTGAAGCCCTCGGAGCTGTCGATGCACAGCACGTCGGCGCCAGCCTCCACCAGAGCGGGAACGCGCTCGGCATAGTCGCGGGAGTTGATGCCCGCACCCACCACGTAGCGCTTCTCGGCGTCCAGCAGCTCGTTGGGGTTGGACTTGTGGGAGTCATAGTCCTTGCGGAACACCATGTACATCAGGTTGTCGTCCTTGTCCACGATGGGCAGGGCGTTCAGCTTGTTGTCCCAGATGATGTCGTTGGCGACCTTCAGGGTGGTATCGGCGTCAGCCACGATCAGCTTCTCGCGCGGGGTCATGAAGTCAGCGACCTTCTCGGTGCCGTCCATGCGGGAAACGCGATAGTCACGGCTGGTGACAATGCCCAGCAGCTTGCCATGAGCCGTGCCGTCCTCGGTCACGGGCATGGTGGAGAAGCCATGCTCCTCCTTCAGAGCCAGGACGTCCTCCAGGGTCATATCCGGGCGCAGGTTTGCAGCGGACTCGACGAAGCCGGCCTTGTAGGCCTTCACGCGAGCGACCATGGCAGCTTCCTGCTCGATGGTCTGGTTGCCGTAGATGAAGGAGATGCCGCCCTCGGTAGCCAGGGCAACAGCCATCTTGTCGTCGGAGACAGCGGCCATGATTGCGGAGACCATGGGCACGTTCAGGGACAGCGGGCATTCCTCTTCACCCTTGCGATACTTGACCAGCGGGGTCTTCAGGCTCACCTTAGCCGGAATGCACGATGCGGGCGTATGGCCCGGAACAAGCAGGTACTCGTTAAACGTGCGCGATGGTTCTTCGTAATAAAACGCCATGAAGATCTCCCTTTCCCACTAAGGCGGCTAACTCTCTTTTCCCCTCAACGCCCATTTGGGCGCAGTAGGATAATTTAGAAGATTATACGCTTGACCCGCCTGAATGGCACTCCAAAACGACGGAAGAATCGCGCGAATCTTCGGACAGCCTCCCTGCACGGCTACAGCTCCACCACCGCATAGGCGTACTGGCTGGAGGGCACGTGCTCGAGCAGGTCCTCCGGCCTGCACCCCAAGGCCCGAGCCAGGGCGCAAGCGGTCTGAAGACCCGCCTTGTTGATGTTCTTCTGACGCTGCTCGTACTGCTGGATAGAGCGCACCGGAACCCCCGATATGAGCGACAGGTCGTTTTGGCTAATGCCTGCCAGAATCCGCAGCGCCTTCAGGCGACTTTGGGGCATGGCCAGCGCATAGCGACGATCCATCTCCTCGCAGAAGGCAAGCAGCCCTCCCTCGTGATAGCCGTCGTACATGGCCGCCACCTCGCCAATGGCAACCGCCGCCTCAATACGGGCGAAAGACAGCTCACTTGCCCACTGGTAGTAGGCAAGGGCCCAGCCCGCCCAGTACTCCGCCGTCGGCGTGACCCGTCCCAAGCGCCCCGAAGCCAGGGCGAAGCGCACCACGTCCTGGTGTCCCGCATCCTGTACGATCTGCAGCGCCAATTCCGCACCGGACCGTCCGGCGACCACGGCCGGATTGCCCCGCTCGAACTCAACGCATACCGGGGACGCCAGGAACATGGCATAGAAGTCCACCAAGGGCACCCCCAGCTCCCGCACCGCCGTCTGCAACATGGACCCCATCACCGTGCGGGCATGGTCCACATAGGCCTCATCGTATGCGCTCATCGCCCGGCCTCACTTCCTGATCGATGATGGTCCCTATGAACAGCTCCCCCTCCTGGTGAGGCTGCTGCCCCGCACCAAGAAGCTCCTTCCGAAGACGAACATCCCGCACCGTCCGTCGAGCAAGCCATTCCGCCATGGGGGCGGGAGCTGCGCCGGCGAACCGAAGGCGCTCGAAGGCCCGTTCCGTACGAACCACCACCTGCTCCCCTTCCCTTCCCAGGGCAAGGGCGTCCCTCAGCTGCCCATAGGAGATGCCTCCCTCGAGGAACTCCTGGGCAACCACGAAGTAGCTGTCATCCGCGCGATGCCCTCGAACCAGGTCAACGCCGCGCACATCCACCAGAAACTCCCGCAGCAGATACTCCCGCGCCTCCATGGCAAGAGGCGACCGCAGGTCAAACACCCGGTTCGCCAGCAGCACGCTGAGCCAATGGAGCGGACAGAACGCCCCGCTCCCCAAGTCAAGAACCGTCAGCCCCGCCTCATCAAGCGAGTACCTGTTCACAAAGCCATCGGCCCCGCGGCCTGCAGCCCACTCCCGGGCAAGCTCCTCCGATTCCGTGCAGTACAGGCCAGGTCCGAAGTCGTTGTACGGCCGCCCCGCATCACAACGCGGCTGCTGCAGCACCTGGTCCGACCCATGAAACAACGTCAGCATCGCACACCTCCTTGACTACTCCTCTGGGAGTATACCATACTCCCAGAGGAGTACCTATATAAAAGTAGGGCGAAAGAGCCGCGAACCCGCAGCTCTTTCGCCCTACTAATCAGGAGAATATGCGTGCCGAAACGTCGGCGTCGACCCTACGCGTTGCGCAGGAAGGCCTCGTAGCCCTTTCGGGCCTCGTATAGGTCGGCCTTGCTGATGACCTCCCACGGCGCGTGCATGGAAAGCACCGCCACGCCGGAGTCGATCACGTCCATGTCGTAGCGAGCCGGGATGAACGCAATGGTTCCGCCGCCGCCGGCGTCCACCTTGCCCAGCTCAGCGGTCTGGAAGTTCACGCCGGCATCGTCCATAACGCGACGGACCAAGGCCATGTACTCAGCGGACGCGTCGTTGCTGCCGCTCTTGCCGCGGGCGCCGGTGTACTTGTTGAACACCAGGCCACGACCCAGGAACGCAGCGTTCTTGGACTCGAACACGCCGGCGTAATTGGGATCCAGGCCGGCGGACACGTCGGACGAAAGCATGCGGCTGGCCGCCAGCGCGCGACGCAGCTTCAGCAGGCCGCCCTCGCCCGCCAGCTCCATGACCTCGGCGATCACGTTTTCGAAGAACAGGGACTCCATGCCGGATGCGCCCACGGAGCCGATCTCCTCCTTGTCCACCAGCACGCACACGGCGGTGCGGGCCGGAGCGTCCAGGGCCAGCTGAGCCAGCAGGCTGGGGTAGGCGCACACGCGGTCGTCGTGGCCATAGCCCAGGATCATGCTGCGGTCGAAGCCCAGCTCACGAGCGGGACCGGCGGGAACGACCTCGATTTCTGCGGACAGGAAATCCTCCTCCGCAATGCCGTACTTCTGCTCCAGCAGCTGCATGACCATGGCGCGGACCGGGTCCTTCTTGGCGGCGGCCAGGACCGAGCCCTCAGGGGCGTCCTTGGCTTCGTCTTCGTCCACCACCAGGGGCTGACTTCCCACCAGCACGTCAAGGGCCTCGCCCTCCACGATCTTGGCGGCATCGCGCTTCATCTGGTCAGCGCCCAGGTGGGGCAGGATGTCCGTGATGCAGAAGACCGGGTCAGCGGGGTCTTCGCCCACCACCACGTTCACCACGGTGCCGTCGGTCTTGGCCACCACGCCGTGGAGCGCCAGGGGCAGGGTGACCCACTGGTACTTCTTGATGCCGCCGTAGTAGTGGGTGTCCAGCAGGGCCAGACCGTTGCTTTCGTACAGCGGGTTCTGCTTCAGGTCCAGGCGCGGGGAGTCGATGTGCGCGCCCAGAATGTTCATGCCTGCCTCCATGGGCTCGGAGCCCACATGCACCATGACCAGGGCCTTTCCATGGGTGTGGGCGAAAATCTTGTCGCCCGGCTTCACCGGCGTGCCCGCGGCCACCAGCTCACTCAGGTCCACGTAGCCCGCGGCCTTGGCCTGGGCGATGGCCGCGTCCGTGCACTCGCGCTCCGTCTTGTTCTGGGAAATGAAATCGATGTAGCCCGCCGCCAGCTGGTTCAGCTCCTCCAGCTGCTCGGGGGAATAGGTCTTCCAAGCATTCTTGCGTTCCATGATGCTCCTATCTAGTCGTTCATGCGCATCAGTATAGTCCCGTCACGCAGGGACTCCACCCAGGCGTCGGTCACGCGGCCGTCCTCCACCACGATCTTAGCCACGCTGGCGGGGAAGCCGCCCCGCGGCCGGGAGGCGGAGCCGGGGCACAGCAGCAGGTTGGCGGGACGGGCGTCGCGACCCGTCAGGATCCGGGGCACATGGGTGTGGCCGTGGACGCACACCTGCGGGATGGGGTCGCCCGGGCTCACGGCGCGGTTGCCGAAGGGACCGATCTCCACGTCCTGCGGGTAATGGGCCACCAGGAAGCGCAGGCCGCCCAGGGTCGTCTTGCAGAAGCGACGCACGTCGGGGCCGTACTCGTCGTAGTCGTTGTTGCCCAGCACCGCGGTCACGGGCCCGTAGGCCCGCAGCTCCCGCAGGATGCCGGGGTCGCAGATATCCCCCGCGTGGATGATGTGGTCGCACTCAGCCATGGCTGCCGCCGCCTTCAGCGGCAGGGTGCCGTGGGTGTCTGAAATCACGCCGATGATCATGGGCTTCCCTTTCGCCCCGTGCCGTATTCGCCTGCGCTTCTTGCCCGGCGCAAAGCCGAACAACCCGCAGGTCAGAAAAAACCTAGCCGATTCTAGGTTTTTTGCAAAAAACCTCTTGACCCCCTAGATGGTAGACGGTATAACGGCCTTGTCAAACACATTCGCTTCGCACATCAGGTTTTACCAGCACATCAGTTTGCACCGAGCCGGGGTCCATTTCCCCTGACCGGTCTCTGGCTCACAAAACCCTGGATCTTTCCACGAACTCAATGCAAGAAGGACGGCTTTCGGGCCGTCCTTCTTGCGTATTGCGTTTGATTTTCAGGGCGAAAACGCCGCGCGCCTCTGCGGGCCTTCCGTACTCGGGCCTTCCGAGCACAGGCCCTCCGCGGGCGCTACTCGTCGGCTGCCTCCAGCACCTGGAAGGCAACTGCGTAGCCGCCGGCGCCATGGGCCAGGCACTTGGACACGCGGGCGATGGTGGTGGCCGATGCGCCCGTGGCCTCCTCGATGGCGGTGTAGGGCTTGCCTGCGGCCAGCATGCGGGCCACGGACAAGCGCTGGGAGGTCTCGCGGATCTCACGAATGGTGAACAGGTCTTCCAGCAGGCTGAAGATCACGTCCTGGTCGTCCAGGGACGCCAGCACCTTCAGCAGGTCGTCGACCTCTTTCGTCCTCAACTCAGCCATTCGAAACCTCCTGAACAGATGCAGCGTAATCGTTGCCCCAGGTCATTGGCCTGCGGCAAAACCCAGTCTACTGGTAGTCCGGGCCGATGACGACCAGCAGGTCGCCACCCACATTATACGTGCCATCGTTCTTGATGACCCTGCCGCAGCCGATGGTGGCGGCAATTTCCTCGGCTTCGTCCGCGCGCTCCAGGTCGTCGTACACGATCAGGGTGCGCTTGTACTCGTAGTCGTCGGCCGCGCCGGTTTCCACCTTCCAGCCCAGGGCCTCGATTTCCGCACCGGCAGCACCGGCAACGCCATCGCGACCGCAGCCGTTCTTCACGACCACCAGGCCGTCATGGTTCAGGTTGGAGCTCTGAGCGGGAGCCTTGTTGACGCCGGGCTTGATTTCGCCCGTACCGTACTTGGCCGCCGTGGAGCCGTCACCGTTGGACTCCAGGACGGAGCCGGTTTCGTCCACCACCGTGTTCTCCGTGGGAGGCAGGCCCTTGTCCACACGCTCCATCATGGTCTTCCACTCAGCCTCGTTCAGGTGCTCGTACCACACGCCGTCGATCATTTCCGACGTGGTGGGCTCCATGGCGGTGTAGATGTCCTTGGAGGGATCCAGGCCGCGCATGCACACGGCCAGGCCCACGGCGTCTGGAACGCTGTAGTCCGTGGTCACGTAGTCGGCAATAGCCGAAATGGTGCTGGTGATGGTGGGGATGTCCGAGTTCAGCAGCTTCTTGGCAATGGCGCCCAGGACCAGGCGCTGGTTGGCCGCGCGGTAGCGGTCGCCGTCGCCGTACTGGTCGTAGGCGTGACGACTGCGGCACAGCATCAGGGCCTGCTTGCCGTTGAGGGTCTGCAGGCCGGCGTCCACGTGGCCGCCCACGTGACTGTCGTCAATGGCCATGGGCACGTCTACCTCGACGCCGCCCAGGGCGTCCACCGCGGCCTTGAAGCCGTCGAAGTCGATTTCCGCATAGTGGCTGATGGGCACGCCGGCCATTTCGGACACGACCTTGACCGTGTAGGCCGGGCCGCCGATGGCGTGGGCCGCGTTCAGCTTCTGGACGCCGTTCTTGCCCATGTCGATCATGGTGTCACGATGCAGCGAAACCATGGTGACCTTGCGCTCCTGGGGATCCACGCGGGTCAGGATCATGGAGTCGGAGCGGAAGGAGTCGCCGGCGTACTTGTCCGACTTCTCACGGGACTGGGACTTGTCCACGCCCAGCAGGAGCATGTAGAAGGGGTCCTCCGGACGGGCGGTGTCGGCCAGGGCGGACAGCAGGTCGTCGTTGACGCCCTTGTTCAGCTTGCCGCCGATGGAGCTGACGAAGGCAAAGCCCGCGCCGGCGCACACCAGCACCAGGATCAGGGCAATCACGCCAGCCGTGGTCAGAATCTTCTTCCTGCCGCGGCTCTTGCGCGTCTGGGAGTACTCGTCGCGCTTCGCTTCGCGCGAATATTCATTTTCGGGCGCATGGTTCGGTTCGGTGTTCTTGCGCGCCTTACGGAATGTCATATTTATGTGCACCTCCATAGGTATGCATAGGGTGCAATTGTTACAAAACCGCCCGTTGCTTGGCAAGTTCGTGCAAAAAAACACCACACGGACGGCGCTTTCGCCCTGGGTGAATAACCCGTTCATTGGTGTATACTGCCCGTAATTGGGTCGCTCCGCGGTCCCAGGAACACGCACTAAACAACGCAGCAGAAACGAACGAACATGAGCAACCAGCACGACTACGAACGCGCTCGCACCGAGCGCTTCAACGCGCGGCAGCAGAGCTCGCGCTATCACGTGGAAAACGAGATTTCCCCCAGCGGCCTGGGCGCAAGCCCCCAGGTCACCCGCTCGCGCCAGGGCTACGGCACCGGCCGCGACCCCTACGGGCAGCGCTCCGCGCGTCCGGCTTCCCGGCCGTCCGTGAACCGCACGTCCCGCACCCACGACGTGAGCCCGAACCGCCGCAACGCCCTGCCGGTCAGCGACCAGCGGGCATCGTCCTACGCCCGCGGCAACTACTCCAGCGCATCCCGGCGCGGTTCCGCCGGCCAGGCCCCCGAGCAGGAAAGCTACGGCAAGCGCGACACCATGGACTTTGCCCGTCGCGGCAACCAGGGCTCCCGTCGCTACCAGGACCGCACCCGCTACAGCGCCAACAACCGCCCGCAGCAGCAGCCTGTCAACAAGCTGAAGCTGATCCTGATGGGCGTGGCGGCAGTGGCCGTGGTGGCAATCGGCGTGGGCGCGTTCATGCATTTCGCCCCGGTCAAGGTCAGCGTCAACGGAGCCGAGATCAACGTGGGAGGCGCCAAGACCGTTCAGGCGGCCTTCGAGGAAAGCGGCGTGCAGGTCAAGCCCGGCAACTACGTGGCCATTGACGACTCCGTGATCACCGAAGGCAAGGGCAACACGTTCACCTGCAAGCTGAACGACCAGGAGGACGTGGACCCGGAAACCAAGCTGAGCAGCGGCGACGTTCTTGAGTTCACCGACGGCGGCAACATCATGGAGGAATACGACGGCGTGGACACCCCCATTCCGTGGGAGGCCCGCATCGAAGGCACCGGCGCGCTCCACAAGTTCGTGGGCAAGGGCGTTGACGGCGTGTCCACGGAAATGGTGGGCAAGGTGTCCGGCAAGAAGGCCACCAAGGTGACCACCGAGCCGGAAAACGTCATCTGCCGCCAGTACGATGCCGACACCAAGGGCGAAAAGGTCATCGCTCTGACTATCGACGACGGCCCGTGGGAGTACACCAGCGCCGTCCTTGACGTGCTGAAGGAAAACGGCGCCAAGGCCACGTTCTTCGTGGTGGGCGAAAACATTGAGCAGCAGGCCGGCGGCGTGGACAACGTGAAGCGCGCCATGGAAGAGGGCCATCAGATCTGCACCCACACCTTCGACCACGCCGCGGGCTCCGGCCAGGGCGTGAACATCACGTACATGAGCGCCGACGAGCAGCGTCAGGAGATTCAGAAGGGCTACGACGCCATCTCCGCGGTCACGGGCCAGGATGCTAGCACGGTCATCCGCTGCCCCGGCGGCAACCTTGACGCGCAGACGGTGCTGAACCTGAAGGATCTGGTCACGGCCGAGATCGGCTGGAACATCGACACCGAGGACTGGCGCCAGCCCGGCTCCGACGCCATCTACAACGCCATGATGAGCTCCTACCCCGGCGCGGTGATCCTGTGCCACGACGGCGGCGGCGACCGCACCCAGACCGTGGAGGGCCTGCGTCGCGCAATCCCCGAGCTGATCGAGCAGGGCTACAAGTTCATCACCGTGGACGAGATGCTCCAGTACGAGGAGAAGGCCCAGGGCTAGCGCCCCCGTTTTGCCGCGCCACTGGCCGCACTACCTGCTGACCACCTGGGCGAAAGCCCCGCCAGCAGGCCGCACATACGCACCCGATCGGGGCGCGGTTTCCTTCCCCGGAGCCGCGCCCCGAAACTTTTTTTCGCCCAATTTGAAAAAAAGTTTCAAATTTCTCTTGCCAAGATGGGGGACCAAGCGTATAGTACTTTCTTGCCCGTTACGAAAGTAACAAAGCACTTGCGGGTGTGGCGGAATTGGCAGACGCGTACGGTTCAGGTCCGTATGGGGGCAACCCCGTGAAGGTTCAAGTCCTTTCACCCGCACCACTTAAAATCGAAAGCCCCGGAAACGGGGCTTTTTTGTTGCCCTGATCTGGGGGGTTATAGGGTTATAGGACAAAAAGTGTGTCTGCGGGAATTATTCAAGCCCGCGCCATTCCC
>JAUNCQ010000033.1:0-7131 GCA_030526515.1 Coriobacteriia bacterium
CAGCACGTGGCTGGGGTCCAGGGAGCCGCTGGTGCAGGCGGAGCCGGAGGATGCGCAGACGCCCTTGTCGTCCAGGAGCAGCAGCAGGGACTCGCCCTCGATGCCCTCGAAGCAGAAGCTCACGTTGCTGGGCAGGCGCTTTTCCGCATGGCCGTTCAGCTGGGAGTAGGGGATGGCGTTCAGGCCGTCGATCAGGCGGTCGCGCAGGCCCGTCAGCTTGGCAGCGTGCTCGTCGATGTGGGCCACGGCCTCCTCAAGAGCTGCAGCCATGCCCATGATGGCGGGGATGTTTTCCGTGCCGGCACGCTTGCCGCGCTCCTGGCCGCCGCCGTGGATCAGGTTGTTCAGGCGGACGCCGCGCTTGGCGTACAGGAAGCCGATGCCCTTGGGGCCATGGAACTTGTGGGCGGATGCGGACAGCATGGCAATGTTCTGCTCGGCAACGTCAATGGCCACATGGCCCACGGCCTGGACGGCGTCGGTGTGGAACAGCACGCCGCGTTCCTTGCAGATGGCGCCGATCTCGGCGATGGGCTGGATGGTGCCCACCTCGTTGTTGGCGTACATGATGGTGACCAGGCAGGTGTCCTCGCGGATGGCGTCTGCGACCTGGGAGGGCTCGATCACGCCGGTCTCGTGGACGTCCAGCAGGGTGATCTCGAAGCCGTCGCCCTTCAGGGCCTCCAGTGCGTGGAGCACTGCATGGTGCTCGAAGGCAGTGGAGATGATGTGCTTCTTGCCCTTGCGAGCACCCTGGCGGGCTGCGGTGATGATTGCCTGGTTGTCGGCTTCGCTGCCGCCAGAGGTGAAGGTGATCTCACGGGGGTCGGCGCCGATGCAGGCGGCGATGCGGGCGCGGGCGTCCTCCAGGGCCTCCTTGGCCTTCTGGCCGAACTCGTACAGGCTGGAGGGGTTGCCGTAGACCTGGTCCATGTACGGGAGCATGGCCTGGATGGCCGTCTGGCTCATCTTGGTCGTAGCGGCGTTATCTGCGTAGATCATAGTGCGCTTCCTTCCTTCGGTCGCGCGGATTCGCAGGGGCCCGGAGCCCCCTGTTGCATCCGTGGACCGCTTCGTATCTTTCGTCCCGAAGATTAATCCTATTAACCTACTAGGTCAATAGGTAATTAGGAAATTAATTGGGTTATACTGGGCGAAAGGTAAGCGACGGACGCGCGGAGGTGCAGGCGTGGTATCGACGAAGGGCCGATATGCCATACGTTTCATGATCGACCTGGCGGAGCAGGGGCCGGGGTCCCGGGTGCGCCTGGACGACGTTGCCCAGCGCCAGGGGATTTCCAAGAAGTACCTGGAAGTGGTGGTGAAGCTGCTGGTGGCGGCCAAGCTGGTGCGGGGCGTCAGCGGCAAGGGCGGCGGCTACCAGCTGCTGCGAGAGCCCCGGGAGTACACGGTGGGGGAGGTCCTGCGTGCCGCCGAGGGTCCGCTGTCCATCGTGGCGTGCCTGGAGGAGGGCGCCGAGCCCTGTCCGCGGGAGCAGGCGTGCAAGACCCTGGCCATGTGGCAGCAGTTCGACGCCATGACCCGCGCGTTCTTCGGGGGAATCACCCTGCTTGACCTGATGGAGGGCAGGCATCCCTGGGAAGAGTAGCTTGGGGCGAAATATAAGAGAGGGGCCGGCGTCCGCAGCCTTGCTGCAGGTGCCGGCCCCCTTTTGCGTCTACAGGCTCAGGAGCAGCTCGTGGATGAGGGTGCTGGGGTCCAGTTCCGGGTGGAAGGACAGGCCTATCTGATTGCCGTTGCGCACGGCCACCACGTTGCCGTCTGCTTCCGCCAGGACCTCCGTGCCCGGGCCCACCGCGGTGACGAAGGGGGCGCGGATGAAGGTCATGGGCACCGTGCCCAGTCCCGCGAAGGGCTGTTCGGTGCGGAAGCTCCCCAGCTGGCGGCCGTAGGCGTTGCGGCGCACGGTCACGGGCAGGGTGGCCAGCCAGGTGGAGTTGTGCTGGTCGTCCACGCGGGAGCCGTCGCCGTTGACGGAGTCTATGTGGTCCGCCAGCAGGATCAGTCCGGCGCAGGTGCCCAGCACCGGCATGCCCTCCTGGATGCGCTGGCGCAGAGGGTCCAGCATCCCCAGGTCCCGCAGGACCTTGCCCTGGGCGGTGCTTTCGCCCCCGGGCAGGATCAGCCGGTCGAAGCTCCGCTCCAGGTCAGATGCCTGGCGCAGCTCGATGGGCTCGGCTCCCAGGCGGCGCAGCACCGCCTCGTGCTCGGCGAAGGCGCCCTGGACCGCCAGGACGCCTACCTTCGCAGCCGCCATTACTGGCCACGCTCCTCCATGATGAGCTGGATTTCGTCCGCATTGATGCCCACCATGGCTTCGCCCAGATCCTCGGACAGCTCGGCGATCAGCGCCGCGTCCTGATAGTTGGCCACGGCCTTCACGATGGCCTGGGCGCGCTTCTCCGGGTTGCCGCTCTTGAAGATGCCGCTGCCCACGAACACGCCCTCGGCGCCCAGCTGCATCATGAGGGCGGCGTCGGCCGGGGTGGCAATGCCGCCGGCGGCGAAGTTCACCACGGGCAGGCGCTTTTCGGCGTGAACCTGGCGCAGCAGGTCCAGGGGGACCTCCAGGCGCTTGGCCTCGTCGAAGAGCTCGTCCTCACGCAGGGAGGCCACGTGGGCGATCTCGCGGTTGATCAGGCGCATGTGGCGGACGGCCTGGACCACGTCGCCGGTGCCGGGCTCGCCCTTGGTGCGGATCATGGTCGCGCCCTCGGCAATGCGGCGCAGGGCCTCGCCCAGGTTGCGGGCGCCGCAGACGAAGGGCACGTCGAAGGCGGTCTTGTCAATGTGGTAGGTGTCGTCGGCGGGGGTCAGGACCTCGGACTCGTCAATGTAGTCGATCTGGATGGCCTGCAGCACCTGGGCCTCCACGAAGTGGCCGATGCGCACCTTGGCCATGACCGGGATGCTGACGGCCTCCTGGATGCCCTTGATCATCTTCGGGTCGCTCATGCGGGACACGCCGCCGGCAGCGCGGATGTCGGCCGGGATGCGCTCGAGCGCCATGACGGCGCAGGCGCCGGCGGCCTCAGCAATGCGGGCCTGCTCGGGGGTGGTCACGTCCATGATGACGCCGCCCTTGAGCATCTGGGCAAGCTGGCGGTTGAGGACCTGTCGTTCGGTCAGTTGGGTGGTCATGGGGATGTCTCCTTTGCCTAGTGATTTGGTATGGAAAGGAGTATGGGGGCTATCTGGATATAGTGGTACCGTCAAAACGAACATAATTGCTAAGGTCAGATTCATGTCAGGAAGGGTCCAGAAGGCTAGGGGAGGCCGCGTTCCTTTCGCCCTGCTGCGTCAAATCCAAAAGGGGACGAAAAATGCCTGCTCATGTGGGAATTCTTCAAGGTTACTGCGGGGTTTTGCCCCTAAAATAAACAGGTTATTTAAGTGTGTTGAATTTCGAACGGGAGCACTACGCCGCGGAAGAGAGTTTGCATATGGCCAAGAACCAAGGGGCCCGTAGGATGTTGAGCAGGAAGGTGCTGGCTGCGGCCGTGGCGCTTCTGGTCGTGGGCGCCGTCACGGTGGCCCTGGCCATTGCGTGCATCCACCCCATGCAGAGCGTGGGCAACCTGAAGCAGAACTTCCCGGGCAAGCTCGAGTCCGCCCGTGAGCTGGTGACCCAGACCCAGGAGGACGTGGACGCGGTCTACGCCCGCTACGACGGCCTGTATCAGTCCAAGGCCGATGCCGTGGCCTTCTTCGCCCAGAACAAGAAGGGCTTTGCCTACTCCAACGCCCAGATGAACCAGCTGTTCGGCCTCCTTGACGTGGACGCCCTGCTGGTGGTGGACGAAAACGGCAAGGTTGTGGCCCGCAGCGGTGCTGCTGAGGGCCTTGCCCCGTCGGCAGCCAAGGCGGCCGCCATGGTGCTGACCGGCCAGAACGGCGGCTTCGCTCCCTTCGACGTGCAGGCTGGTGATGGCCAGCTGCGCCTGTATGCCTCCGCCGTGGATGCGGAGCACGTGGTGGTCGTGGCCAAGCAGCCCTCCCAGATCGCGGAAAGCGTTTCCCGCCTTGCCAGCGTGGAGCTTGCCCTGAGGGACGTGACCGTGGGCGAAACCGGCTTCGTGGTGGCCGTTGACGATCAGGGCATCATCCGCGCCCATGCCGACGCCGACCTGGTGGGCACGCCCGCTGCCGATGCTGGCCTGACCCCGGAGCAGCTGGCGGACGACTTCGCCGGCGACGTGACCATGGGAGGCCAGCGCTACGTGGCCCAGACCTGCGCCTGCGGCGACTACGTGCTCATGTGCGCCCTGCCGTACGCCGAGATCAACTCCTTCACCTCCATCTACGTCTGCCTGGGCGTTGCCGTGTACCTGATCGCGGCCGGCCTGCTGCTGGCGTTCCTGTACTTTGCCGCCACCGACCGCCGCCGTCGCAAGGACGCGGATGATGCGGCCGAGCCCTCCGCTGCCGCGTTGCGCGCCCGTGCCATCCCGGTGGGCGTGGGCTGCCTGGTCTTTGCCCTGGCAGCGTCCCTGTACCTGTCCACGCTGGTGGAGCTTTCCGGCATGATGGTGTCCAACGACCAGCACGCCGCCAGCGTCAAGGCCCGTGTTGAGGCTGGCGAAAAGACCGCTGCGGACATTGACGCCGAGGCCACCCGCTTCGTGAAGGACAAGGCGGTCCTGTCCGCCTACATGCTGCCCCGCTTCGACGCGGAGCAGCTCACCCGTCCGTTCATGGTCCAGATGCGCAAGGCCCTGGCCTGCGACACCATCTGGTACTTCGACCTGGACGGCAATACCATCGCCTCAGACAACGACTTCTGGGGATACCGCCTGAACGACGATCCCGAAAGCTTCAGCTACCAGTTCCGCGAGGTCCTGGAGGGCCGCAAGTCCGAGGTCGTGGTGGACTCCGAGTCCCAGACCGGCGACTGGAGCATGACCCGCTACGTGGGCATGGCGGTTCAGGACAAGAACCTGCGCACCACGGGCATGGTGGAGATCGGCAGCGACCAGACCCTGGTCAACCGCATGAAGGAGGCCCTGAGCTTCGGGTCCTTCCTGGAATCCACCCAGCCGGGCAACAACACCTTCGCCTTTGCCGTTGACGCCGAGTCCAGCGCCTTCGCCTACCACCCGAACCAGAACCTGGTGGGCAGTGCGGCCGCCGACCACGGCATTGTCGCGCAGGACCAGGTGGCCGGCTTCAGCGGCTTCCTGACGGTGGACGGCCAGTCCTACCTGTGCTCCAGCGTCAGCGCCAAGGGCAGCTACGTGTACGTGGCCACCCCAGCCGGCGCCGTTACGGGCTTTGCGGTTCCCGCGGCCCTGCTGGCCACGGGCCTTATCCTGCTGTGGCTGCTGATCCTGCTGCTGGCGCTGCCGGTGCTGTTCCGCCGTCTTCAGGAGGCGGGCGAAAGCGCCGGCGGGGAAGAGGCTTCCGACTCCTCCGACGACCAGGTGGAGGTCATGGTGGACGGCCGTGCCAAGCGCACCGTGGCCGCCGTGGGCCGCTGGAGCATGCGCGGCGTCAGCTGGGCATCCCGCACGCCGGGCCAGAAGGTGGCCGCCATCTGCCGCGTGCTGTTCAGCGTGCTCGCCCTGGTGTTCCTGGTCATGTTCCTGCTGGCGGACGTGCTGTTCGACGAGGCATCGCTGTTCCGCTACATCCTGAACGGCTCCTGGGAGCCGGGCCTGAACCTGTACGCCATCACCCGCTGCGTGGTGGTCCTGCTGGTGGCCTACTCCGTGGTCGACATAGTCCGCAGGCTGCTGAGGCTCTTCGCCAAGGGCATGTCCGCCAAGGGCGAAACCATCTGCCGCCTGCTGGACAACGTGCTGAAGTTCGCCTTCTGGATTGCCATGCTGTACTTCTGCATGGGCACCCTGGGCGCCGACACCTCCGTGCTGCTGACCTCTGCCGGCATCCTGACGTTGGTGGTCGGCCTGGGCGCCAACTCCCTGATCACCGACGTGCTGGCGGGCCTGTTCATCGTGTTCGAGGGCGAGTTCCGCGTGGGCGACATCATCAAGATCGGCGACTTCCGCGGCACCGTCCAGGAGATCGGCGTGCGCACCACCAAGGTCGAGGGCGCCGACAACAACGTGAAAGTCTTCGCCAACCGCAACGTGACCGGCGTGGTGAACATGACCAAGGACCTGAGCTCCGTGGCCTGCACCTTCACCTTCCCGGCCACCATGAGCCTGGAGCGCATGGAGGTGCTGCTCTCCCGCCAGTTCCCGCGCATCCGCAAGGAGCTGCCCCAGATCGTGGACGGCCCCTTCTATCGCGGCGTCACCGAGCAGTCCGACAGCAGCGTGAGCCTGCAGATCGTGGCCAAGTGCCACGAGTCCGACCGCGGCCAGCTTGAGCGCGAGCTCAACCGTGAGATCCGCCTGATCGCCGAGCGCTACCTGCTGGGTCCCGACGCCCAGGCCAACGCGCTGGAGCACATTGCCGCGGACCGGTTCAAGGACGACCAGGCGGAGGCCAGCAAGAGCATCGACGTCGAGTCGGACAAGTAGTATATAATCCTCATACGAGGATAAATACCCAGTGGAAAGGAAGTAATAATGGAAAAGAGCGGTCCTCAGAAGACCCTCAAGGTCATTAGCATCGTCCTGATCGTGCTGGCGGCCATCGGCCTGCTCATGGGCCTGGTGGCAATTGCCGGCGGCGCCATGATCGGCGCAGCGGGCAGCGTGCCGGGTTCCACCATCGATGCTGACCAGGCCATGGCCGCCGGCGTCATGACGGGCGCCATGGGCCTTGTGGTCATCTTCGCCAACGTCGTCGACCTGATCATCGGCATCCTGGGCCTGCGCGGCGCCAACGATCCGTCCAAGATCGGCCCCTTCTACGTCATGACCATCATCGGCATGGTCCTGACCGGCCTGGGCGTGCTCAGCGCTCTGTTCAGCGGCTCCGACCTGAGCACCATGGCATCCAACGTGATCTCCCTTGCTCTGATCGTCTGGTGCTTCGTCCTGGCTCGCAACATCAAGGGCCAGCAGGCATAGTCTTAGCCACCACATAGGACGAAACCAAAGAGGGGGTCGCAGCCCCCCCGCCCCGACCCCCCCCTTCAAGCCGGGGGGTATTACCCCCGGGCTTTCGCCCGAATACCAATTAACCCCCGGGGTGTGGGGC
>JAUNCQ010000033.1:7141-29187 GCA_030526515.1 Coriobacteriia bacterium
ACACGGCCCAGCAGGCATAGTCTCCCCCACCCCCTAGGACCCCACCACCGGGGGGGGCGCGCCCCGCCGCCCCCCCCCCCCTCTTGCATGCAGGGAGGATTTCCAGCGGGTCTTTCGCCCTAAGACGATTGACCGCCCGTGATGTGGGACCAGTAGTCCAGCAGGTTGAAGCCGTCCGGCAGGGGCAGGGACACCATGTAGGCAAAGCCCAGGGCCAGCATGGCCACGGATGCGGCCAGCAGCACCTTCTTGGACTTGCGGTCCGTCCAGGCGCCGGCAAGGCCCAGCAGGAACAGCACCACGGAGTAGAACACCTGGGCCAGGGCGAAGGAGTCCGAGCGCAGGTTGTCCAGGTCGCCCTTGGCGCGGATGCTCATGGCCTCCGCGTTCAGGTCGTTGGCCGTGGTGAAGTAGTCGTCGGTGTCCAGGATGTCGAAGGGGGTCGTGGTGCCGCCCTTCTTCAGGGCATCACGGCAGGCCTGGGCGAAGGTCTGGTCGTAGGTGGACAGCAGGATCTCCATCTGCTTGCGGGCGGCCTTGGCGCCGGATTCGTCACCCTCCTCCTTGCGGTAGGCCTCCTGGCTGCTCAGGGACTGGATGTTGCCCCAGAAGGCCATGTCGTTGCTGTACTCCATTGCGGCCAGGGTGTAGGTTTCCGTGGCCTCGGCGGTCATGCGGGCGGCGCGGGAGTAGTTTTCCGACATGCTGCTGGCGTGGAGCTGGTTCATCCAGGTGGAGTAGGAGCTCAGCAGCGCGGCGGTGGCAAGCAGCAGCGCAATGGCAAGCTGGAGCTTGTTGGGTATGAGCTTCTTTTTCTTCTTGGCAGGCTGCTCCTGCGGCGTTTCTTCCATGGGTCCTCCGAGTATGCGTATTTTGAACAGGGCATATATTAGTGCAGGAGCGCGGGACCGCGCAATTTGTGCTTGGCGGCGAATACGGCTCTGGGGTGGGGTATTCTAGAGGGCATACGGGAAAGCCATTCCCACCATACAGAAAGGAAACGCTATGTCTGCAGACAAGCTCTTCTTGGGCAACATCGTCACCATGGAGCCCGGCAAGCCCGTGCAGGAGGCCATGACCGTCAAGGACGGCATGGTCCAGTTCGTGGGCACCCGCGCCGTGGCCCAGGACCTGTGCGACGAGGACACCCAGGTCGTTGATTTCGGCCAGAACTATATTTACCCCGGTACGCTGGAGGGCCACTGCCATCCCGACCTGGCGGGCATTCGCCTGGCCCTGCAGGCGGACCTGACCGCCGGCACGTCCATGGCCGAGTTCGTGGACATGATGAAGGCCTTCATCGACGAGCGCCCCGGTGCAGACGAGTACCGCGGCGCCGGCTGGGTGGAGCTTGACTGCAAGCCCACGGCCGCCATGCTGGACGCCATCTGCCCGGACATCCCCGTGGCGCTGAACTCCATCGACGGCCACTCCATGTGGCTGAACACCGCCGCTATGGAGCGCTACGGCATCAACCAGGCCGCCGTGGAGGAGTGGGGCACCGACTGCATCCGCGTGGACGAGCAGGGCAACCCCACGGGCTACATTTCCGAGGGCCCGGCCTTCAAGATCACCGGAACCATGAGCTACACCGCCGAGCAGAAGGAAGCCGCCTTCCTGGCCTGGCAGGACTTCGCCTTCTCCCAGGGCCTGACCGCCGTCATGCACGCCGGCGTCATGGAGGAGGCCTGCCAGATCTACCAGAGCCTGATCGACAAGGGCCTGTGGAAGCTGCGCACCTACGGCGTGTTCCTGCTGGACGAGCACGAGCCCGACTACGTGGCCAAGGTCAAGTACATCAAGGAGCTGGCCGAAAAGTACAACAGCGAGTACTTCCAGATCATCGGCGTCAAGGTGTTCATGGACGGCGTGGTCGAAGGCCATACCGCCTGGATGCTCGACCCCTACAATGACGACCCGACCGCCACGGGCGTGAAGCGCATGAGCGACTTCGAGCGCTTCACCGACGCCCTGGTGGCCGCAACGGAGGAGGGCCTCCTGATCCACTGCCACACCATCGGCGACGGCGCCGTCAAGTTCGCCATCGACTGCATGGAGGCCGCTCAGAAGCGTGCCGGCGACTTCACCGCCCGTCACGCCATGTGCCACCTGCAGTGCATGCGCCCCGAGGACGTGCAGCGCATGGCCGACCTGCGCATCACCCCCGTGGTGGCTCCGCTGTGGGCTACCAAGGACCCCACGTACCTGGACATGTTCAAGGTCTACATCGGCGACGAGCGTATTGAGCCCATGTATCCCATCAAGGCCTTCCTGGACGCCGGTGCCCACGTGGCCTTCCACACGGACTTCCCGGTTTCCACCCTCATGGGCGTGCCCCGCACCGTCTACATTGCGGAAACCCGTCGCGGCCCGGAGATGGCCCCGGAAAACGCCCTCAATCCGGAAGGGGAGAGCATCTCCCGCATGGACGCCCTGGCTGGCCTGACCACCGGCACCGCCTACAGCGTCAAGCAGGAGGACCACCTGGGCCAGCTGACCCCGGGCTTCGTGGCCAACATGGTCGTCTTCGACCAGGACTTCCTCACCGCGGACATAGAGGATGTCCCCCAGGCCAAGCTCCTGGCAACCATCATCGACGGTGAAACCGTCTACTCCGCCTAGCCGCAGCGCTCTGATCCATAGGACGAAATGAAAGGAGGCCTCCGCATCATGCGGAGGCCTCCTGGCGTTACGGGGCTGTTAGAAGCATCCTACTTCAGGGTCATGACGGGTTCGCCCTTGAAGAACACCTGCTCGGCAAAGGATGCCTTGGTGCCTGCCTCCAGGGCCACGCCCAGCTCGCCCAGGGCCACGGCGTCGTCCATGGCCTCCTTGTCCCAGACCACGAAGTTGGCCAGCTTGCCCACCTCGATGCTGCCGTACTCGTCTTCGATGCGGCGCTCCTTGGCAACGTTCAGGGAGTAGGCCTTGACCACTTCCTCGAAGGTGCAGGGCTCGCCCTTCAGGAAGATGCCGTCTTCCTTGGGGTTGCGGATCATGGCAATGGTCATGATGAGGGAGGGGTTCCAAGCGGCGGGGTCACCGTTGGAGTCGGCGCCGAAGTTCACGGTGATGCCGGCGTTCATGGCCTCCTTGTACATGCCGTTATAGCTGGTACGGTCGCCCAGGGGCTTGATCTCCTCGGGGATGAGGGCGTTGCCCCAGCTCGGGGTCATGTTCACGATCAGTCCGTCGATCTTGGCGGCGCGCTTGATGATGTCCGCGGAGTCCAGCTGGAAGTGGACGATGCTCTTGGTGCCAGGGGTTTCGCCCACTGCTTCGAAGGCGTCAAGCACGTGGTCGATGGCCTTGTCGCCGATGGCGTGGAAGTGGGCGTTCAGGTCGTTTTCCTTGCACATGTTGGCGCAGGCGGTCAGGTCGTCCACGGTGCTCAGCTGCACGCCGGAGGTGTCCTTCTTGTCGGAGTAGGGCTCGCGCATGAGGGCGGAGTAGGCGCCGATGGTGCCGTCGGACCACATCTTCACGGTACCGGGGCGGCACAGGTCGGTGGTGTACTTTTCCTTGTTGCCGGTGACGCGCTCGGTGATCTCCTCGATGGGGGTCACGGTGTGGCCGTACCAGATGGAGGAGGTGTTCACCAGCATGCTCAGCCTGCCCTCGGACTCCAGCTCGGTGATGACCTTGAGCATGTTCTCCTCGTCCAGGCCCAGGAAGCCGCCGTCGGCGATGCCGATGAAGCCGTAGGAGTGGTAGAGCTTCTGCAGCTTGACGTACTCCTTCTTGACCTTTTCGTTGTCCAGCTTGATGGTCTGCTGGAAGGCAGTCCAGGACTGGGGCAGCTCGACGATCTTGCCGGTGGGCTTGCCGTCCTTGTCGCGGACGTAGTAGGTTTCGCCGGGGATGGCGTCCTTGGTGTCCTTGGTGATCTTGCCGACCTCCATGAACTTGGAGTTCACGTACAGGCAGTGCAGGCCCATGCCCACGCAGGCCACGGGCTTGTCAGCGCAGATCTTATCAAGGTCCTTGGCGCCCATGTCCAGGGTCTGGTTGAAGTTGCCGATGACGTACTGGTCGTAGTCCGGGTGGTCCTTCACGAACTTTTCCAGCTGGGCCAGGCAGCCCTTGACGGTGTCGATGCCGTTGGGGATCTCCACGTAGCCCAGGGAGTTCATGGCGGCCATGAAGCTGAAGTGGGTGTGGCCCTCGATCAGGCCGGGGATGACGGTCTTGCCCTCAAGGTCCACGACCTCGGTCTTGCCGTCGGTCATCTTCTTGATTTCCTCGGTGGTGCCCACGCCGATGAACTTGCCGTCGGCCACGGCGATGGCCTCGACCCAGGGGTTTTCGTCATTGCAGGTGTAGATCTTGCCGTTGACGTAGGCCTGCTGGGCCTTTGCGTCGGAGGAGCAGGCGGAAAGGGAGCCTGCTGCGGCCAGGGATGCGGCCAGGGCGGTGGCGCCGGCCAGGAACTGCCTTCTTGATACGGACATGTTTCGCTTCTTTCTACTTCGTTTTACTAGGGCGAAAGGAAGCAGCCGATCCCGGCTGCGCGTTACCTCGATTATAGGACGTGTGCAACTAATGATGTTCGCCCGAAGCGGTACATTTTGCTATTTTCGTTCAGAATAAGGGCTGATAAAGGGGCGAAAACCGCTTGGTCATGCCCTGATTCCACTACAATGAATAGACTATGTATGTTGCTTGCGGATGCTCGCCTTGCGCAACGCCGTAGGGGAGCGTCGAGGAGGTTCGAATGAAGGTTCTGGTCTGCATCATGGGCGTCCTGGTGGCGTTGGCCGGCGGATACTGCTGCGCGCAGCCCGTCTTCGCGGAAACGGCTCTTTCCGGCATGCTGGTCATCCTGATCGGCGTGTCCATGCTTATCCAGGGCGTGGGTGAGATAGCCACCTGGTTTTCCTCTCGCAAGAACGGCGGCAACAGCGGCCTGATGCTGGTGTCCGGCGTGCTGTCCGCGCTGTTCGCCGTGGTTCTGCTGTGCTGCAACGCCTTTATGGTGGGCATGGTGACTAACGTGTTCCTGGCAAGCCTCATGGCCCTGTGGCTTGCCGTGGCCGGCGTGATCCGCGTGATCGGCTCCCTGGCCAACCGCCAGCTGTTCCAGTCCCTGGGCCGCTCCTGGGTCGCATCCGCCCTCATCGGCGTGCTGCTGGTGGTCGCGGGCATCGGCTGCTTCTTCGCCCCCACGGTGCTGATCGCCTTCATGGGCATCATGCTGGGCGCAGGTATGGTCATTGCCGGCGTGTCCCTGGTTTCCCTGGGCCTGTCCATCGGGGGGAAGTAGCGTTTTTCCAGTTCACATTGGGAAAAGTGACGGAACAGCATCAGAATCAGAGCCGTTCGCTTTCGCCCTATACAATACCCTCTGACGAACCCTGCCCGTTAGGAGGACGGCCATGGCTGTGGAGCAGAACGCGCTGGCGAGCGAACTCGGACTGCCGATCGAATACTTCCAGATGATCCCCGGCGGATTCCATCTGTGCGAAGACGACCCGGAGAAGGGCTATCCCTTCGTGTACCTGAGCGACCGCTTCCTGCACATCCTGGGGTGGACCCGGGACGAAATTGCCGAGCAGTTCGGCAACAGCTACGCGGCGCTGGTCCACCCTGAGGACGCCCAGGCCGCCCTGGAGCCCGCTCCGGAGAGCAACGGTGAGCGCGACTGCGGCGGCGACCGCATCTTCCGCCTGTTCGGCAAGCACGGCTACGTGTACGTGTCCGGCGCGGCCCGTCGCTGCACCCTCAACGGCAGGACCTACATCCAGGGCTGCCATAACTCCATCACGGACTTCGTGACGAAGGGGGAGCGAGAGAGGCGCCAGCTCAAGACCCTGAACGTGGAGGGCCGTAGCCGCAGCGAGCAGGCCGAGATCATCCGTGCCGTGTCCAAGGTGTTCTACTGCATCTACTACATTGACATGAGCGACTACTCCTACTTCGACCTGGGCAAGACCACCTTGGAGCTGGACGACCTGGTGGGCACCAAGGGCAACGCCGTCACGGCGTTCCCGCAGGTGGGTAAGTTCCTGATCCGCGAGGACTACTACGACGAGTTCGTGGACTTCACCGACGTGACCAAGCTCAACGAGCGCATTGGTGACAAGACCTGGATCAGCAAGCAGTTCTACGGCATGACCGCCGGCTGGTCGGAGGGCCTGTTCATTGCGTCCGACCGCAATGATGACGGGTCCCTGCGCCACGTGGTCTGGGCGGTGCGCACCATTGACGAGCAGAAGCGCAAGGAGCTGGCCTACCAGCAGGAGCTGCAGGAGCTGGCGGCCATTGCCCAGAGCGCCAACGAGGCCAAGACCAACTTCCTGTTCAACATGAGCCACGACATCCGCACCCCCATGAACGCCATCATGGGGTACTCCCAGCTCATGCGCAAGGGGCTGACGGATCCCAAGCTGCTGGACTACCAGGACAAGATCGACCGTTCCAGCCGCCTGCTGCTGTCCATCATCAACAACGTGCTGGACATGGCCCGCATCGACAGCGGCGAGACCGAGGTCCATGAGGACCACGTGAGGATCTCCAGCATCCCCGCTGCCATCACCGACGTGCTCGGGGCGGACGCCGACCGCAAGGGCATCAGCCTGCGCTACACGGTCAACGTCAGGCATGACCACGTGGTCGCCGACGTGACCAAGCTCAACGAGATCTTCATGAACATCACCAGCAACGCCATCAAGTACACCCAGCCGGGTGGCACGGTCATGGGCGAAATCGACGAGCTGCCCTGCGACCGCGAGGGCTACGCGCTGATCCGCACCCGCATCACCGACAACGGCATTGGCATGAGCGAGGAGTACCTGCCCCGCATCTTCGACTCCTTCACCCGCGAGCGTGACACCACCACCGGCAAGGTGGCCGGCACCGGCCTGGGCATGGCCATTGTGAAGAAGCTGGTGGAGCTCATGAACGGCACCATCCAGGTGGAAAGCCGGGAAGGGGAGGGCTCCGTCTTCACGGTCACCATTCCCCACCGAATCGCGGAGGGCTTCTTCTACGAGAGCAGCCAGGGTGTTTCGCCCGAGGAGCGCGAGGAGTTCCTGCAGGGCCGGCGTGTGCTGCTGGCTGAGGACAACGAGCTCAACGCCGAGATAGCCCTGGCCATACTGGAGGACATAGGCCTGGTGGTGGACCACGTGGAGGACGGACAGCAGTGCCTGGACCGTGTGAAGTCCGAGCCCGCGGGGACCTACGACCTGATCCTGATGGACGTCCAGATGCCGGTGATGAGCGGCTACGAGGCCACCCGTGCCCTGCGCGCCCTTGATGACGGGGCGAAAGCATCGATCCCGGTCATTGCCATGACGGCCAATGCCTTCGAGGAGGACAAGGCGGATGCGGCCAGGGCGGGCATGAGCGGGCACATCTCCAAGCCCATTGACGTGCAGAAGATCGAGCAGGAGATGGTTGCGGTCCTTTCCCGCTAGAGGAGCCGCCGGGGGAGCGGGCTAGTAGCGCTTCCTTTCGCCGCAGACGGTGCACTTCTTTCGTCCGAAAGCATAGCCCTTGCGGCGCGTGGGGGCAATCGGCGGGCGCGGTAATCGGTGCGCTGCGAAGGACTTCGTGCGGGAGCTTCGTGGCGGTCCAGGGCAACGGTTCGTCAACGGTAGCCCCGTATGGGGGCTTGCGGCTCGTTGTCCGCGGCGGCGGATGATAGGGTATGCGTGACTAACCATACTCGAGCCATGGGGGATCGCCGTTGACCAAGAAGAGCACGGTTCTTGTGTACTTTGCCAGCATCGTGGTGCTGGTGCTGGCCGTGGTCGGCTCCATTGGCTTTTCCTGCTACTCAAACACGCGGGCGAACTTCGAGTACATATCGACCTTCACGGAGGAGTTTTCCGGCTCCACGGCAAAGTACGTGGCCAACACCATCAAGGGAAACGTTTCCGCCATAGAGAATGCGGCGTACCTGTACGGCGCCGCCCTTGATGGCACGGAGCCGGATCTTGACCTGCTGGCGCAGGTGGAGAAGAGGACGGGCTTTCGGCATGTGCGGTTCGTTTCGTCCGATGGAACCGACTATTCCAGTGACGGGAAGACCGTGGACATTCGGGACCGGGAGTACTTTTCCCGCGGAATGGAAGGCAAGTCCGGCATGTGCTTCGTGCCGGAGTCGCGCATCAACGGGCACAAGCTGATCGGGTTCTATGCGCCGGTCTATAAGTCCGACCAGGTCGTGGGCCTGATGATCGGATTCCTGACGGAGGACGACATGGGCCAGATCCTGCAGACGGGCATGTGGGAGTACGCGCTGGAATCCTATGTCATGGACACCAACGGCGTGGTGGTCGCGTGCAACCTGTTGGAGGAGGACCGGTCTCCGCAGAACCTGGAGGAAGCCCTGCCCGACATGAGCCTGGACGACCGCAACAACGTGCTGAAGGCCGTCATGCTCGAGCGCGAGTACCCGTTCTTCTTCGGAGGGTTCCTGAACCAGTCCGCCGGCTACGTCATGTCCATTGACGGCACGCACTGGGTGCTGGTGGAGATGGTTCCGTCTGAGGTGGCCTTCAGGCTGGCGTCCAACGCGCTCAAGGACAACCTGATAATCCTGCTGGTCTTTGCCGTGGTGCTGGCCCTGGTCGGCTTCTTCGTCCTGCGCCACTTCCGCAAGGAGTCGAAGGAGCGGGCCGAGGCGTTCACCCGGCAGCGGGTTTCGTCCATCATGGGCATCCTGAACGAAGACTACGTGCTCCTGAGCGATGTGAACCTGCGGACGGGCAAGGGCGTTCGCTACTACATTGATTCCGACGAGCAGCCGGATGATCGGCCTGATGACGATGAGTCCTACGATGAGTTCTCGCGCCAGTTCGCCCAGGACTTCGTTGCGGGGCATGACCGCCAACGGTTCCTGGATGCGGTAAGCCTTGCCAACGTGACGAAGGCCCTGGAATCACAGGCCGCCCTGTACGTGGACTTCGACGTGGTGGTGGACGGCCAGCTCAGGCAGTATCAGAGCAAGTACGTCATCCCCAAGGGCCGTGGCTTCAAGAACCACCTGCTGCTTTCCGTTCGTGACGTGACGGACCTGGTTGCCGAGCGCATTGCCCGGGAGAAGGCGCTGTCCGATGCTCGGAACGAGGCGGAGGCGGCCAACCGCGCCAAGACCAGCTTCCTGTTCAACATGAGCCACGACATCCGCACCCCCATGAACGCCATCGTGGGCTTCACCAATCTGCTTTCGAAGAACCTGGGGGATGTGGAGAAGTCCCGCGGCTACGTTGCCAAGATCCAGACCGCCAGCGACTTCCTGCTGTCCCTGATCAACAACGTCCTGGAGATGGCGCGCATCGAAAGCGGCAAGATGACCCTGGAGGAGTCGACGTGCAGCGTGCAGCAGTTCAACGACATGCTGGTCACGGTGTTCGAGGAGCAGATGCAGGAGAAGAACCTGAGCTTCGAGCGCTCTGTCAACGTCGAGCACCAGACGGTTTCCTGCGATGCGCTGAAGCTGAAGGAAATCTACCTGAACGTCATCAGCAACGCCATCAAGTACACCCCCGAAGGCGGCAGCATCCGCATGACGTTGGAGGAGCTGCCTTGCAGCAGGGAGGGCTACGGCCTGTTCAGGGGCGTGGTTGAGGACACGGGCATTGGCATGAGCCAGGAGTATCTGGGCCAGGTGTTCGACGAGTTCACCCGAGAAACCAACACCACGGAAAGCCGCATTGCCGGTACCGGCCTGGGCATGCCAATCGTGAAGCGCCTGGTCGACCTCATGGAGGGCGAAATCCAGATCCAGAGCAAGCTGGGTGAAGGTACTCGGGTCACCATCGAGATCCCGCATCGCATCGTGGAAGGCCAGGACGGTGGCCAGGCACAGGACCAGGCCGTCATCCG
Source organism: Coriobacteriia bacterium (assembly GCA_030526515.1). Classification (GTDB taxonomy): domain Bacteria; phylum Actinomycetota; class Coriobacteriia; order Coriobacteriales; family Eggerthellaceae; genus SUG1186. The sequence goes on from JAUNCQ010000033.1 coordinate 16,976, forward strand.
GGTGGAAGACTTCCAGGGCAAGCGCATCCTGCTGGCAGAAGACAACGAACTGAACGCTGAGATCGCCGGCGAGATCCTGGGCGAGGTGGGCTTCGAGGTCACCTGGGCTAAGGACGGCGTGGAGTGCGTGGAAGCGCTGAAGGAGCAGCCGGAGGGGTATTTCGCCCTGATCCTGATGGATGTGCAGATGCCGCGGATGGACGGCTACCAGGCCGCCCGGGCTATCCGCGCCCTGGATGGAAGGCGCGGGCAGGTGGCCATTCTTGCCATGACCGCCAACGCCTTCGAGGAAGACAGGAAGAACGCGCTCGACGCGGGTATGGACGGGCACATTGCGAAGCCCATCCAGATCCCCCTGCTGATGCAGGCCCTGGCCGAAGCGCTGCAGAGCAAGTAAGGTCTCTCGGGGTGCCGAGGGGACGAAAAAAGGAGAGAAGACCTATGAAGACGACGGTGAAGATTGCGACCCGCATTGCGTGCGCCATGGTGGTGCTGGCACTGGGGCTGCTGGTGGTCGGATGTGGCAGCGCAGATGACCAGGGCGGCGTGGGCAAGGGCCCTGACGGCGCCGTGGTGGGAACCGGTGCCACGAGCTTCACCCTGGAAGTGGTGGAGCCGGACAAGGACGTGACGACCATCACCGTCAACACGGATGCGGAGACTGTGGGAGAGGCCCTGGTGGAGACCGGCGTGGCGGAAGGTGAGGACAGCGACTTCGGCCTGTTCATCACCACGGTGAACGGCACGCGACTGGATTATGAGGGCACCGGAGAGTACTGGGCCTTCTACGTGAACGGCGAGTTCGCCATGGAGAGCGTGGACAAGACCCCGGTCGAGGACGGCGCCGTGTACAAGATGGCCGTGGAGCACGAGTAGGCGAATCGGCTTGCTACGGGCGGCCCTTGAGCGCTGAGGACAGGGCGGTGAACATCTTCTGGACCTCGATGGGTTTCGAGAGATGGTCGTTCATGCCGGCTTCCAGGGCCTGCCTGCGGTCTTCGTCGAAGGCGTTGGCGGTCATGGCCACGATGGGGATGGACGCCCTGCCTTCATCCTTGAGGTCGCGGATGGCAGAGGATGCCTGGTAACCGTTGAGGTTCGGCATTTGGATGTCCATCAGGATCAGGTCGTAGCGGTCGGGGGCTGCAGATTCCACCATGCGCAGGCACTCGGCTCCGTCGACCGCGCGTTCGACCAGCATGCCGGCGTCCTGCAGGATCTCCATGATGATCTGGGCGTTCAGGTCGTTGTCTTCGGCCACCAGGACGCGCTTGCCGGGGAGCAGGTGCTGGTCGTTTCCGCTAGGCACGGGCTCTTCGCCCGCTTCTTCGGAGAGGATCTTGTGGGAAAGCGTCAGGACGAAGGTGCTTCCCACGCCCTTTTCGCTTTCGACCTGAATGGAGCCGCCCATGGCATCCACGAGCCTCTTGACTATGGGCATGCCCAGCCCCGTGCCCTCGATGGTTCCTCCGACCACGTCGCCTTCGCGGGCGAACTCTTCGAACAGGTGGGGGAGGAACTGGGGGCTCATGCCTATTCCGGTATCCGTTACGGTGGTCTGGTAGACGGCGATGGCGGGATCGGAGGAGGGGAGCTCGGTCACGTCCAGGCTCACCGTGCCGCCGGGATTGGTGTACTTGAGGGCGTTGGACAGCAGGTTGTCCAGAACCTCTCTGAGCTTCACGGGGTCGCATTCGATGCTTCGGTGCTGCACGTTCACGGACGTCGTGAAGCTGATCCCCTTTTTCTCCATGAGCGGTCCGTAGATCGACTCCATTGACTCTGTCAGCGAACCGCCGCGCCAGGGTCCTTCTTCCAGCGTGACGACGCCCTTTTCGATATGGGCCATTTCCAGCACGTTGTTGATGATGGACAGCAGAACCGCGGAGGAGTCCTTGATCTTGCGCAGGTACTCGGCCCTGCGCACCGGGTCCTCCTGGTGCCGTTCCAGGAGCTCGGAGAAGCCCACCACCGCGTTCATGGGGGTGCGGATGTCGTGGCTCATGTTGAACAGGAAGGTGGTTTTGGCATCGCTGGCTGCGTTGGCTGCCACGCGGGCCTCCTCCAGGCGTGTGTTCAGGGCGGAAATTTCGTCCACGCGTTCCTGGAGCTCGGCTGCGCGGCGGGCCTTTTCCTGATTTGCGGCAAAGATTCTCCTGATGAGGAAGAACAGGGCCAGCGCGGCTATGAGCATGTACAGGAACACGATGGCGGCGGGAACCAGGAAGCTGGCGTGGTTGCTGTCAAGGTCGTAGGTGACGGCGATGATGCTTCCTCGGATGGTCTTGGTGCTGCAGTAGTAGGGACGCGACCCTACCGAGACGACGCCGTTGTTGGGCTGGTCGGCGTTGCTGAACACCATGTCCGCCTTGGTTCCCACCAGGTCGGGGTGGGTGCTGGCCGTGATGAGCCGGTTCTGGGGGTTCACGGCGAAGATGCTCAGCCCCTCCGAAAGGGGGATTCCCTGGATGACGTTGCTTAGGCGGTGGCTTTGCAATGCGGCGATGAGGCGCTTGGGCTCGATGCCGACCTGAACCATGAACTGGTCTTTTGAATCCCAGACGATGGCGTACATCATGCTCTTGCCTTCGGCGGTGTTGGGGGTTACGTCCTGGCACATGCCCAGGTTCTTGTCCTTGAGCATGGGCTTGAAGAAGCCCATCTGTTCTCCGGAGTCGAAGTTGTAACCGTAGTACTTCGGGCATGTTCCGGCGTAGATGGTGCCGGTCTGGTCGAAGATGTGGATTTCGTCGATGCTCATGAGGTCGGCTATCTGCTGCAGCTCGCCGGCGCTTTCGATCGAGCTGGGATCGGCGTCGAGCAGGCGGGCGACGGCCCGGGCGTACGAGATGTAGGTATGCTTCAGCTCTTCGGTCTGGGCCTCTTCGTCCGATGCATTGTTGTCCAGGACGCTCTCGATCTGCTCAAGGAGCTGCCCCGTGCTCTTTTCCGCGCTGGAGCATACCAGGGCCCAGGAGATGACCCCTTCGATGATGACGGCGATTATGACCAGGGCCGCCAGTGCAAGCCCGACGTTGCGAAGACGCGGATTGGCGTTATGTTCGGTCTCGTGTGGCACCGGGCCCCTTTTCCCGAATTATGCAGATACGCGTCATATGATAGCGCTTTGCCGTCGTCTATCGCCTGGGAACGAAGCAGCCGACCCCCTGTGCCATGGGAGAGAGAGCACAGGGGGCCGGCTTTGAGTTAGCAAGGTATTTAGAGAGAAGAGGTGCCTTTCGGCGGGGTGGTTAGCCGAGCATGGACAGGTAGCGCTCGCCGGTATCGGGCAGGATGACCACGATGTTCTTGCCCTCGAACTCAGGCAGCTCGGCCAGCTTGGCGCCTGCTGCTGCGGCAGCGCCGGCGGAGATGCCTACGAAGATGCCCTGCTCCTGGCCGAGCTTCTTCTGGTACTCGAAGGCCTCTTCGGTGGAGACGTGGATGATGTCGTCGTAGATGTCCTGATCCAGCACCTCGGGGATGAAGCCCGGCATGATGCCCTGGATCTTATGGGCGCCGTTGGGGCCGCCCTCCAGAACTCGGGACTCCTCGGGCTCAACGGCGTAGGCCTTGACGCTGGCGTCCTGCTCCTTCAGGTACTTGCCTGCGCCGGTCAGGGTGCCGCCGGTGCCGACGCCGGCCACGAACGCGGCGATTTCGCCCTCGGTGTCATTCCAGATCTCGGGACCGGTGGTCTCGTAGTGGATGCGAGCATTCACCGGGTTGGCGAACTGGCTGGGGGCGAAGGAGTTGGGGGTTTCGGCCAGCAGCTTCTCGGCCTCCTGGTTTGCCAGCGGCACGCCGCCCTCGACGATGCGCAGCTCTGCGCCGTAGGCCTGGATGAGCTTGCGGCGCTCCACGCTCATGGTGTTGGGCAGGAAGATGATGGTCTTCAGGCCATAGGCTGCGCCGATCAGGGCCAGGCCGATGCCGGTGTTGCCGGAGGTGGACTCGATGATGGTGGTGTCCTTGTTGATCTTACCGGTGGCGATGCCGTCGTCGATGATGGCCTTGGCGATGCGGTCCTTCACGGAGCCGCCCGGGTTGGTGTACTCGAGCTTGCCGTAGACGTTTGCCTTGTCAGAGACGTTGAGCTTGATGAGGGGGGTGTTGCCGATGAGTTCATCGATGCGGTTGAGTGCCTTGACTGCCATGGTGAGTTCCTTTCGGTCTGCGTATGTGATGGTATTAATCCTATTGGTTTGGTAGGATATTCGCCACAAGGACTTGCCGCTACCGTGCCATCGGTTTTCCCGATGGCTGCTCGACGGGCAGGCCAGGGCGAAAAGAACGTGACCACGGAGGATTCCATGACACTGCAGCAGATGAGGTACTTGCTCGGCATTGCCGACAGCGGATCCATTTCAGCCGCCGCCGCGGCGCTCTTCGTGTCCCAGTCCAGCCTTTCGGAGGCGCTGCGGGAGGTCGAGCGAGAGCTGGGGATCAAGGTGTTCACCCGCACCAATCGCGGCGTGACCCCCACGCCGGAGGGCCTGGAGCTCATCAGGATGGTGCGGCGCGTGGTGCAGCAGGACGACCTGATCTCCGAGCGCTTCGCCTCCGGCGCGTCCCGCTCGGGTGTGGAGCGCCTGGTGGTTTCGAGCCAGCGGTACTCCTTCGTGGTGGAGGCTTTCGCCCGCCTGATGAATGAGCGTCCGGACAGCCGCTTTTCCTTCATCCTGAGGGAAACCGATACCGAGGAGATCATCTCCGATGTTCGCAGCTTCAGCAGCAGCCTGGGCGTGATCTGCATCACCTCCCGCAACGAGCACGTGGTTACGCGTGAGCTGGAGCGGGCCGGCCTTTCCTTCGAGCCTCTGGTGGAGGCGCTGCCCTGCGCGGTCATTGCGGCCGCCCATCCGCTGGCCTCCCGGGAGCAGGTGACCCTGGATGATCTTGCGGCATACCCGCGGGTGACCTTCGAGCAGCGCAACGGCGCCTCCGAGTACTTTGCCGAGGACCCGCTGCCGGACCTGCGCTGCAAGGGCTCCGTGGAGGTTCGCGACCGCTCCAGCATGGTGGCGTTGCTGAACCTGACCAGCGCCTTTGCCGTAGGCTCCGGCCTGAGCGCCGCCAGCATGGACCGGGGAACCGTGGCCATTCCGTTGGAAACGGACGAGCGCATGCGCATCGGCGTGGTCAGGAACCCCCGTGCCGTGGAGGGCGATCTGGTGGGGGAGTACGTTGACGCCCTTGCCCAGCTTGCCCAGGGAGCGGTGACTGATCGCAGCTAGCCAACCATCTGCGATGATGCCCGTTTGGTAACTGTCTTTCGCCAAAGCGGCGGCAATGCCGAAAGCCCGACGGGGGACCGTCTGTGAACTGGTACTATTTTCCCAAACTGCATTGAATAGCAGGTATGCATGCTAGCGCTACGAGAAGGGCTGCTCAGATGGTCTGTTGTGGTTCGCAGGTGTTTGAAAAGAGTGCTACGGGGACGCTTCGGCGGCTGATGGTCCTTGCCATGGCCCTGCTGCTGGCCTTTGCGGCGATGGCGCCGTTGCCGGCATATGCTGACAAGCAGGCTGCCGCCAGTTCCGGCGGCCAGGTGGTGAGGGTCGGCTGGTACGAGGGCAGCGAGTTCAAGAACGGCGACAACGGCGAGCGCTACGGCTATTCCTATGACTATCTGCAGGAGATCGCCTACTACACCGGCTGGACCTACGAGTACGTGGAAGGCTCCTGGGAAGAGCTCTACAACCTCATGGTCAAGGGCGAAATCGACCTCCTGAGCGGTGCCACCTACCGTGAGAGCCGTGTGGACAAGATCCTGTACTCCGCCAAGCCCATGGGCACCTTCGGCTACTACCTGGCCTACTCCACGTCCCTGGCGAAGACCGCTCCCACGTCCTTGGCGTTCTTGGACGGCGGGAAGCTGGGCTTCAAGGAGGGGTCCTTCGAGCTCTCCCTTTGGGAGGCCTACCTGCAGAAGATGGGCGCTAACGTCACCCTGGTGCCCCTGACCTGCTCCAGCCAGGAGGCGGCTGCGAAGCTGGCCTCGGGCGAAATCGACGCCTACATGACCGATGCCCTGGTGGACGAGTTCTTCGTGTCCGGCGTCTCCATCATGAAGATATCCGAGGAGGACGTGTACTTCGGCATCAGCAAGGCCCGGCCTGAGCTGAAGCAGCAGCTGGATGCCACCATGCAGAAGATCCAGCAGCTGCATCCCTTCCTGCAAGACGAGCTGAAGAAGCGCTATACCACGCCCATTGCAAACAGCATGCTTTCCGACGCGCAGCTGGCGTGGATCAGCGGTCACGGCCCCATCCGCATCGGCTACCTTGACGGCGATCTGGCGGACAAGGGTCCTGACGGCCAGGTCACGGGCGTGCTGGCCGAGTACATGGCCTTCGCATCCGACGCCTTGGCCAACCACCCCCTGGAGTTCGAGGCCATCCCCTTCGGGTCCATCGCGGAAATGCAGCTGGCTCTGGGCGAGGGACGGGTGGACATGCTCTTTCCTTTCGTCCGCAGCCTGTACTACGGCGAGCGCTACGGCTACATGTTCTCGTCAGAGATGCTGTCCATGCCCATGGCGGCGGTTACCAGCCAGGCCAAGTTCAACGAAGCCGAGGCCCATACCGTGGCGGTGCCCAGCGGCGACGTGACCCTGAAGTGGTACCTGAACGAGCGCTATCCCAGCTGGCGGATTGTGGAGTGCGACTCCGTTCCCGACTGCGAGAGCGCGGTGGCCAACGGCACTGCCGACTGCCTGATCACCGATGCGTACCAGGCCAACTCCTACCTGAAGAAGAAGTCCACCTACTGCGTGTACCTGTCCAACGCCAAGAGCATATCGTTCCTGATGAAGCGCGACGACACCACGCTGCTTTCGGTGGTCAACCAGACCATTGCCATGATGCCGGCCTCCGTCATGCAGGGCGCCCTGTCCATGTACGCCACGCCGGAGCACCGGACCACCCTGGGCGAGTTCGTGTCTGAAAACGCCCTTGCCGTGGTGCTGGCCCTGCTGGTGGTGTTCGTCGTGACCCTGCTGCTGGCCTACGGCTACCTGGTGAAGACCCGCAAGGACGCCGAGCGCCTGGCCGAGCTCAATGAGAGCCTGGAGCTTGCCGCCCATGCGGCCGAAAGCGCCAACGCGGCCAAGAGCACCTTCCTGAACAACATGAGCCACGACATCCGCACGCCCATGAACGCCATCGTGGGCTTCACCACCATGGCGGTGCGCAACGTGGACGACAAGGAGAAGGTCCAGGACTGCCTGAACAAGATCCTGTCCTCCAGCAGCCATCTGCTGTCCCTGATCAACGACGTGCTGGACATGAGCCGCATCGAAAGCGGCAAGATCTACCTGGAGGAAAAGGAAGCCAACCTGAGCGAGATGATGCATGACCTGAAGGTCATTGCCAGCGGTCAGATCAACGCCAAGCAGCTGGACCTGTTCATGGATGCCCTGGACGTCACCGACGAGGACGTGATCTGCGACAAGACCCGCCTGAACCAGGTGCTGCTGAACCTGCTGTCCAACGCCATCAAGTTCACCCCGGTGGGCGGCGCCATATCCGTGCGTCTGCGCCAGCTGTCCACGGCTTCCGAGGGCTTCGGCATGTACGAGTTCCGCGTGAAGGACACTGGCATAGGCATGAGCCCCGAGTTCGTGGAGAAGATCTTCCAGCCCTTCGAGCGCGAGCGCAACTCCACGGTCAGCAAGATCCAGGGCACCGGCCTGGGCATGGCCATCTCCAAGAACATCATCGACATGATGGCGGGCACCATCGAGGTGGTCTCCGAGCAGGGCAAGGGCACCGAGTACATCATCAAGCTGCGCCTGCGCCTGCAGGAGCATCAGCGCTCCGCGGACAACATCGACGCCCTGAAGGGCATGCACGCCCTGGTGGTGGACGACGACTTCGATACCTGCGACAGCGTCACCCGCATGCTCCTGAACGCCGGCATGAAGGCCGAGTGGACCCTGTCCGGCAGGGAGGCGGTGCTGCGCGCTCGCCAGGCCATGGAGTTCGGCCGGGCCTACCACGCGTACATCATCGACTGGCTCATGCCGGACATGAACGGCATCGAGGTGACCCGCCAGATCCGCGCCCTGGGCGACCAGACCCCCATCATCATCCTGACCGCCTACGACTGGTCCAGCATCGAGGACGAGGCCCTGGCCGCCGGCGTGACCGCGTTCTGCTCCAAGCCGCTGTTCATGTCCGACCTGCGCGACTCCCTTCTGACGGCCCTTGATCAGCGGGCGAAAGATGCCCGCGGCGACGCCGACGAGGCTGCGGCCCTGCCGAACTTCCAGGGCAAGCGCCTGCTGCTGGTGGAGGACAACGAGCTGAACCGCGAGATCGCCCTGGAGATCCTGGGCGACTACGGCCTGGACATTCACACCGCCATCAACGGCCAGGTGGCGGTGGACAAGGTGGCGGCCTCCCAGCCGGGTTACTACGACCTGGTGCTGATGGACATCCAGATGCCCATCATGGACGGCTACGAGGCCACCCGCCGCATCCGCGCCCTGGGCAACAAGGACCTGGCCGGCATCCCGATTCTGGCCATGACCGCCAACGCCTTCGAGGAGGACCGTCGCAAGGCGCTGGAGAGCGGCATGGACGGCTTCCTGTCCAAGCCTATAGACGTGTCTAAGGTTGAGGAGACCTTGCGCTCCGTGCTGGAAGGGTAGAATGGCGTAGAGGTGAATGCAATCTACGGCAAGACGGAGGCAGAGGCCATGAGCGAGCAAATTCAGGAAACGGGCGAAAACGCCGCTGCGGGCGCGGGAACCAGCGTCCACGGGGACATCGTCCGGTTGTCGGACTACCTGTTCGAGGTCACCTATGACAGCTACGAGGCCGCAGAGGGCATGGCCCGTGAGTACTTCGGCAAGAGGTACAAGCTGGGCGCCTGCTCCTCCGTGCAGAACGGCATGATCCGCGGCCGCAACTACGACTGGTACTATGACCGGACCTCCACCTTCGTGGTGCACGTGCCGGCGGCTCCGGGACGCCATGCCAGCGTGGGCGTGGCGGTCGGCCAGGTGACGCCCGAGCAGGTCCTTTCCGGGGAGCCGCACCTGATGTACGACATCCTGCCGTTCATCACCCTGGACGGCATGAACGACCAGGGCCTGGTCATGAACGTGAACGTGATCCAGTTCGGGGAGCTGGGTTCCTTCGTCATGCGGACGGAAGACCCCTCCGACGACATGTTCCCGCTGATGGCCTGCCGCCTGGTGCTGGACAAGGCGGCCACGGTCCAGGAGGCCCTGGAGCTCATGGAGACCATGGACTTCTACTCCATCCTGAACCTGGACGAGGCTCACTTCATGATCTCCGGCAAGGCCAGCGCCGCTGACCCCACCTACAAGACGGTGGTGGTGGAGCTGGTGCCTGACGAGCAGCACCACTACCAGCTCAACGTGATCGAGGACTTCGTGGACCAAAAGCCCATCATGACCAACTTCCCGCTGACGGGCTTCGACGGCACCGAGGGGAGTCTTTCGCCCCATCCCATCGGCATTGAGCGCTACTGGGCCCTGAGCCGTGACTTCGGTCTGGGCGAGACCGTCCCCGGCATGCTGGACCTGATGAAGCGGGCCTACTACACGCGCTCCTACGACCCGTACGTGACGCCCTTCTGGTACTCCGCCCACATCGGTCCCGGCGACGGCCCCAAGTACACGGAGCGGGGCGAGGACGACCTCCGCGGCGACCTTGCGAAGGCGGGTCCCTTCCAGGACGTGGTGCGCCAGAACATCCAGAAGTACCGCACCCGTTCCCGCAAGGATCGGTTCGCCACGTGGCACACGGTGCACACCTCCGTCTACGACGCGGAGGCGCTGGAGCTTTCCCTGATGTCCCAGGAGGGGAGCATCGTCTATCGGTTCGACCTGGCGGGCCAGCTGGAGGACTAGGGGATCGCGGTGGCTCTTTCGCCCCGTGATTCCTCGGCGTCTGCTCTTGGCTCAACGTGACGTAAAAGAGGAAGCCCTCGGCCATGGTCGGCCGAGGGCTTCCTGCTGCTAGGTCTGTGGTCCGCCGTTACTGATCCCAGTACATGTTGGACAGGCTGAACCTCTCGGACACCACGGGCTCCGTGAGCTTGAGGTTGGCCACCTTGGCGTCGTGGACGGTGGTCCAGTACAGGCCGATGTAGGGCCACTTCTCGCGCATCAGCGTGTAGGCCTCGCCCAGGAGCTTGTCGCGCTCCTCTTCGCCCACGGCCAGGCTCTTCTTCATGCGGGACTCGATGTCGGAGTCGTCGCCCTGGCAGATGTGCAGGTCGCCCTTGCCGAACAGCGGGATGGCGTGGGAGATGTTGCCGGAGTACATGGAGTAGCTCAGGAACACGGCGTCGTAGTTGGCGGTCAGGGCGTTCTCCACCAGCTTGTTGCCGTCCTCCTCCTTGATCTTCACGTCAATGTTGATTTCCTTCAGCAGGGTCTTGACTGCTTCGGCCACCTTGAGGCCGGAGGTGTCGCCGATCTCCAGGGTCATGGTGAAGCCGTTCGGGTACTTGGAGGCGGCCAGGTACTCCTTGGCCTTCTTCACGTCGTAGGGGGAGTCGGTGTAGCCGGGCAGGTAGCCGGAGATGGCGCCGGTGATGATGAGCGGCGCGGCCGTGCCCTGGCCGTCCAGGGCGCTGCTGATGATGTAGTCCAGGTCCAGGGCGCAGGCGATGGCGCGACGGACGTTGTCGTCAGCGTACTGGGGCTTGTTGCGGTTGAGCGCGATGTAGTTCCAGCTGCAGTTGTCGTAGGGGGTCAGGTCAATGCCGTCGGCAGCCTTCAGGTCGGGGATGTCGACGGAGTCGTTGGGGATGTTGGAGGCGTAGTCCACGGTGCCGTCCTGCATGGCGTCGTAGATGGTGCCCTTGAGCTTGTACAGCAGGGTCACGTCCTTGATGGCGGGCTCGCCGTTCAGGAAGTTGGGGTTGGCCTTCAGCTTGATCGTGTGCTTCTTCTTGTCCCACTTCTCCACGGTGTAGGCGCCGCTGGTGACGGTGGGGAGGTTGGCCACGTCCATGCCGTCCTTGATGGCAGCCTTGCTCATGACGGCCATGTGCTCGGAGGCCACGTCGGTCAGGAAGGCGTTGTTGGGCTCGGTCAGGGTGACGACCACGGTCTTCTTGTCAGGCGCCTCGACGTTCTTGATGGCGCTGAAGTAGTCCATGCCCTTCTTCATGTCGCGCTTGAAGGTGTAGCGCACGTCCTCGGCGGTCAGCTCGGAGCCGTCAGAGAACTTCAGGTCGTCCTTCAGGGTGAAGGTGTACTCGGTGAAGTCCTTGTTGACGGAGTAGTCCTCGGCCAGCTCGGGCACGGGCTGGTTGCTGGCGTCGATGCGATACAGGTTCGCGTAGATGTTGCGGAACAGGACGGCGGTGGCCACCGATTCGTCCACGTCCATGGTCTCAGGCTCCAGGTCGGAGTACAGGGTCAGGTCCGTGCGGACGTCCTTCGCCTCCTCCTTGGGCGCGCTGCTGCCGTTGTCGGCCGCGGGCTGGTTCGATGCACAGCTGCATGCGAACAGCGCAGCCGCCAGGGCCATTGCTATGGCGGTGAGTTTCTTCATGTGTTCTGCTCCTTAATGACGCTTCTTGGCCAGAACCTTCGTGAGCTCGGCCATCAACTCACTGACTTGGATGGGCTTGCAGGTGAAGCCGTCCATGCCCGCCTCGAAGGCGCGTGCCTTGTCGGTGTCGAACACGTTGGCGGTCATGGCAATGATGGGGATGTTCGCCTTGCGGGAATCTTCCAGCTGGCGGATGGTCTCGGTGGCCTTCAGGCCGTCCATGTTGAGCATCTGGATGTCCATCAGGACGAAATCAAAGGTACCGGCGGGCTCGGCGGACAGCAGGGAAACGCACTCGATGCCGTCGGAGGCGCAGTCCACGGTCAGGCCGGTCTCCCGCAGGATCTCGCAGGCGATCTCCTGGTTCAGCTCGTTGTCCTCGGCCAGCAGCACGTGCTTCCCGGCCAGGGCGTCCGTGGTGATGGCGTCGACGTCCTGCTCCTTCACGAAGTCCCGGGCAATGCGGTGGGGGATGCGGGTGGTGATGGTGGTGCCCACTCCCACCCGGCTTTCCACGTCGATGGTGCCGCCCATGAGCTCCACGTAGCTCTTGACAATGCCCATGCCCAGGCCGGTGCCGGTCACCTTGCTTTCGGTGACGGTGCGCTCGCGGGAGAAGCTGTCGAAGATGTGGGGCAGGAAGTCCTTGGTCATGCCGATGCCGTTGTC
>JAUNCQ010000034.1:0-17816 GCA_030526515.1 Coriobacteriia bacterium
GGAGAGGAGCCCCTGGCTCATTCCTTGTATTTACACCACTTTACGGACGCGACCATGGACCACGACCTCGTGACCCAATGCGAACGGATCGGGGGCCTTGCGGGCGGGCGAAAAGGCCCCGGAAAAGGGTGAAGGCTCGGATGGACCAGTTAGCGAAAGTCCACCCGAGCCTTCGATGTGAGAAGAGAGGGAAGTTCCTTAGAACGATTAATATATTACTCGCAAATTATTCAGAGTCAAGGATTATTTACAGTTCTGATAAATATTTTTTAAAAATAGCTTTGCTATCATGGGTTTTGCAACACAACAGCGCGCTTCGGGGTCGGGACGAAAGACTCATCCCGCTTGGCTCCGCCCGGCCGCCGCCGCGCGCTCGCACATCAGATCGCACGAACAGAGGAGACCCCATGAGCAACAAGACCCTGGCAAAGGCCCCCGCCCTCACGAGCATCTTGGTGACCGGCGGCGCTGGCTTCATCGGCAGCCACACCTGCGTGGAGCTGCTCGACCAGGGCTATTCCGTGGTGGTCGTGGACGATCTGAGCAACTCCAGCCAGGTGGCCCTGGACCGTGTCCGCCAGATCACCGGCACCAACGCCGCCGATCAGCGCGACCGCCTGCGCTTCTACCAGGCGTCCATCCTGGACCGCGACGCCCTGGAGCGCATCTTCGCGGAAAACGACGTCGACGCCATCATCCACTTCGCCGGCTTCAAGGCGGTGGGCGAAAGCGTCGCCAAGCCCCTGGAGTACTACTGGAACAACGTGGCCGGCACCCTGGTGCTGGCAGACGTGGCCCGCAACCACGGCGTGAAGAACATCGTATTCAGCAGCAGCGCCACCGTTTACGGCGAGCCTGAGTTCGTGCCCATCACCGAGGATTGCCCCAAGCACAACGCCACCAACCCCTATGGCCAGACCAAGAGCATGCTCGAGCAGATCCTGACCGACCTGTACGTGGGCGACAACGAGTGGAACGTGGTCCTGCTCCGTTACTTCAACCCCATCGGCGCCCATGAGAGCGGCCTGATCGGCGAAGACCCCAAGGGCATCCCCAACAACCTGGTGCCCTACGTGGCCAAGGTGGCCGTGGGCAAGCTGGAGGCCGTGGGCGTGTTCGGCAACGACTACCCGACTCCTGACGGCACCGGCGTGCGCGACTACATCCACGTGGTTGATCTGGCTCGCGGCCATGTGGCGGCCCTGCGTTGGATGGGCGGTAAAGTCGGCACCGGCGAGCCGCTGGGCCTGGGCTCCCTTGCCGGCGAGCCCGCCGAGGACGGCACGCGCCGCGGCGTGGGCATCTTCAACCTGGGAACCGGCACCGGCAGCAGCGTGCTGGACGTAATCAAGGCCTTCAGCCAGGCTTGCGGCCGTGACCTGCCCTACGTCATCAAGCCTCGTCGCGCCGGTGACATCGCTACCAACTACGCGGCCTGTGACAAGGCCCGTACCGAGCTGGGCTGGACGGCCCAGTACGACCTGGCCCGCATGTGTCAGGATTCCTGGCGCTGGCAGTCCAACAACCCGGACGGCTACGCGACCCAGGCCTAGCCCGGACCTAGCGCATCGCGTCCCATCGGGGCAGATGCTTCAGCAGCGCCCAAGCCTGCTGCTTCAGGTCGGGGGAGCCCAGCATGTCCTCGAACTCCCGGAACGCCACGCAGGTGCGGCCCAGCACGCGGCTGGCCGCCTGGGTGGGAACCTCGCAGCGGTAGGCCTGGCTCAGGCACTCGGCGGCAACGGCATCGGTGACCACCAGGGCCACGGGATCGAAGGCCTCCACCACCGCCAGCACCGACGCCGGCTCAAGCAGGGATGCCTCGGCTCCCAGGGTCACGAAGGAAAGCGCCCGCTCGCCGTAGCCCAGCGCCACGGCGCTGCTCTGCAACGCCGTCTGGGCCTGGGCCCCCAACGGCGCCGCGCTGACCACGCACAGCAGCCCGAAGGCGCACCCGGACACGTGCTCGGCGTGCTGGTCCACGACCGCCGCAGCTGCCTGCTCAAAAGTGTTACGTTTACCGTTAATCTTCGCACTGCTCCTCAAACGGGGGATGGATAGGCGTATAACTCATTATGTGACAACTCCGTACGTCCTGCGGGAACAATCCCCGCATCCAATCACCATCGGGCCGCGGCCCGAGGAAAGAAGGCGAATATGTGCACCAACGGCGTCAACACCACCCAGTTCGAGCAGATGATCGACCAGATCGACGACCACATCAAGCTGGAGCGTCGCTGGGTCCACAACCTGGGCCACCAGGCTGAGGATGCGGGCTTCGCCAATGCGGGCGAAAAGCTCCACGCCGCCATGCACCTGCTGGACGAAGTTCGCGCAGCCCTTGACGAAGCCAAGGATGCCATGGAGGACGAAGCTGAATCCAACAGCGGCGTGACCGTCAGCCTGGTCTAATCATGGCCAACGACCTCATGCGGTTTTCGGTGGCGGTTCCCGAAGACCTGCTCATCCAGTTCGACCAGCTGGTGGCCCGTCGCGGCCTGGCCAAGAACCGCAGCGAAGTGGTCCGCGACCTGATTCGCGCGGCCCTGGTGGAGGAGGAGTGCGACCTGCCGGGCATGGAGGTCATGGGCTCCCTGACCATCGTCTACGACCACCATGCCGTTGACCTGCGAGACAAGCTCCACGGCATCCAGCACGACTACTTCGCCAACATCCTGGCCACCACCCACGTGCACGTGGATCACCACACGTGCCTGGAGGTCATCATCCTCCGCGGCCAGACCGAGCTCGTCCAGGAGGTGGGCAACCGCATCCTGGGCCTGAAGGGCGTGAAGAACGGGCACCTGGTCCTGTCCAGCGTCCACGACTACGCATAACCAATTGATCCAGCGGGCGAAAGGGAGCGCAGCCTTCCTTTCGCCCGCTTCACTACGTCTAAGCAAGGAGGCACTGCGGTGGACAAGACCGTAATGCTGGGCCACGGCAGCGGTGGCATCATGATGAAGCGCATCATCGACGAGGTGTTCTTCCAGGCCTACGCGGGTGAGGACCTGCTGCGGGGCGACGACGCCGCCGTGCTGCCCGCCCTGGAGCCGGGCCAGCGCCTGGCGTTTTCCACGGACAGCTTCGTGGTCACGCCCCATTTCTTCCCGGGCGGCAACATCGGTCACCTGGCGGTGTGCGGCACCGTGAACGACGTGGCCACCAGCGGCGCCACCCCCAAGTACCTGAGCTGCGGCTTCGTGCTGGAGGAGGGGTACCCCATCGACGACCTGAAGCGCATCTGCGCCAGCATGGCCGAATGCGCCAAGGAGGCCGGCGTGGTCATAGTCACGGGCGACACCAAGGTCGTCAACCGCGGCCATGGCGACGGCGTGTACATCAACACCAGCGGCATTGGCGTGCTGGAGCCGGGCGTGACCCTGGGCGGCGCCCAATGCCGGCCCGGTGACGTGGTGCTGGTCAGCGGCACTTTGGGCGACCACGGCATTGCCATCATGTCCACCCGTGAGGGCCTGGGCTTTTCCGCTCCCATTGAAAGCGACGCCGCGCCGCTGAACCACCTGATCGCCGATGTGCTGGCGGCGGCCCCGGACACCCGCTGCTTCCGCGACCCCACCCGCGGCGGCCTGGCCTCCACCCTGAACGAGCTGGCCTCCCAGTCCGGCTGCGATTTCACGGTGGACGAAGACGCCGTCCCGGTGAAGGACGTGGTCCGCGGCGCCTGCGACATGCTGGGATATGACGTGCTGCAGGTGGCCAATGAGGGCAAGATGGTCTGCGTGGTTCCCGCCGATCAGGCCGATGCGGCCCTGGCTGCCATGCGCGCCAACAAGTACGGCGCCGACGCAGCCATGATCGGCCAGGTCACCGAAGCGAAGCCGGAGCGCGGCCCCAAGGTGTTTCTGCGCACGGGCTTCGGCAGCACCCGCATCCTGGACATGCTCGTGGGCGAGCAGCTGCCGCGCATCTGCTAGCAGACCTCCGCTCGCCGCTAAGGGATGGAAAAAGCGGACGCGAGGGTTGCAAACAGTGCGCGCCGTGGTATCTTGCCTTCGTTGAAACTTCACGACGAAGTTAGATCCAGCAAGGATTTTAAGAAAGAGATCACCTGATTAGACCTGATTAGGAGAGAGAGGAGCCAGGTATGTCCCGTCCTGTCATTGAAGCTGATGAGTGCATCGGTTGCGGTATCTGCGTTGACGCTTGCGACGAAGGCGCCATCGAGGTCGTCGGCGGCGTTGTTGAGGTCGTGAACGAGGATTCCTGCATCGGCTGCGGCAACTGCGTCGAAGAGTGCCCCATGGGTGCTATCACCGAGATCGCCGAGGACTAATTCCTGGCGCTTCGATCATCTGATTGAACTGCAAAGAGGCTGCTCTACGGAGCGGCCTCTTTCTGTTTCCGGGGGCTTTTCCAGATCTGAGCGACCCTCACTTATATAAGGGCGAAAGCGAAGGTTGCTTTCGCCCTGAATTCCTATATTTCCGCAGGTAGAGCGCATCATAAAACCTGCACAATTCAAAATATAAAACTTGACAGCCTACGACTTAGATTTTATATTTGGAAACGTGAAAGAAAACCTACGACCCACATTCCAACTTAGGTAACACTACTCGAGTGAGAGGACGTACATAAAATGGCAAAGATTCTTGGCATCGACTTGGGCACCACCAACTCCGCAATGGCCGTCATGGAAGGCTCCGAGCCTGAGATCCTGGTCAACGCTGAGGGCGACCGCACCACCCCCTCCGTCGAGGGCTTCGGCAAGGACGGCGAGCGCCTGGTGGGCAAGGCTGCAAAGAACAAGGCAGTCACCAACCCGGAGAACACCATCGCATCCGTGAAGCGCTTCATCGGCCGTTCCTTCAACGAAACCGCCGAGGAGCAGAAGACCGTTGCCTACAACGTGGCAGCTGGCAAGGACGGCCGCGCGGTCATCAACATCGACGGCAAGTCCTACACCCCGGAGGAGATCTCCGCAATGGTTCTGCAGAAGCTGAAGGCTGACGCAGAAAAGCAGGTGGGCGAAACCATCACCGAGGCTGTCATCACCGTTCCGGCCTACTTCAACGACGCACAGCGTCAGGCCACCAAGGACGCAGGCAAGATCGCCGGTCTGGACGTGAAGCGCATCATCAACGAGCCCACCGCTGCAGCTCTGGCCTACGGCCTGGACAAGGTCGACCATGACGAGAAGATCCTGGTCTTCGACCTGGGCGGCGGTACCTTCGACGTGTCCATCCTGGAGCTGGGCGACGGCGTGTTCGAGGTTGCCTCCACCGCTGGCGACAACCACCTGGGCGGCGACGACTGGGATCAGCGCATCATCGACTGGATGGCCGACAAGTTCAAGGCTGACCAGGGCGTTGACCTGCGTGCCGACAAGATGGCCCTGCAGCGCCTGAAGGAAGCAGCCGAGAAGGCAAAGATGGAGCTTTCCTCCACCACCTCCACCAACATCAACCTGCCGTTCATCAGCATGAACGCCAGCGGCCCGCTGCACCTGGACTACACCCTGACCCGCGCTGAGTTCGAGCGCATCACCCGCGACCTGCTGGAGCGCTGCAAGAAGCCGGTCGAGCAGGCACTGCGTGACGCCGGCCTGAGCATCGGCGGCGTTGACGAGGTCATTCTGGTCGGCGGCTCCACCCGTATGCCCGCCGTGCAGGAGCTGGTCAAGACCATGACCGGCAAGCAGCCGAACATGTCCGTGAACCCGGACGAGGTCGTGGCCATGGGCGCTGCCATCCAGGGCGGCGTGCTCTCCGGCGACGTTCAGGGCATCCTGCTGCTGGACGTGACCCCGCTGTCCCTGGGCGTTGAGACCCTGGGCGGTGTCATGACCAAGATGATCGAGCGCAACACCACCATCCCGACCCGCAAGACTGAAATCTACTCCACGGCAGCTGACAACCAGACCTCCGTTGAGATCCATGTCCTGCAGGGCGAGCGTCAGATGGCAGCTGGCAACAAGACCCTGGGTCGCTTCCAGCTGACCGGCATCCCGGCTGCCCGCCGCGGCGTGCCGCAAATCGAGGTTACCTTCGACATTGACGCCAACGGCATCGTGAACGTTTCCGCTAAGGACCTGGGCACCGGCAAGCAGCAGCAGATCACCATCAGCGGCTCCACCGCCCTGTCCGACGACGAAGTCGATCGCATGGTGAAGGACGCCGAGGCTCATGCCGAGGAGGACAAGAAGATGAAGGAGGAAGCAGAGACCCGCAACAACTGCGACACCCTCATCAACGCCACCGAGCAGACCCTGACCGAGCTGGGCGACAAGGTTCCGGCCGACACCAAGGCAACCGTCGAGGCTGCTGTGGAGAAGGCTCGCACCGCAAGCCAGGGCGGCAACATCGACGAGATCAAGGCTGCCACCGAGGAGCTGCAGCAGGCTGGCTACAAGCTGGCTGAGATCGCCTACTCCACCGAGCAGGGCGCTCCCGGCGCTGGCTTCGACCCGACCCAGGCTGGCGCTCAGCCGGGCAACGACGGCCCGATCGAGGCTGACTACGAAGTCGTCGACGACCAGAACAAGTAATCATGGCTGCGAACTCTGAACCTCTGAACTGGGGCGATGTAATGAACAACGAAGAAAATCCCGAGGTGGCCGCCCAGGCGGCGGCCCCCGAGGGGGACCTGATCGAAGAGGCCGAGACCATCGTGGCTGAAGCTGCGGAGGACATGGCCGAAGAGGCCGCAGAGCTTGACGCCGAGGCCCTGGCTGCAGCCGCAGCCGAGGCCCTGGCCCAGGCCAAGGCCGAAGCCGCCGAATGGCAGGACAAGTACGTCCGCCTGCATGCGGAGTGGGACACCTATCGTCGTCGTACCAACGAGCAGCGCGCCGCCGAGAAGCTGCGTGCCACGGAGAAGCTGGTCACCAACCTGCTTCCGGTGCTGGACGACTTCGAGCGCACCATCTCCTATGCGGAAGCCAATGGCGAAACCGGCCTGCTGGATGGCGTCCGTGCGGTCAGCAACAAGCTGATCGACACTCTGAAGAAGGACGGCGTGGAGGTCCTGGACCCCGTGGGCGAGCCGCTGAATGCCCTTGAGCATCAGGCGGTTGCCGTGGTGGACGACCCTGAGCAGTTCGACGAAACCGTGGCCCAGGTCTACCAGAAGGGCTACAAGATGGGCTCCAAGGTCCTGCGCTCCGCCATGGTGACGGTCACCACCGGCGGTCCGAAGCGACCGAAGGAAGAGGAAGCTGACGAAGAGTAAATAACTCGGCTCTTCGATCAGCGGCAAACAGAAGACTAATCGAAGGGGAGCGGGTTATGCCCGCTCCCCTTGTTGAAAAGAGGTGGAACGTACATGGCTCAGGCCACACCTGATTACTACAAGACGCTCGACGTTCCACGCGACGCGGATGCCGACCAGATCAAGAAGGCATTCCGCAAGCTTGCCCGCGAGCATCATCCGGATGCTGGCGGTGACGAGGCCAAGTTCAAGGAGATCAACGAAGCTTACGAAGTCCTTTCGGACGAAAAGAAGCGCAACCTGTACGACCAGTACGGCACCGCCAATGCCAACCAGATTCCCAACGGCTGGCCTGGCGGCAACATGGGCGACATGTTCAGCGGCTTTGGCTCCTGGGCGGACATCCTGGAAAGCATCCGCAGTGGCGAAGGCGCCTTCGGCGGCTTCAACTTCAATGGCTTCGGCGGCCAGCGCGGCCCCCAACAGGGCGGTTGCCGCAGCAGCTGCGGCAGCGGATGCGGCGGTCACGGCGGCCCCATGAAGGGTCAGGACATGAACGTGACCCTGAAGCTGAGCTTCCAGGAAGCCTTCGAGGGCGTGGAGAAGCGCGTGACCGTGCGCATTCCCGGCAAGCAGGACCCCGTCACCCTGACGGTGAAGGTTCCGGCCGGCGCCGTTGACGGCGGCCGTCTGCGCTATAGGGGCCAGGGTGCTCCCAGCACCATGGGCGGCGAACCCGGCGACCTGCTGGTCTCCTTCAAGCTTGATCCGCATCCGCACTTCGAGCGCGACGGTGCCGACGTGATCGTGAACACCCCGGTCACGGTGGCAGAGGCGGCTTTGGGCGCGTCGGTGGTGGTTCCCGCTCCCGACGGAACGAAGATCCGCGTGAAGGTTCCCGCAGGAACCCAGGACGGCACCCTGCTGACCGTGCGAGGCAAGGGCGCCGCAAAGGTGAAGGGACAGGGCAACGGCGACCTTCAGGTGAAGGTGCTGGTGAAGGTCCCCACCCAAATGAATGATGAACAGAAGCAGGCTATGGAAGCTTATTTGGCCGCGACCAAGGAAGAGGTCAGGACATGGCTCTAAACGACAGGCACAAGCCGGTGTACATGATCGGCGTGGCAGCTGAACTGGCGGGCGTGCACCCGCAGACCCTCCGCTCCTACGAGCAGAAGGGCCTCCTTACCCCGCAGCGCACCAGCGGCAACACCCGCATGTACTCCCAGGCAGACATCGAGCGCCTGGAGCTGATCAACGAGCTCACCAACGAAGGCATCAACCTTGCCGGCGTCATCCGCATCCTTGACCTGCAGGGCAGGCTGGATGACCGCGACCAGGAGCTGGATGACCTGCACAAGCGGGTTCGCCGCCTGGCCGACCGCGTGCATGAGCTGGAGACCCGCGAGAGCGTGAACTCCCTGGTTCGCGTCAGCGACATGTCCACGGTGACCCGGTACCTTCCGTAGCTTTCGCCCCTAATTGAATAAAACTCCCGCTGAAAGGGGGAATCACCATGGCTATGAACATGGGTAATCTTCAGAAGCTTTCTACGTCCGCGCAGGAGACCATGCAGGAGGCTATGGGCATTGCGTCCGAGGCTCAGTCCGTCGAGGCTCAGCCCATCCACCTGCTGAAGGCCCTGCTTACCAAGGACGAAAACAACATTGCGTCCATCCTGAAGCGCATCGGCGCCGAGCCGGCTCTGATCAGCGCCAACGTGGACGAGGAGATCAGCCGCATGCCCAAGCAGTCCGGCGGCGTCATGGGCATGCAGGGCGTGCCCGGCCAGGCGTTCATGGGCGTGCTCGACCGCGCCGTGAAGGCGGCCGAGAAGCTGGGCGACAAGTTCGCCACCAGCGAGCACCTGCTCATCGCCCTGTCCGAGGACAAGGGCGCTGCCGGCCGCATTCTGACCAGCGCGAACGTGAACCGCAAGAGCATCGAGCAGGCCTACGACGACCTGCGTGGTGACTATCGCGTGACCGACCCCACCAGCAAGGCCCAGTTCGAGGCCCTGGAGCAGTATGGCCAGAACCTGACCCAGATGGCCCGCGAGGGCAAGCTGGACCCGGTCATCGGCCGCTCCGAGGAAATCCGCCGCACCATCCAGGTGCTGTCCCGCCGCACCAAGAACAACCCGGTGCTCATCGGCGAGCCCGGCACCGGCAAGACCGCCATCGTGGAGGGCCTGGCCCAGCGCATCGTCAACGGCGACGTTCCCGCCAGCCTGCAGGGTCATGACATCATCTCCCTGGACCTGTCCGCCATGGTGGCCGGCGCCAAGTACCGTGGCGAGTTCGAGGATCGCCTGAAGGCGGTGCTGCGTGAGGTGAAGCAGTCCGACGGCCAGATCATCCTGTTCATCGACGAGCTCCACACCATCGTGGGCGCCGGCTCCACCGGCGACAGCTCCATGGACGCCGGCAACATGCTCAAGCCGGCCCTGGCCCGCGGCGAGCTCCATGCCATCGGCGCCACCACGCTGGACGAGTACCGCAAGTACGTGGAGAAGGACAAGGCCCTGGAGCGCCGCTTCCAGCAGGTCATCATCGGCGAGCCCACGGTTGAGGACACCATTGCCATCCTGCGCGGCCTGAAGGAAAAGTACGAGATCCACCACGGCGTGCGCATCACCGACGGCGCCATCGTGTCCGCGGCCGAGCTTTCTAACCGCTACATCTCCGACCGCTTCCTGCCGGACAAGGCCATCGACCTGATGGACGAAGCCGCCAGCCGCCTGCGCATCGAAATTGACTCCATGCCGGAGGAAATCGACCAGCAGGACCGCAGGCTCATCCAGATGCGCATTGAGGAGCAGGCCCTGGAGCGCGAATCCGACGATGCTTCCATGGAGCGCCTGGAGAACCTTCGTCGCGAAATGGCCGCCCTGGAGGAGAAGCTGGACCACGCCAAGGCTGAGTGGCAGAACGAAAAGGACGTCATCGTCAACGCTCAGAACCTGAAGGAGGAGCTGGGCGAGCTGCGTAGCGAAGCTGATCGGGCCGTCCGCGAGGGCAACCTGTCCCTGGCGTCCGAGCTCAAGTACTCCCGCATCCCCGCGCTGGAAACCCAGCTGGCGGAAGCGGAAAAGGCCCTGGCTGCGCGTCAGGAAGCCGGCGCCATCTTGCGTGAGGAGGTCACCTCGGACGAAATCGCCCAGGTGGTCAGCGCGTGGACCGGCATCCCGGTGACCAAGATGATGCAGGGCGAAATGGAGAAGCTCGTGGACCTGGAGGCCAAGCTCAAGGAGCGCGTGGTCGGCCAGGACCAGGCCGTGGCCGCCGTTGCCGGCGCTATCCGCCGCAACCGCGCGGGCCTTTCCGACCCCAACCGTCCCATCGGCAGCTTCCTGTTCCTGGGTCCCACCGGCGTGGGCAAGACCGAGCTGGCCAAGGCCCTGGCGGAGTACCTGTTTGACGACGAGCGCAACATGGTTCGCATCGATATGAGCGAGTACATGGAGAAGTTCAGCGTCCAGCGCCTCATCGGTGCGCCCCCGGGCTACGTTGGCTACGACGAGGGCGGCCAGCTGACCGAGGCCGTGCGCCGCAAGCCCTACTGCGTGGTGCTGCTGGATGAGATGGAGAAGGCCCACCAGGACGTGTTCAACGTGCTGCTGCAGGTTCTGGACGACGGTCGCCTGACCGACAGCCAGGGTCGCGTGGTGAACTTCAAGAACACCATCATCATCATGACCAGCAACGTGGGCAGCCAGTCCATCCGTGAGTTCCAGGACCAGAACGCCGCCGACGCCACCATGGAGGGCCTGATGCAGGCTGACCTGGACACCATGGCCAAGCGCATGGCTGACCTGCAGCGCAAGATCGACGAGTCCCTGCGCACCACGTTCCGCCCCGAGTTCCTGAACCGCGTGGACGAAACCATCACGTTCAACAGCCTGAGCATTGCCGACATGGAGCCCATCGTCGAACTGCAGCTGGCTGACGTCCGCAAGCGCCTGGCTGACCGCCATGTGACCCTGGACGTGACTCCGGCGGCCCTGGAGAACCTGGCCATTGACGGCTTCGATCCCGTCTACGGCGCCCGCCCGGTGAAGCGCCTGGTGCAGCGCGAGGTCGTGGACCGCATTGCCGAGCAGGTCATTGCCGGCAAGCTGCTGGACCGCAGCCACGTGCTGATCGACCTGGACATTGCCGCGGGAGAGTACACCTGCCGGGTGGAGCCGCCCATGGACTTGGATTTCGACTCCTTGCTGAGCTAGGCCTTGGCGTAGGGCGAAAACCGCACTGACCTCCTACGAGGTGCTAATCGAATAGCCCATGGCAGAGCGCATGGAATGCACTAAAATGCATCCATGCGCTCTTTGCTGAGGGACATACTGAACAGCCTTTTGACGCCGGTGGCTTCCGCCGGCCTTGTCGCGCTGTTCTTCCTTGCGTTTCTGGTCGTGCTGTGGGGCATCATGTGCGTGCTCCGCTTCCTCATGGGTTAGCGGGGGCGATCGACTATGTGGCCTCGTCTGACCCTGAGCGACTTCCGCACCATCTGCCATTACCTGGGCTCGCTGTTGCTGTGCTCGAGCTGCATGTATCTGCCGTCCCTGGTCACGGGCGTGGTCTTTGGCGAATGGAACGCCGTCGAGCGCTATCTCATGGCTGCGGCGATCAGCGCCATAGCCGGTGTGCTGCTGCAGTTCGTCCGCGTGCAGCCGGGCCGATTGAGCCGTAGGCAGGCCATGGTCGTCACCGGCCTGATCTGGGTGGTGCTGGCGTTCTTCGCCTCCATCCCGCTGTATATGTCCGGGCATTACCTGAGCTTCCTGGACGCCTTCTTCGACGGCGTGTCCGGCCTGACCACCACGGGCGCCACGGTGATCGTGGACATAGATCACCTGTCCAACGCCGACAACATGTTCCGCTTCATGATGCACCTGGTCGGCGGCCTGGGCTTGATCGTGGTGGCGCTTTCCCTGGGCCTGCTGGGCAAGAGCGGCGGCGCCAGCATGTACAGCTCGGAGGCCCGCAGCGAGCACGTGGTTCCCAACGTGGTCCACACCGCCCGCCTGATCTCCCGCATTGCGCTGGTGTTCATTGTGCTGTCCACGGGAATCCTGGCGGTCATGCTGCTGTTTTCCGGCATGGAGCCGGTTCGCGCGCTGCTGCATGGCCTGTGGATGGCCATCACCGGCTTCGTCACCGGCGGCTATGCGCCCACCAGCCAAAGCGCCCTGTACTACCATTCCTTCCCCATGGAGGTCTTCCTGATGGTGCTCATGCTGTTCGGCACCATCAACTTCACCCTTCATGACGAAATCTGGCGCGGTCGCGTCCATTCCTTCTTCCGGGACATGGAGACCGTGACCATGGTCATCTGGCTGCTGGTGGTGGTCGCGGTGTTCACCGCGGCGCTTTCCGTCAGCCAGGACTTCAACGCGCTGCCCGCCATGCTGCGGCGCGGCCTGTTCATGATCGTGGCGGCGTTTTCCACCACGGGCCTGCAGAACATCACCACCAATGAGATGGTGACCTGCTTCGGCTCCGGCGCGTTCCTCATGATCGCCCTGGTCATGGCCGTCGGCAGCGCTGGCGGCACCGCTGGCGGCATCAAGTTCTACCGCGTGGGCATTGTGTTCAAGTCCATCGTGGCGTCGCTGAAGGAAACCCTTTCGCCCGACTCTGCCCATGTGGTGGTCACCTACTACCACGTGGGCCGCCGCATCCTGACCCATGAGACCTCCCGAGAAGCCCTGACGGTTTTCGTCCTGTACGTGGCCACCTACGCGGTGGGCACCCTGGTCGGCGTGGCGGCGGGCTACGATGCCACCCAGGCAATCTTCGAGTCCGTGGCCATGACCAGCAACGGCGGCCTGTCCTCGGGCATCGTTTCCCCTGGCATGCAGCCGTTCCTGGAGTCCGTGTACATCTTCCAGATGTGGGCGGGCCGTCTTGAGTTCCTGACGCTGCTTGCTCTGATCGTGCAGTTCCTGGCGTCCGTGACCCCGCGGTTCAAGAAGGGGAGGGCCCGTGACTAGCAAGATCATGAACGGGGGGCGAAATATCCTCGAGCTTCTGCTGGCCCTGGTGCTGCTGGCCAGCCTGTGCCTGCTGCCCGCGGCGCCTGCCTGGGCGGAAAAGGACGGCTCTAAGAAGGCCGCCAAGGAGCAGGTGGAAAAGGAAGACGATACCGGCGTGCTCCTGCTCGAGCACGTGGATCCGGACGAGGTGGACGATGAGGCCAAGAACCGCATCAATCCCCAGCAGCCGCCGGACAGCTCCTTCATCTACGACGTCTCCATTGCTGACCTGGCCAACGCCGACTCCTACCTGAGCGGCCAGGTGGTCCAGGTGGTGGGCGAAGCCGTGGGTGACGTGATCAAGGCAGAAGACGACCCGGACTACTGCTGGGTGGTGGTTGCGTCCGTCGACCGCGGTATGTCCGGCAACGTTTCCGTGTACATGCGCAAGACCCAGGCGGAGGCCATTGACACCCTGGGCCGCTACGGCGCCACCGGCACCATGCTGCAGGTGCGGGGCAAGTTCAACCTGGTGTGCAAGACCCACTCCGGCGTGTCCGACATCCATGCGGACTTCGTGAGCGCCACCGAGGAGGGCGTCAAGAATCCCGACTTGCTGGAGGTCCAGGACTTCTTCCCGGGCGTTGGCCTGGCGTTTGCGGCGATCGTGCTGCTGCTTCTGTATTGGTTCGTGCGCGAAAGGGCCAAGTAACCCGTGATGGATTCAGAGCAGATTCAAGAAGCTGCGGACCAGGTCCGCACGGGGCAGGTCATTAAGCTGGACCGCGGGTTTCCGCTGGTCCGGTGCTTGGACGACGGCCTGACCCTGCGTTGCGAGCACGCCACCGACCTGGTGAAGGAAGGCAAGCTGCGCGTGGTCATAGGCGACCTGGTGGAGGTGCTGATCCCTGCCGAGCATGACAAGGGCATTATCCAGGACGTGCTGGAGCGCCGCACTCAGCTGGTGCGCAAGGACCCGGCGGAGCGCGCAGTGGCCCAGGTCATGGCGGCGAATTTCGACCTGGTCATAGTGGCCCAGCCTATTTCCGAGGTGAACCTGAAGCGCCTGGAGCGCGAGCTGGTGCTGGCCTTCGAAACCGGGGCCAAGGTGGCCGTGGCTCTGACCAAGGCCGACCTGGTGGAGGACGGGTCCGTGGTGGACGAAGTCCGCTCCCAGGTGGAGGCCCGCGCGGGCGCAACGGCGCCGGTGCTGGTCATGAGCGCCGCTCAGCCAGAAACGGTGGAGGCCGTGCGCGCGCTGATCCCCGAAGGCACCGTGGCGGTGCTGGTGGGCAAGTCCGGCGTGGGCAAGTCCAGCATGATCAACCTGCTGGTGGGCCGTGAGGTACAGGAGACCGGCTCCGTCCGCGAAGGCGACGGCAAGGGCCGCCACACCACCGTGAGCCGAGAAATCGTTCCCATTCCCGGCGGTGGCTTCGTGGTGGACATGCCCGGCGTCCGCGGCGTGGGCGTGTGGGAGGCCGAGGCCGGCATCGGCGCGGCCTTCGCCGACGTGGAGGAAGCCGCCACCCGCTGCCGGTTCAGGGACTGCCGGCATCAGTCGGAGCCCGGCTGCGCGGTTCGCGCCGCCGTGGAGGAGGGCCTGATTACCCAGGAGCGCCTGGATTCCTACCTGAGCCTGACCACTGAGGTGAAGACCCTGCGGGAACGTAAGGAAGAGGCCCGCCGTATGCAGGGCACCAAGGCATCGGACGAGCGCGCCGGCAAGCGCGGCGGGCACAAGCGCGTGCATAGGGCACGCAAGCGGAGGTAACACGTGGAACTCATAGTTTCTTCAAGCTCCCTGGTCATGGGAGCCTTGCTTATTTGCGTCGGTTTTGTAATCGGCATCTTCTCCGGACTGCTGGGCATTGGCGGTGGCACGGTCATGGTGCCGGTGCTGCGCCTGGGGTTCGGCCTGTCGGCGTACATGGCCACGGCCACCAGCCTTTTCGCCATCATCCCCACCAGCATCTCCGGAGCCGTAACGCACCTGCGCAACAAGACGTGCATCCCCAAGCTGGGTCTGACCCTGGGCCTGGGCGGCGCCATCACGTCCGCGCTGGGCGTGTGGCTGGGATCTATTTCGCCCAGCTGGGCAATCATGCTGGTGGCCGCGGTGATCATTCTGTACTCGGCGTACAACATGCTGAAGAAGGCCCTGAAGCTGCCTGCGTCCGGAGCCAAGAAGGACGGGGCGAAAGAGAGCTCCGCCACCGCTCCTGCCACCGCGCCCGCCGCGGCGACCGCTGTCGCGCCTGCGACTGACGGGCCTGCCGCGGCCCCGGTCCCGGCCCCCGCGCCGGCGCCGGAAGCTGACTTCGCCTTCGGACGCCGCGAGCTGGTGGTGGGCTTCTGCATTGGCCTGATTGCCGGCCTGGCATCGGGCTACGTGGGCGTGGGCGGCGGCTTCATCATGGTGCCCCTCATGACCACCTGGCTGAACGTGCCCATGCGCCTGGCCAGCGGAACGTCGCTGATCGCCATCATCATCCTGTGCGTGCCCGGCGTGGCGGAGCAGATGATGCTGGGCAACGTGGACTACTTTGCCGGCATCCTGATGGTGCTGGGCTCCATTCCCGGCGCGACCGTGGGCGCCAAGCTGATCAAGAAGGTTCCCGAGCGCACCCTGCGCTTCGTGTTCGCCGGCTTCCTGGGCATTGCCGCGGTCATGCTGCTGGTCAAGGAGGTCGGCCTGCTGGGCTAGCCGCCCGCCGTCCGCACCCTGCTACAATGCACTTAGCAAAGCCTATGGGAGGAGAGAGACTATGCTGTCCGTGAGCGACAAGAGCCGCACGCTGCTGCTTCCGCGGTTCTTTTCCCTGGAGGCCTTCACGGCCATCCTGGCCATAATCAGCGCAATGATCCTGGTGTGGCAGGCCCTTGACCCGGCCCGCGAGGACGCGGTCATCTTCGTTTCCGGCATGGTGCTCATGGTGTCCGTGGTGGTGTGCATCTACCTGGCCCTTGACCCGGACAGCGTTCGCGCCCATCAGTCGGACATGATCCTGAAGCTGGCCCGCCAGACCCTTTCCTGCATGCGCGACGGCCTGGACTTCAAGTCTGCCCAGAAGATCTGCCGCCTGGTCATGCCCAACAGCTCCGCCATTGCGGTGGCCATCACGGACCGGGAGCAGATCCTGGCCTACGTAGGCTACCAGGAGGAAAGCAATCCGGCGGGCCTGGCCATTCGCACTCACTCTACCAAGGAAGTGCTTCGCGACGGCCGCATGCTGGTGCTCCATGGGGACGAAATCGGCATGCCCTTCGAATCCAGTGCGGTCAAGGCGGCCATCATCGTGCCGCTGCGCCAGGGCCGCCGCGTGGTGGGCACGCTGAAGTTCTACTATCGCAGCCCCCGCCACATCACGGAAACCCAGAAGTCCCTGGCAGAGGGCTTCGGCCAGCTGCTTTCCACCCAGATTGCGGCAGAGGCCCTGGAGGAGCAGACCAAGCTGGCAACCAGCATGGAGCTGAAGGCCCTGCAGGCCCAGATCAACCCGCACTTCCTGTTCAACACGGTGAACACCATCGCTTCTTTCGTCCGTACGGATCCCGACCGTGCGCGCAAGCTGCTGCGCGAGTTCGCGGTGTTCTATCGCCACACGCTGGAGGACACCGGCGACCTGGTGGCCCTTTCCCGCGAAGTCGAGCAGACCATGCGCTACTTCTACTTCGAGATTGCCCGCTTCGGCGAAGAGAGCCTGTGCTTGCAGGTGGGCTTCGACGAAGACGTGGAGGACATGCTTATCCCGGCGTTCCTGATCCAGCCCCTGGTGGAAAACGCCGTGCGCCACGCCCGCAAGCCCGGCGAGCTGCTGACCATCCAGGTCGTGGCCGAGCGCGAGGGGTCGTTCCTGATCCTGACTGTCCGGGACGACGGCCAGGGCATGGACGAGGAGCACCGTCAGGCCATCCTGCATCCGGAAAGCCGCACCGGCCTGGGCATTGCCGTCAAGAACGTGCACGACCGCGTGGAGGGCTACTTCGGCCCCGGCAGCCACATGGAGGTTGAAAGCGAGCCCGGCGTGGGTACCACCATCCGCCTGATCATGAACCTGGAGTCCGAGAACCTGAAGCGCTTCATGGGCGCAGAGGATTCTGAGGGCGAAAGCACCGCTGAGTCGGCCGAGCCCCAGACCATGACCGCGGGCAAGATCGACGACCTGCTGAAGCGCACCTCCGAAGGTGAGTCCGCGGCCGACGTGCTGAAGAAGGGCGTGGGGTCGGAGGCCACCCGCATGCAGGCGGCCCGTGCGGCCAGCGCGGAGCATGTTTCGTCCGCTGAAATCCGTGCCGTCGAGGTGCTGGCATCCCAGGCGGCCCAGACCGGCCTTTCCCAGGAAATGGAGAAGGCCATGTCCGAGATCTCCCAGCTGGTGCGCCCCGGTCAAGAGCAGGTGGGCGAAAACGAGCCCGATGAGCTCGTCTATGAAGACGATGACGACGACTGGGACTACGAGGCCGAGATGGCGGCGGTCCAGGAGGCGCCCGAGCTGGTGGTGCCGGAGGATTCCGACCTGCCTGACGAAGAGAGCCTGGCGAAGGGCGAGTAGCCATGGAGTATAGGATTACGGACCTGGCCACCGTCCTTCCCGGGGACGAGGGGTCGCAGGTCCAGGGTCCGCTGGACGTGACCGTGGTCCTGACGGCGGTGGATCCTGACGAG
>JAUNCQ010000034.1:17826-28173 GCA_030526515.1 Coriobacteriia bacterium
AGCGGCTGCTGCCCCTGGTGCGGGACGTGAGTGCGGCGGGCATGAAGTGCCTGGTGGTTGACGATGCCAGCACTGCCGGCACCCAGGTCTACGACGACGTTGCCGACCTGCCTGGCGTGCGGGTGCTGCATCTGCCGACGAACGAGGGCATGGGCGGGTCGCTGAAGACGGCCATCGCGTACCTGGCGGCGGAGGACTGCGCTGGTACGCCTGCGGTGATCACCGCGTATGCGGCCCGCGGCCACACGGTGCAGATGATCCAGCAGGTCCGCGATGCCCTGCTGCGCAACCCCGGCTGCCTGGTCCTGGGCGCCCGCGACCTGCGGACGCTGCCCGGTCGGCACCGGGTGGGCAACCTGATGACCCGCCAGCTGACCAAGATGCTGTACGGCATTGAGGTTGCCGATACCCAGTCGTCCCTGCGCGGCTTTGCGCTGACCAAGCCCGCGGAGCTTCTGCGTCTGCGGGGCGAAGGGTACGACTACGCCATGAGCATGCTGCTGAAGTCCGGCGACCTGTTCGAGGACGTGGTGGAGGTCCCCATCGACGTGCCGCGGGAGGCGTCCCTGAATAGCGGGCACTTTCGGGTGGTGCGGGACAGCGTCAGCATCTACCGGATCCTGCTGCGGCACTTCCCCAAGTCCATGGCGGCGTCGGTTTCGTCCTATGCGATCGACTACGTGGTGTTCACGCTGCTGTTCCTGTTCGCCGACCTGTGGGTGGTTTGGGCTGCCGTGGGCGCGCGTGTTGTCAGCGCGTCGGTGAACTATGCCATCAACCGGTTCCTGGTGTTCGGCGGACAGGGGCGCAGGTACACGCCGCTGCGGTTCTTCGCGTTGGCGGCGGTCATACTGTGCCTGAACGCGCTGTTCATGTTCCTGCTGGTCGACCTGGCCGGACTGCCGGCGCTTCCGGTGAAGGTGCTGGTGGATTTGGGGCTGTATTTCGTCAACTTTGCCGTCCAGACCAACCTGGCCAAGGCCTAGGGGAGCGCGTTTGCGTCGTGACAGCTCGTGACGTCTCTTGACGACTTGCGGTCGCTTCCTCTGAATTGTGGAGGAATTGTGGATGACATAACTCGTGCTTGCAATGGGTAGGAAAGCCGCGTAATATATCTTCTTGCGTTAAGCGCAACCAGAAATTGCGGGGTGGAGCAGTCTGGTAGCTCGCCGGGCTCATAACCCGGAGGTCGTTGGTTCAAATCCGGCCCCCGCGACCATGATCTTAAAAGCCTCCTTCGGGAGGCTTTTTTGTTGTTTCCGCAGGTAGAATACCACTTTCCCTCTTTATCTACTGCGATATCTTGCTATCGGCCTTCTCTTTCGTCCGAGTCAAAAAGGGCTAAAAAGGGCGAAAAATTTTCCAGGTGGTCCCAAAGTGGTCCCGGTGCGTCCCTTCCCCTAGATTTTCCCGCGACATCCATCGGTGCTTTAGCGGACGTCCCTACAGCGCGGTGCCCTTGGTGGGGACGAAAAGGCCGTCCATGCAGGTGCCTTCGTGCTGGAGTAGCTTGACCTTCTTGTCCACGCCGCCGGCGTAGCCCGTCAGGCTGCCGGTGCTTCCCACTACGCGGTGGCATGGGGTGATGATGGAGATGGGGTTGTGCCCCACCGCGCCGCCTACGGCCTGGGCGGACATGCGGTCTTTTTCGTCTTCAGCTGCCAGCTCCTGAGCGATGCTTCCGTAAGTCCGCACCTGTCCATAAGGGATGTCCAGCAGCTTCTGCCAGACGCGCTGGCGGAAATTGCTGCCCAGTGGCGCCAGCGGCAGCTCGGCGGGGTCGGGCTGCTTGCCCGCAAAGTAGCGGTCCAGCCATTCGGCGGTCTGGGCGAAGATCGTCAGGTCGTTCTTGGGCTTCATTTCGTTCACTACGGTGGCTGCGTAGTACTTCTGGCCCGGCAGCCACAGGCCCACCAGATTGTCTCCATCGCTGGCAAGGGTGATGGGCCCGAACGCCGCGGATTCGTAGGTGGTGCAATAGATTTGCTGCTGATGCTTGGGCATGGCGGTGCTCCTTCGGGCGATTAGTCGTTTTGGGGCGAAAGCGAGTTCCATAGGCTGACCACGGCGTAGCTGCGCCAGGGCCTCCAGCTTTCCGCGGCGGTCAGGCGTTCTTTGGGCGAAAGGTCCGGGAGCGCGTGCTTTACGCCGGCATCGCTTTCCAGGAACGCGTCCGGGTAGCTGAGCACGCGCATGGCAATGTAGTTGGCGGTCCAGGGTCCTATTCCCTTCAGGGCAAGCAGGCGCTCCATCTGCTCTGGCGCGGGAAGCGAGTCGTCCAGGGGCAGGTTGCCGCTGGTCATGGCTTCGGCAATGCGGCCGATGCAGGCAGAGCGCGTCTTGATGGTGCCCAGCACGCCCAGCTTTTCCTGCAGGTTGCCCAGGGCCAGCATTTCCTGGGGCGAGGGCCAAGCGCGGGACAGCTCGGGGAAGGGGGTTTGGACCGCGGGCCCGTAGGCGCTGACGATTCGGGCAGCCAGCTTGTTGGCGGCGACCACGGTGACCTGCTGCCCCAGGATGGCGCGGCAACAGGTTTCGAAGGGATCGAAGCAGCCGGGAAGGCGGGTGCCTTTCCGGCGGGCGCCGGGTCGGAGGTCGTCCAAGCTGGTCAGGCCTTCGTGGACGGACTGGGGATCGCAGTCCAGGTCGAACAGGCGGCGGACCTTCTGGACGACTTGGCTTGCAACGGGCAGCAGCGACCGGCTCATGGTCAGGCGCACGGCGTTTGCCCTGGGGTCGTTGGTGACCTCGATCCATCCGGCGTGAACGGCGCCGCCTGCGGGAATGCGCACGGTGCGGGCGTAGCTTCGGTCGTCCACGCGCTCGACGCCCTCCAGCTGACGCATGCGGAAGAAGCCCAGCAGGTCGTCGAACCGGTAGGGAGGCCTGTAGCACAGGCGGAAGCTGATGGCGTCCCTTTCGCTCGCGGGATCCTTCTTCGGTCGCCGCAGCTTTGCCAGGTCCAGGCGGTAATGCCGCTTCAGGGCCATGGCCAGGTCATCCTCGTTGGCAAAGCCAGCGGCATGGGCGACCCGGTCAAGGGGCAGGAGGGTGTCGGCCGCCAGCATCTTGGCAAGGTGCAGTTGCTCGGTGAGTCTGATTTGGTCGGGCTCGACTTGGGTTGCGTTGGCAAGAGGGCTGTTGGCGGGCATGCCGGGGGCAAGCTCGGGACGACACATCAGGCAAGGACGAAAGCCAGCGGCTTCCGCTGCCGCCGTGGTCGTGAAGTAGCGGCGATTTTCCCGCTTGGGGCTGCGAGCATGGCATGTGGGACGGCAGTAGATCTTGGTGGAAGTCACGCCTACGAAGACCTGCCCGTCTGCCCGGCTGCGCTGGGTGGTGAATGCCTCATGCAGTTCGTCCTGGGCATTTGGTGAGGAAGGGTCCCACTGGTCAAGCATGATGTTTCCTTTCGCCCTGCTCTTTGACCTGCGCTGTTCCTGAGTTCAGTGTACGCGCGCGGGATGCGGGCGGGTAGTCCCTCTTCAAAATAGAGCGATGGGGACGAAGCTCGAATGCTGCGGCCGTGGAAGATCCGAGCGTTGTGTCCGCGAAAATCCGAATCCATGGGGCGAAAAACGCATCTGCTAGACTTTTTGTGTTCAGGTCCAGGTGTTCGAAAGGCAACCAGCGCGCCATGAAGGTCATGTTCAACTTCTCAACCAGCTCTGACGATGTGCAGCGCTACGCCGATGCGCAGGACTTCCGCAGTATGGCGGAGGGCTTCGACGGCGTTGAGCTCATGGTGTTCGAGCCGGACGAGCGTGGCGTGGTCCCCAAGGACCTGGTGGTGGGCATTCATTCCGCCATGCCGTTCATGTGGGCGGACTTTTGGCGAAACGATCGGGCCGCGCTGGTGCGCGAGTTCGGGTCCATGGATAAGTGCCACCGGTTCTTCGGAGGCAGCGATCCGCAGGTCATTGCCGATGGCGTGCGTCGCGGTTTCGCTGCGGCCCATGAATACGGTGCGGAGTACGTGGTGGTGCACGCCACCGACGTGCTTATGGAGGAAATGTTCACCTTCGACTTCGCCCGCTCCGACGAATACGTGATCGACGCCCTGTGTGAAATGCTGAACGAAGCGCTGGTGGGCGAAGATGGCTCCGTTGCCCTGCTGCTGGAGAACCTGTGGCAGCCGGGTTTTTCGTTCACGCGGCCGGAGATGACGCGGCGCCTGCTGGAGGGCGTGGGCTACGGCAACACGGGCATCATGCTGGACACGGGCCATATGCTCCACACGGACCTGACCCTGCGAACCCAGGAGCAGGGCCTGGCCTACGTCAATCGCATGCTGGACGAGCACGGCGGTCTGTGCCAGCACGTGCGGGGCGTCCACCTGAACCAGTCCCTGACCGGGGAGTATTGCCAGCAGGTCATGGCGAGCTTTCAGGGATTGCCCGAAGCTGATGACCAGCGTTGGGGCCGCGTGTTCGAGCACGCGTTTGCGCTGGATCGCCACGAGCCCTTTACTTGCAAGGGGGTGGCCCAGATGCTCGCGCGACTCCCCTTGGAGTACCTGACTTTCGAGTTCATCTCCCAGGATCGGCAGCAGCATCAGGGCCTGCTGCGTCAGCAGTGGCAGGCGCTGGAGGCTGACGGATTCCAGCGTGCGCGCACCGCGCATAGGGGGTGCTCCGCATGAGGGTGCTGGTATTCGGCGGCTCTGCCAGCGGAAAGAGCCAGTTCGCCGAGGACGTGACCTTGAGCTTTTCCGGCCCGCGGGTGTACTTGGCCACCATGCAACCCTTCGGGGAGGAAGGCCTGCGTTGCATCGAGCGGCACCGGGCCCTGCGAGCGGGCAAGGGGTTCGTGACCTTGGAGCGCTCCCGGGGCCTTGCCAGTTGTGACTATGCGGCTGCCTTGGGCGAAAGCGCCGCTCCCGACCGATCGACGGTGCTGCTGGAGTGCTTGGGCACGCTGCTTGCTAACGAAATGTATGATGATGACGGCGTCTACGAGCCGGGCCCGGGTCCGGCCGACCGCGTGATAGCCGGGGCCCGCGCGCTTGCGCAGACCTTCGGGAACGTGGTGGTGGTCGCCGTTGACGCTGGCTGCGATGTGGGAGATTTCAGCGACCAGACCTTAGCGTATCTGCGGGAGCTTGGTCGCATCCAGGCGGTCCTTGCCAGCGAGTTCGATGTTGTTGTTGAGGTGGCGCACGGCGTTCCCTCGGTCATAAAGGGGGCGTTGTGAAAGCCATAAAGTCCGTTATTGCGGCCTTTTCCACGTTTTCTCGCATACCCATGCCCAAGACCGAATGGGACGAAGATTACATGCGCTACCTTATGCCCGCATTCCCCCTGGTGGGAGTGGTGGTGGGCCTGGCCCTGTTCGCCTGGTGCCAGCTGTGCCTGGCATTCCCGTTGAGTCCCTTTGCCTTTGCGGTGGGCGTGACCGTTCTGCCCTTGCTGATCACGGGCGGGATTCACGTCGACGGATTCTGCGATGTGGTGGACGCCCTTTCGAGCCATGCGGAGCCTGAGCGCAAGCGGGCCATCTTGAAGGACCCCCACGTGGGCGCTTTCGCAGTCATTGGCGTGACAGCCTACCTGCTGGTGTTTGCCGCCTGCGCTCATGAGCTGACCCTGAGCCAGTCGACCGCCTTGGCTCTGCTGGTGATGCCGGTGCTGTGTCGCTGTTGCTCGGGACTCACTGCGTTGGTGTTCCCGCGTAGCGCATCCCAGGGAATGCTTTCGCTGTTCGGCCAGTCGGCGGACAAGAAGATCTGCCTGGTCGTGCTGGTGATTGAGTTGGCAGCCTGCTTGGCTTTTGTGGGCTGGCTGAGTCTGCCTCTGCTGGCTGCGATGGTGGTCGCATTAGCAGCCTGCACGCTTCTGCTGCACCGGATTGCCATGAAGGAATTCGGCGGCATGAGCGGCGACCTTTCCGGTTTCTACCTGCAGGTCTGCAAGCTTGCCTTGCTGTTCTGTATTGCGTTGGCAGGAGGTCTGGCATGGTTCTGATCACTGGTGGCTGTGCGTCGGGCAAGAGAACTTTCGCCCGTACCTTGGGCTACGGTCCCCACAATATGGCTGACGCCCAGCTGGACGAAAGCTCCGCTATCTGCCATGTGGAGGACCTTGCCCAGGAATTCGATGGGACTGTTGAGGAACTGGCCGAGCTGCTGTGTGGGAAAGAGCTGGTGATCTGCCGGGAAATGGGCTGCGGCCCCGTTCCTGTGCGCTCCCAGGATCGGAACCAGCGGGAGCGGGTGGGCCGGCTGAGTACGCTGCTTGCTGTTCAGGCTGACTGCGTGGTGCGCATGGTGTGTGGAATCCCGTGCGTGCTCAAGGGCAGTTTGCCTGATCGCAGTGTTGTTGAGTGAGCAAAAAGGAAGAGGGAAACATGCTGAACCTGACGGAGCTGAATGATTCGATTCCGGAACTTGATCGGGCGGCCATGGAGGCTGCCGTGGATCATTGGAACAACGTGGCAAAGCCCATTGGCAGTTTGGGCCTGTTGGAGGACCTGGTGGTTCAGATCGCAGGCCTTCAGGGGACGCCGCAGGTGTGCATCGACCGTCGCGTGGCTCTGCCCATGTGCGCCGACAACGGCGTGGTTGCAGAGGGCGTGACCCAGACTGGTCAGGAGATCACCACCCTGGTGGCAGGCAACATGGCCAAGGGGATTTCGTCCGTATGTGTCATGGGTCGCGTTGCCGGAGTGGACGTGGTGCCCACCGACGTGGGAATGGTCCAGCCTGCGCCCGATGTTCGCGACCGCAGCGTTGCTCGCGGCACCCAGAACATGGTCAATGGCCCTGCCATGACCCGGGAGCAGGCCCTTCAGGCAATCCAGGTGGGCATTGATGCCGCCGCATGGGCTGCCGACCAGGGGTACAAGCTCATCGTGTCGGGCGAAATGGGAATCGGCAACACCACTACCTCCAGCGCTGTGGCTTCCGTTCTGCTGGACCAGCTGGTGGAGCAGATGACCGGCGTGGGCGCCGGCCTTTCCAGTGACGGCCTGAAGCGCAAGGTGGCTGCCATCAAGAAGGCCATCCAGGTGAACCAGCCGAACCCCGATGATGCGCTGGACGTGCTGGCCAAGGTGGGCGGCTTTGACATCGCGGCCCTGGCTGGCCTGTGCATTGGCGGCGCCCTGCGAGGAGTGCCTGTCTTGTTGGATGGCTTCATCAGCACGGTGTCCGCCCTGGTGGCGTACAGGATGTGCCCCAAGTGCATTTCTGCCTTGATTGCCACCCATGTTTCCGGGGAGCCTGCGGCGCGAACGGTGCTTGAGGCGTTGGGCCTGACCCCGGTCATTCATGCGGGCATGCGTTTGGGCGAAGGCACTGGCGCGGTCTGCCTGATCCCCATGTTGGACATGGCTCTGAACATGTACAACGGCGCGTCCTTCGAGGCCATTGGCATGGAGGCCTACGAGGTCTCTCCCCGGTAGGCGAGCCGAAAGGGAGCGAAGATGGTGCTGCAGGAAAAGGGCCTTGACCTGGTATTGGTTCGACATGGGCAGACCCAGGGAAATCTGGACCGCTGCTACAACGGCTCGACGGACCAGCCTCTGTGCGCAGAGGGTGTGGCGACGTGCCGTGCGCGGGGCGAGGACCATAGCGTTGTGAAGGTGCACGTGAGTCCGTTGCTTCGCGCGCGGCAGACGGCCAAGCTGTGCTTCCCCGCCGCCGAGCAGGTGGTGGTGGACGACCTGCGGGAGACCGACTTCGGCGCTTTCGAAGGGAAGAGCTACGAGCAACTTAAGGACGACCCTGAATACATAGCCTGGATAGAGGGCAACTGCGAAGCGCCTTGCCCCGGCGGGGAGTCCCGCGCCCAGGCCTGCGAGCGAACCATTCGTGCATTCCGGGAGTTGGTGGAATCTGCTGTGACCGTGGGCGACGATCGAGTGGTGATCGTCGCCCACGGCGGAACAATCATGGCGCTCATGGAGCGCTTTGCCGTGGAGCGACGCCCCTTCCATGAATGGCGCGTTCCCAACTGCAGCGGATACCGCGGTCGGGTGGTGCTGGATTCTTCGGACGAAATCGCCATTCGCGACTACGAGCCCTGGTAGGGCCGGGTATTTCGCCCCTTGTCCGCAGGTTTTACAGCGCGCGGATGACCTGGCGGTATGCTCGCTTGGGCAGCTCGAGCTCGCTATCGAAGCGCTCGCAGGCGCGCAGGACCGTTCCTTCCCGCTCCTTTTTGCCGAAGGGGACCAGGACGCGGGTCCCGGGCTGGATGGAGGGGTCGTCGCACAGGTACTGGTAGGGCATGTCTGCGTCATCGAAGGCCACGGCCACGTAGCGGTTGCTCTTGCCGGCGATGTTGCGACAGCAAATCGTGAAGGTGCAGGGTAGCTGAGCGACTTCCTTTCCGTAAGCCAGCAGAGCGTTGCCGCCTCCCCAGAGCTCCTTCACCTCGTCGAAGTAGTGGGTGCCCTTTTCCTCCAGGAATCCCAGCGCATCCTGGCGCTCTGCTCCGTCAACTAGCTTCGCGGTTACGGTCATCTTCTCCAAGAAGCCGCAGAAATGGGACTGCAGGATGGTAACCGGAATCTTGGGTGCGTAGCGTTCGCCCGACTTGGCCTGCATACGGAAGACCAGCTTCAGCGTACGGTCGTCCTTCCAGGTGTAATCAACTTGCCAGCGTCGGAGTCCCAGCCCAAGTCCGAAGAAAAGCAGCATGACCAGGGAGTCGAAGGTCGGGCGGGTGTTCTTTTTGAAGCAATCGTGCGTTTCGATGACATTGGCCAGGGCCTGGTCGATGGCGGCTTCCACCCTTGCGTCGCCGTAGGCGTCCATGCTCTGCCTGCGCATGCGGATTGCCGTCTTGGCCATGAGGAAGCAGGAGAGGGCGAAGGCCGGGTTGTCCTCTTCGGGGTCATCGCTCAGGTGAAGTTTGCCCATGCGCAGGGATATGTCCGCGAACTTGGTGTTTGCCTTGCCAAGGCAGAACAGGTCCAGATTTTCGCCATACAGGTCCTCGATCATCTTGCGGGCGATCTTCGGACTTTTGTGGCAGCCCTTACCGTCCTTGATTAGGTCGGCCAGCTTGTAGCGGGATTCGTAAATGCCGCCGGCAGCACCCAGGGAAAACCAGTAGAAGGCTTTTTCGTACTCAGGCACGCCGCCGTTGCAGCGGCCGTAGTAGTAGATGTATCCCAGCGTGTTGGCGTAGTCTGCTTCGGGGGCTATCTCTTCCAGCTTCAGCAGGCAGTCTCGGGATGCTTCCCAGTCCTCGTCAAAGCCTGCGTTGCCCTTGCCGTAGCAGGCGTAGGCCTTTTCTCGCAGGCCAAGGGGGACATTGGCTTCTGCCAGGGCATTCACGCACTTTGTGTACAGAGCCTCAATCTCCGGCGTGCCGAAGGCGGCAACGCGGGCGTTGTCCCATTCGGAAACGAATATTGTCATCTGGGTCAGGGTGAGGGTTCGCTGGCTCAGGGGCAGGTCGCGGTCGCGCCGGAATTGGCGGATGGTCTGCAGCAATTCGGTTAGGTCGACCGTTTGGTCACCTTCCCAGTAGCGGGCGATCAGGGCGCCCAGAGTCTGGTCGATGATGCTGCTGGCAGTGGGTAAGCCGGGAATATCCTGGTCGCCTGCTGCGTCCTCGGTTTCCCCGTCCACGGCCTTCTGGATTCCGTACTCTTCCTCCAGGTCGCGAAGGACCGGGTGGAGCCAGCCTTCGAGGATCTCCTCATCAGTCGCGTCGGAGTTGTGGAGGTTCCACAAGGCGACTTCCAGGTCGTCCAGGGTCATCTGATAGAAGTCGTTGCTGGTCAGGAATGCGGAGGGGTAGTTGCCCTTCAACTCCTGTCCTGTGATTTCGTAGCGAATCAAGGCGCGCAGGTCTTCCTGGGAGATGATCAGGAGCGTGGGCTCTACGTAATTGCGGTCGAACAGCTCAACGGTCATGGCGCTCTCCTATCGGCGTGGACGGATGGTGTTCCCATGTTGAGGCTCATTCTAGGAGGAAAAAATTTTTTGGGTGTCCACCGTGGTTCCCACATGGAAAAATTTTTCGTCCTAAAGTGCGTCTATCCGATGGGAAGGAGGCGCATATGCGGGTAGATCGTGATGATTCGGCAATTCGGGACAACGACCAGTACTTCCGCATGGGCGCGGCAGTGGCCGTGGGGGAGCTGTATGACGAAGGCCGACTGGGGGACCCGAATAAAGTTCAGGGCGAAACCCAGGTCTTCTTAGCCAGTTTTGGAATAGAGTCCTTGCAAGACGTCAGGGACCTGGGGATCACGGGGCCGTACCTAAGAGACTTCGAGCGCATATTCGGCGTGGCTTAGTGCGGTGGAAGGGTAACGGGAAGGTGTCCTGTCCTCCTAGTCAAGTCCCGATTAGTGTGTAAATTCTTCTGGCCTCGCCGTTCCTTCCCTTCC